>JASJCV010000284.1 GCA_030065275.1 Desulfobacterales bacterium | reverse complement strand
CGGGCAGCGGATCGATTCGTTATATGGGTTGTGAAGGCCGATGGCCGGTCTGTGATCGAGGCCTGCGGGGGAAAGCGGCATCGATGAGGATGTTCTACGCAGGAAAAGGCCTCAGGCGGTGCCTTCGACCATCCGGCGGTAAGCCGCCCGCCCTTCCTCGGAGATGGTGACGGTGTCGGCGTGCACGATGGGCATACCGATAGGGGCGGCTGCGGCCGGGACAACGTAGGCCTGGCGCACGGCCGTGCGGTAGGCTTCCGCCAACGGCCGCGGCAGCAGGGGATTGGAAACGACGATGGGAAATTCAACGGTCATCAATGCCATTTCACCAGAAAAGGATTGTCCGTGTCAAGCCGCGAATTAGTAGTGATCCTCATCCGGTCCGGGCCGAGCGGCCGCCGGATGGCACTGTCGCTGTAACCCGCTGGGCGACGGGACGGCCAACCCTGCCGGCCGCAGGCCCAATCCGCCCGAATGCCGCTGCCGCGACGGCATTTTCCTTGATTCCCGCCAATCCCGTGAGCCCCCCCCGCAAGTAAGGAGGCCGAGGCCGGCCAGGCCCCGAGCGCGGGCCCGCCTGACGCGTTAACGGGACGCCGCGCAGGGTCAATCACCCGCGCGGTAAATCGCAGCAGCCTTTCGCCGGCAGGCGTGTCGCGCCCATGAGGTAGAGATCCACCTTCCGGGCGGCTTCGCGGCCTTCGGATATGGCCCAGACGATCAGCGACTGGCCGCGACGCGCGTCGCCGGCGGCGAACAGACCCGGGTGGGCGACGGCATGGAACGACGCCGTGGCCAGGTTGCCGCGATCGTCCGGGGCGAGACCGAACCGGCTTGCCAGGGTGTCGGCCTCGGGCCCGGTAAAGCCCATGGCCAGCAGGACCAGGTCGGCCGGCCATTCACGCGCGCTGTCGGCGATCTCGTGTAATTCGGGAGGGCCACCGCCTTCCGCCCGGAATTCGACGTCCACGGTGGTGACCGACGCCACGCGCCCCTCGGCGCCGTTGAACGCTTTGGCCATGATCGACCACTGGCGCTCACCGCCCTCCTCGTGGGAGCTGCTGGTGCGCAGGCGCAGCGGCCAGAAGGGCCAGGGCTGGTCTTCGGGGCGGTCTGCTTCGGGGCGGGGCAGGAGTTCGAAGTTGGTAACGCTCAGCGCCCCCTGGCGATGACAGGTGCCGATGCAGTCGCTGCCGGTGTCGCCGCCGCCGATCACGATGACGTGTTTGCCCTGGGCGGTGAGGGGCAGGGACTCCGGCGGTTCGATCCGGTCGCCGGCCACACGGCGGTTTTGCAGGGTCAGAAAATCCATGGCGAAGTGGATACCGTCCAGCTCGCGGCCCGGAATCGGCAGATCACGGGGCACCGTGGCGCCGATACAGAAGACGATGGCGTCGAAGTGGGCCAGTTCGTCGGCACCGACGTCGCGCCCCACGTCAATCCCGGGCTTGAATTCAATGCCCTCGGCACGCATCAGATCCAGCCGGCGGTCCAGAATGTGCTTTTCAAGCTTGAAATCGGGGATACCATAGCGCAGGAGCCCCCCAATGCGGTCGTCCCGCTCCATCACGGTGACCCGGTGGCCGACCCGGTTGAGCTGTTGGGCGCAGGCCAGCCCGGCCGGTCCCGATCCGATGACAGCCACCGCTTTCCCGGTGCGGCTCTCGGGCGGCTCGGGGCGTATCCAGCCCTTCCGGAAGGCGCGTTCGATGATCTCCTTTTCGATCAGCTCGATGGTCACGGCCGGTTCGTTGATGGCCAGGACACAGGCTTCCTCGCAGGGTGCGGGGCACAGACGGCCGGTGAACTCCGGAAAGTTGTTGGTCAGCAGCAGCTGATCCAGGGCCTCGCGCCAACGCCCCTGGTAGATCAGATCGTTCCAGTCCGGAATCAGGTTGCCCAGCGGACAGCCCGAATGGCAGGTGGGCACGCCGCAGTCCATGCAGCGGGCCGCCTGCTGAATCAGCTTCTCTTCGGGGAACTCCTCGTAGATTTCACGGTTATCCTGGACGCGCTCGGCCGCGGGCCGGCGTGCGGCGGTTTCGCGCTGGAATTCTTTAAATCCGGTTGGTTTTCCCATCGTGCCGTTTCCTTCTGACGGTCTCGCCAACGCATCCGATCCGCCCGGGGCGGATCAATAGCGGTGTTACGCGTTATGCCGCGCCTTTGCGGCGGACCCGATGGCCGCCTCGTCCATCGGGTTTCGTCAACCGAATCGCGAAGGCGTTACGAAACCGTCCGGGTGGCGGTCTTGATTGCGCGCGCATCTGGCTGGGTGCCCGCGGGATTTGAAGCCTGCGCCTCGGTGGCTAGTTTTTCGAGGGCGCGCTTGTATTCCACGGGCATCACTTTGACGAATCGGGGCAGGTTGGCGTCCCAGTCCGCCAGGATGCGCGCCGCCACGACGCTTTCCGTCAGATCACGGTGCCGCGTGATCAAGTCGTGCAGGCCCGCGACGTCGTCCTCGGTTTCGACCGCTTCGAGATCCACCATCTCCCGGTTGCAGCGGTGGGCGGCGAACCGGCCGTCCGGGTCGAGCACGTAGGCCATCCCGCCGCTCATACCGGCCGCGAAGTTGCGCCCGGTGCGTCCCAGCACCACCACCCGCCCGCCGGTCATGTATTCGCAGCCGTGATCACCGATGCCTTCCACCACCGCCTCGGCGCCGCTGTTGCGCACCCCGAAGCGTTCGCCCGCACACCCGCGGATAAAAACCTGGCCGGCGGTGGCACCGTAGAGGGCCACGTTGCCCACCACGATATTTTCCTCGGCCCGGGTGGTGTCGCCCGTCCGGGGGCGGATGCTGAGCCGGGCGCCGGAAAGCCCTTTGCCGAAATAGTCGTTGGCTTCCCCCTGCAGATGGATGCTCAATCCCGGCGCGCCGAAAGCGGCGAAACTCTGGCCCGCCGTCCCGGTGGCCCGCAAGACGATCGTGTCGGCGGGCAGGCCGGCGTCGCCGTAACGTCTGGCGATTTCATGACTCAGGGTGGTACCCACGGTGCGGTCCACGTTGCGCACGGCGATTTCCAGGGTCATCGGTGTCCCCTCTTCCAGCGCCGGCTGCAGCTGTCGGATCAATCCGTCATCCAAGGCCGGCGGCGACGGCCGGGTGTCCAAGAGGACGCAGTGCTGCGCCACGGCCGGCGGTATTTCCGGCGCGTGCAAAATCCCGGATAGATCCAGCCCCCGGGCTTTCCAGTGGTCGAGGGCCCCGGTCATGCCCAGCCGGTCCATGCGCCCGACCATGTCCGCCACCCGCCGGAACCCGAGCGCGGCCATGATGGAACGCAGATCCTCGGCCACGAACCGCATGAAATTTTCCAGGTGTTCGGGACGGCCGGTAAATTTTTTCCGCAGCTCCGGATCCTGGGTGGCGATGCCCACCGGGCAGGTGTTAAGATGGCAGACGCGCATCATGATGCAGCCCAGGCTGACAAGCGACACCGTACCAAAGCCGAACTCATCGGCTCCCATGAGGCAGGCCACGGCCACGTCGCGCGCGGTCTTGAGCTGCCCGTCGGTTTCGACCACGATCCGGTCGCGCAGGCCGTTCATCTTGAGCACCTGCTGAGCTTCGGAGAGTCCGAGTTCCCAGGGAAGTCCGCCGTAGCGCACCGAGGACTGGGGCGAGGCGCCCGTACCGCCGCTGTCGCCGCTGATCAGCACCACGTCGGCGCCAGCCTTGGCCACGCCGGCCGCCACCGTGCCCACGCCGACCTCGCTGACCAGCTTGACGCTGACCCGGGCGGCGGGGTTGGCGCATTTGAGATCGTAGATCAGCTGCGCCAGGTCTTCGATGGAGTAGATGTCGTGGTGCGGCGGGGGGGATATCAAACCCACCCAGGGAGTCGAATGCCGCGTCGCCGCGATCCAGGGATATACCTTACCGCCCGGCAGTTGCCCCCCCTCGCCGGGTTTGGCCCCCTGGGCCATCTTGATCTGCAGTTCGACCGCATTCGCCAGATAGTTGATGGTCACGCCGAAACGTCCCGAGGCCACCTGTTTGATGGCGCTGTTGCGCCAGTCCCCGCTGGCGTCGGGAAGGAAACGGTCGGCATCCTCACCGCCTTCGCCGCTGTTGCTCTTGGCGCCCAGGCGATTCATGGCGATGGCCTGGGTTTCATGGGCCTCCTGGCTGATCGAGCCGTAGGACATGGCGCCGGTTTTAAAGCGCCGGACAATGGCCTCCCAGGGTTCGACCGCCTCCAGCGGCACCGGGGTTTCGGCCGGCCGCAGGTCGATCAGCCCCCGCAGCAGCCCCTCTTCGCGGTTTTGGTCGTCGACCAGGGTTGAAAATTCACGCCAGGCCTCGCGGTCGTTCTGGCGCACGGCCTGCTGCAGCCGGGCAATGGTCAGCGGGTTGTACTGATGTTTCTCCCCGGTACGGCGCCACTTGTACTTCCCACCGGGGTCCAGCGCGGTGCTGGAGGGAATGGCGTCCGGATCGAAGCCCCGCCGATGCCGGAGTGCGACCTCGGCCGCCAGCTGCTCGAGATCCGCGCCCCCGATACGGCTGGGCGTCCAGGTGAAGTAACGGTCGACCACATCGGAATCGATGCCCACGCACTCGAAAATCTGAGCCCCGCGGTAGCTCTGCAGGGTCGAGATCCCCATTTTGGACATGACTTTCAGAATCCCCTTGGCCGCGGCGCGGCGGTAGTTGGCGATGGCCTCGGCCGTCGTACGGTCGGGTATCCGGCCCTGGGCGACCTGGTCGGCCAGGCTGGCGTAGGCCAGATAGGGATGCACGGCGCCGGCGCCGTACCCCAGCAGGCAGCAGAAATGATGGACTTCCCGGGCTTCGCCGGTGTCGATCACGAGCCCGCAGCGGGTGCGCAGCCCCTCGCGGATGAGGTGGTGGTGAACGGCCGCGGTGGCCAAAAGGGCCGGAATGGGGGCGAACGCGCGGTTCACCGACCGATCGGATAGAATCAGGACGGCCGCACCTTCGCGCACGGCATCCGCCGCCCGGCGACACAGATCTTCCAATCCCGCCGCCAGGCCTAGACCGCCCGCGTCGCGGGCAAAACGCATGGGCAGCAGCGCCGGCCGGAAGTCCGGGGGCGCGTCGCGCCGCAGCCAGTCAT
>JASJCV010000283.1 GCA_030065275.1 Desulfobacterales bacterium | reverse complement strand
CGGGTATTGTTCAGGACCAGAAGATCGCCGGCGCCCAGCATCCCCGGCAATTCGTAAAAGTGGTGGTGGCCGACATCACCCCGCCGCCGGTGAAGCGTCATCAGGCGGGACTGGTCCCGCCGCACCGCCGGCTGCTGGGCGATCAAGGCCTCAGGCATGTCAAAGTCGTAATCGTCGAGGGCGTACATCAGGAGAAACCGTGCCGCCCGAAATACACCAGCGCCAGTCCGCCGACCATCAGGGCCAGCCCGAAGCGGCGCAGGATATCCTCCGGCATGGCCATGATCTGCAGCATCCAGTGCTTCATTTTCTGCGGGAAAGCGAAATAGGGCAGCCCCTCGAAAATCATGACCATCCCGACGACACACAAGAAAAATTTCATTGGTTTCCCACTTTCGGTTTGCGCCGGGCACCTCCCCCGTCGAGGGCCGGCGAGATCGCTGGTTATAGCCCCTTCAGCATTTGATTGTCAAAACCGTCCGATGGCTACAGGCCGGCCCTGCGAGGATACGCAATTTACAGAGCGCCCCAAATCAAGTAAGGGAGAGGGCATGCGCATGCACCGGACAAGCCCCGGAAAGGCCCCGACACCATCCATGGCGCCCGAAACCCGAAGAAAGATCAACCGCTGGCATATCCGCAACAAATCGGAAGCCGTCGAATTCCTGGCCAAAAAGGCCCGTAACGCCTTCAAAGATGCGGGCAAGCGCGCGATCCTGCTTGTCGGCCCTGACGACCCCTTTAGCGAGGCCATCCGCGCCGATCTGGCGGCCCGTGGAATGGCGCCCCGGCGAATGGCCCTGAGCGCGTTGGAATCCTCCGGTGTCGACACGCCCGACGTCTATGCCTGTGTCATCTGCACCTACACGGACATCCGCCGCACCGGGGCCGTGGCGCGCCTTATTCTGCAGGATCCCGTGCTGGGCCGCCTCACGTTCGAATACGTCACCTTTCCCCGCGACAGCTACGCGACGCTCGAACGGCATACCGAGACCACGGCGGCCGATCTGGTCTCGCCCCTGCCCGGCTATCCGGTGGACGTATTCGCCCTCTACGAGGAGGCTTTAAAGCACTTCGAAAAAAAGTGCGATATTCGCGATTTCATGGACCTCTGCCAGCTTCTTAAAAATACGCTCGACAATGGGATCGACGGCGATTTTGCCGAATTCGGTTCCTTCCGGGGGCACAGCGGCTACCTTATGGCCTCGCTGCTTGCAAAGTTCGGCGTCTCGAAAACCCTCTATCTGTTCGATACCTTCAGCGCCTTTCCGCAGGAATCGTTCGGTATCGACCAGTTCTGGAGCCAATCCCATCCGGTCGACTTCGCGGCGGTGCAGGCCAAGTTCGAGGCCTTTCCCTTCGTTCGGTTCGTGCAGGGCGATTTTACCCGGACTTTCGACGACAGCGGCATCCAACGTCTGGCACTGGCCTACGTGGACTGCGACGCCTACCGCTCCACCGCCTACCTGATCCGCCGGATCTACCCGGAGGTCCTGAGCCCCGGGGGCATCATGGTTTTCGAAGACTACGGCCACGCCCAGCTGCTGGGCAACCGCGTGGCGGTCGACGATTATTTTTCGAACCGCAGCGGCTGCGTCAGCTTTTTTTCACAATTCAGCGGCAGTTTCATCGTGATCAAAATCCAATAGAGGTCAACCCGAAATCATGCGCATTCTCTACCATTATATCTTCGCCGTCGTCGTGCTGACACTCTACGGCGGGCAGGTCTGACCGTTCCTTGAGACCCTGTCCCCCGTGACGCTGGGGACCACAATCCTGGTCGCCTTCGGTATCGCCCTGGCGGTGCGCCCCGCCCTGATGCGCCGTTTTGTTCGTACCGCGCCGGTCGAGGACCAGCCCCGCCGGCAGTTTAGCCTCGAAGTGTCGCTCTGCCTGGGTGCCGGCGGCTTGGTGGGCCTGTTCAATAACCTTGTATATGATTTCTACCTGGTCAGCGCCTTGAGCCTGCTGTCGGGATGTCTCTTCATTGGCTTTTTCATGGGGCTGGACATGGCCCTCGCCCGGGAGCGCGGCGCCATCTACCGGGCTCTTGAAATAAACGCCCGCATGCGCCCGCCCCGCCGATACTACCCCCTGACGCGCAAATTTTCGCTGGTCGCCTTCACCACGATCCTGCTTATCTGCATCGTTCTGGCGCTGATCATCGCCCGCGATTTCGCCTGGCTGGCCGATCAGAGCGATCCGGCCGCGCTAAAAACAGCGGAGCGTACGGTCATGCTGGAGGTGTTTTTCATCATGACCGTGCTCTTGGCTGTTGTGGTCAACCTCATCTTTTCCTATTCGCGCAATCTGAAACTGCTATTCGACAATGAAACCCGGGTGCTCGAACAAGTCTCCCGTGGCAATCTGACCCAGATGGTGCCGGTGGCCACCCGCGATGAATTCGGGGTCATCGCGGGGCATACCAACTCGATGATCGAGGGGCTGCGCCACCGCACCGAGCTGATCAGCGCGCTGCAACTCGCCGACGAGATCCAGCATAACCTGCTGCCCCGCAAAACCCTCTCAAATCCGGCCGCTGAAATTGCCGGCACGAGCCACTACTGCACCGATACCGGTGGAGACTACTACGACCATTTCGAGCTGCCCGAGGGCAAAATGGGTGTGGTCGTGGCCGACTCCTCCGGCCACGGGGTCAGCTCGGCCATCCACATGACCAGCACGCGGGCCTATTTACGGTCCGGCCTGGCGAACTACAATACCCCGGCAGACCTCGTCAGGCAGACCAACCGCTTTCTGGTCCAAGACAGTCGTCAGACCGGCTGGTTTATTACCCTTTTTCTGCTCGAGATCGATCCCCGCAACCGGCGCCTGTCCTGGATCAGGGCCGGCCACGAGCCCGGACTGCTCTATGAACCGCAAACCGACGTTTTTCATGAACTCGGTGGCGAGGGTGTGGCCCTGGGGGCCGTGACCGACCCGCAGCTGACTACGTATACCCACCGCGACTGGAGCGCGGGCACGATTGTTTTCCTGGCCACGGACGGCATCCGGGAAACGCGCGACGACGAAGGCGCCATGTTCGGTCACGACGGCATTCGAGCCGTCCTGCGCCGCTACGCGCATCAGACGGCCAAAGAAATCGTCACCGCCGTCACCGCGGCCGTGGAACAACACCGCGGACAACAGGACCAGGAAGATGACATCACCATGGTGGTCATCAAACTCCATTGAACCGCATCGCCCCCGCATGGATGCCGCGCGACATCCCGGGTGGCCGGTGGAAATACCCCATCAAAAAATGCGCTTGTCTTTGACGCGACATCGATAGTAGAAAACCTAACGAGGCCCAATCCACCCATCGGTTGGCTCGACCGGCAGCCAGAATCCCCGGTGCGGCGATTGGACAATCGGATCAGCATCCCAGATATTGACACCCCAAGGGGTATCCAACCAGCCCGGCCCGTGTGCCGGAGGAGTTTCCCCGCATGCCCAAACCCGATGATGCGATAGTCAGACGTTCGCTTTTCTCCTGGATTTTTGGGCCCAATACCAGGCTGCAGATTCTGCTGCTGGTACTCATCGCCGTTACCGTATTCGCCCGCGTCCTGCCGCTGGAGATGCAGAAGCGCATCGTCAACGAAGCCATCCGCCTGCGCAACATCGATCTGTTGATCCACTATTGCACCATTTACCTCGTCGCCGTGGTCTCGGCCAGCCTGCTCAAATACATCATCAACTCGATCCAGGTCGTCATCAGCCAGCGCACACTGGCGCGCATGCGTAAAGGCCTGTTTGCTCACATTATTTCCCTGCCGCTCAATTTTTTCCGCAACACCCAGCCCGGCATGGTCGTTTCGTCGATCATTTCCGAACTGGCGCTGCCCTCCAATTTTGTGGGCATGGCGCTGGCCGTCCCGGTGATCAACCTGCTGACCCTGGTGGCCTTTGCCGGCTATCTTTTCTGGCTCAACCCCTGGCTGGCCGCCCTCTCGCTGTCCATCTACCCGGCCGTGATTTTCCTGGTGCCGCTGCTGCAGCGCCGGGTCAACATCGCCAACAAGAAACGCGTCGACCTGACCCGGACCCTTTCCGACAAGGTGGCCGAATCCATCTCCGGCATCCATGAAATCCACGGCAACGGGGCCTACCGCATCGAAAACCGCAAGGTCGCGGCCATCGTCGGCCGTCTCTATCGGATCCGCCTGCGCTGGGACCTGCTGCGGGCCGGCCTGAAAACCACGAATAATTTCTTTACGAGCCTGGGCCCGTTTCTGGTCTTTATTCTCGGGGGTTATTTTACCATCCAGGGTCAGCTCGAGCTGGGGGCCCTGGTGGCCTTCCTTTCGGCCCAGGAGAAGCTTTACGTTCCCTGGAAGGAGCTCATCGAGTTTTACCAAGCCTACCAGGACGGCAGCGTTACCTATACCAAAACCATGTCCTATTTCGACGCCGACCCGGATTATGCCCTGGTCCCCGAAAATCGTGCGCCGCTGGAACTCGAGGGGATGGTCGAAGTCAACAACCTGGTATTTGCCACCAGTGACGGTCTGAAGCTGCTCGACGATATTACCCTGTCGCTCAACCCGGGCGATCATTTGGCCCTGATCGGGTTTTCCGGCAGCGGTAAAAGCACGCTGGCCCAGTGTATCGGACAACTTTACGCCTACACGGGAGGCCAGGTGCTGTTGGGCAACGCGGAAGTCAAGGAACTCACCAAGCAGGATATCGTCCAGAATATGGGGTTTGTATCCCAGAGTCCCTTCATTTTTGACGGCACCATCGAAGAAAATCTGCTCTATGCCTGCCAGGCCATGGAAGACGGCCAGGGTCGCACCCCGCAGCCCTCGCTCGACGACAAGATTCAGGTGCTCCACCAAACAGGCCTCTTCACCGACACCCTGCGTTTTGGCTTGAACACGCTTTTCGACCCGGGACAGAATGACCCGCTGGTGGAACAGATCATTCGGGTGCGCCGTAATTTTCAGAACCAATTCGGTGACAGCCTGGCGAAATATGTCGAATTTTTTGACGAGAATCGCTACTTGTACCACTCCAGCGTCGCCGCCAACCTATTGTTCGGCAGCCCCAACCGGCAACGTTTCAAAGGCGCGCAGCTGGCGGTC
>JASJCV010000282.1 GCA_030065275.1 Desulfobacterales bacterium | reverse complement strand
AAATCCGATCGGTTTGGCCCAGTAGGTCGATTCGGCCCCGAAGTAATAGGCATAGGCGTCGGGGTCGGGGCTCTTGATCGTCACCCCATAGATCAGGAAGTCGTAGTCGCCCTTGTTTTTCTTCTCCACCAATGCCGCCCACTCCGATAGCTGGATCTTGACATCGATGCCCACCGCCTTGAGGTTGGCCTGGGCGATCTGGGCGGTCACGGTGTAGATGGGCAACCCGTGATAGGTCAGCAGTTCGAGTTCCAGGCCGTCCGCATAGCCGGCTTCGGCCAGCAATGCCTTGGCTTTTTCAGGATCGTGCGAAAAAGTGCCCGCCAGATCCTCGTTAAAATAGTAGGTGCCCTTGATGGTGGGCGGACCGAACAGGGGAGCCCCGTATCCGAAGAACGCCGCCTCGGATATCGCCTGGCGATCGATGGCGTAGGAGATAGCGCGCCGTACGCGCGGATCGCTGAGTTGCTTTTTTCCTGTGTTGAGCCACAAGTTCATGAATTCACCGTCGGCCACGTCCACTTTGATTCCGGGCTGGGCCTTTAAAATATCGATATCTTTCCAGGGCACGGTATCGATCATGTCCACGGCGCCGGTTTTGAGCGCATTCACGCGGGCCTCGCCGTCTTTGATCATGCGGAAATCGATTTTATCGAGATAAGGCAGATCGGCTTCGAAATACGACGGATTGCGTTCTACGATGACCCGCACCTTCGGTTCGTTGTTGACCAGTTTGAAGGGCCCGGTGCCGTTGGCGGTCACTTTGATGTTGGGATTGGTTCGCATCCATTCTTCCGAAAGAATGGATGTCTCTCCCATCGCCAACACACTCAGCATGGTCACGTCCGGTTGGTCTTTTTCAATTTTGACCGTGTAGTCATCGATGATCGTGATGCGGATATCCTTGAGGTTGGAACGCAGGGTGGCACCGGTGGCGGGATCGATGATCCGCTCCAGCGAGTATTTGACGTCCCGGGCGGTAAATTTCTGCCCCTGATGAAAGCTGACGTTTTGGCGGAGTTTGAAAACGATCGTTCGGGCGTCCGGCGTTTCCCAGCTCTCCGCCAGTGAGGGCGTGGGTTCGCCCATCCGGTTGAAACCCAGCAGGCTGCTGTAGACACAGAGATTGATGGCCTTCCAGGCGGTGCCCTGGTAGACATGGGGATCGAGACTGGCCACCTCGGTGACGGAACCGTATACCAGCGTCCCGCCCCGTTCGGGCGCCGCTGCCAGCCCCGGCAGCGCCCATGCCAGAATGACCGCAAAAGACAAAATCGATACCGACAATCGGATAAATGCGCGCTTCATTTTCCTCCCCTTTCCTGCCTAAGGTTCACAAAACCAAACATGCGGCCGTCGCGACCGCCGGATCACGGCAGCGCTTCCAACATGCGCTGGATATCAACGGCATCATTATATACGCCCGGGGATATCCGCACCCCGCCGCCGCGGACGGCCGCATGGACATCCGCCGCGGACAGGTGATCGCAAAGTTTGTCGGGCGGCATGGCCGGGTGTTGGAAAACGAGTATCCCGGACCGCTCCGCCGGTTTCATCGGCGACAGAATGGTGTATCCTTTGGCGGTCAGACCTTCCACCGCCATGTCCAGCAGGCGGGTGATATGCGCTTCGACACGTCGATCGCCGAGCGCGGCGATCGTCTCAACGGCTTGGGCCAGTCCCCAGACACCTGGAAAATTGACCAGGGCCTCCTCGAAACGCGCGGCATCCTCCCGCAAAGTGAAATCGTAATCCATATGATCTTCGGGTTTATTGACGCTGTGGTAGCCGACTACGGCCGGGTGAAGTCGCTCCAGGGAGGCGCGTCGGCAGTAGAATATCCCTGTACCGATCGGTCCCAACAGCCATTTATGGCCGCCGGCGGACATAAAGTCGATCGGCACGGAGGACACGTCCAGCGGTAGCGCCCCCAGCATCTGAATGGCATCGATATTCAGAAGAACATTGTTCTCCCGGCAGATTTGGCTGATGCTTGGCAGATCCAGCCGGAAGCCATTCGAAAACTGCACGGCGGAGAAGGACGCCAGTCGCGTATGGCTGTCGAGGCAGGACCGCACGGCCTCCGGCGTTATCCTGCCATTCTCGGTTTTCAGCCATTTGACGGCCACCCCCCGGCGGGCCAGGTTCATCCAGGGATACACATTGGAGGGATATTCGATATCGGCAATGACGACATTGTCACCGGCTTGCCAGTCCAAACCATTGGCAACGATGTTCAATCCTTCGGTGGTATTCTTGATGAAGGCGATTTCCGATGCATCGGCGTTGATAAGTCCGGCAATCTTCGGTTTTATCTCCTTGTCGGCGATACGGCACCAATCGGGGTAATGCTTTCGGCCGTTGTCGCGCACATCCGCCAGAAACGCATTCACGGCCTCGACGACCCATTCAGATAAGGGACCGATGGATGCATTGTTGAGGTAGGTCATGCGTCGTTTGATGGGAAAAAGCTCACCCAGATTCCCGAAATCGAGGGTATCGGTACGCCTGTGCATCCCCTGAGCCACAACCGCCTCCCCCTTTATCGCCGAACGGAATGTTTCATCAGGTCCTTCATGACACGCCCGGCCTTCATGACCAGGACAACCCGCTCGGCACCTTTTTCAAACAGCGCCGGATCTTGCAACGGATCGCCATCCACGACAATCAGGTCGGCCGCTTTTCCTGCTTCCAGCGTACCGATGATATCCTGCTGTCCGAGGATCTCGGCGTTCACTTTCGTGGTGGCGACAATGGCCTCCATAGGGCTCATTGCCGAGGCTTTGAGAGACAGTTCACGCCCCATCAGGTGGTGGTAAGGGCCAAGTATGTCTGAGCCCGAACCGATGTTGACGTTTGCCTGACAGGCGTATTCCAGCGCGCGCCGGGCCGCCCCGTGCACCAGATGGATTTTGCGCTGGGCGAATTCATCGGTGGTGCCTGCCGCCTCGTGCGTAAAAATATCGTAAATGGACAGCGTCGGTACGTAGTAGGCACCGCTGTCAGCCACCATCTTGGCCGTGTCGGCATCCATCAGGTTGCCATGCTCGATGCTGCGCACACCCGCTTCGAGACAATTGCGAATGGGTCGCGGGGCGTAGGCATGGGCCATGACGTAGCGTCCACACGATCGGGCCACCTGCACGGCGGCCCGCATCTCTTCGACGGAGAATTGCCAATGGCCGGGCTTATCAGAGGGTGAATCCACACCGCCATCGGCCGCCACCTTGACCTGATCGGCACCTCGCCGAATCACCTCGCGCGCCGAACGGCAGACCGCATCGGGACCGTCGCAAATCTCCGGGGAGATGCCGATACTGTTCCGGGGCACGATGGATTGCGTTCCCGGCCGTCGCATGTCGAAATGTCCACCCGTTGGGGTCAGCGGGCTGATGCTCAAAAACAGGCGAGGCCCTCTGATCAGCCCCGCGTCGATCGCCTCCCTGAAGCCGGCATCGAGCCCTCCAGCATCCCGCAGCGTGGTGAATCCCAAATCCAGCGCCGTTTCCAGATTTCTTGTGGCGCGATGCACGTATACCGCGGGTGATAATTCGGCTGTCTTGTACATGGATATATCGATATTACCGATATGAACGTGGGCGTCGATGAGGCCCGGTAAAATCGATTTGCCGCTTATGTCGACGACCTGCGCATCATCAGGAACGGAAACCTCGCTGCGGAGGCCCGCCGCTAGGATTTTCCCATCCTTGACCGTCACGGTGGCGTCAGATATGGCCGCACCCCCCCGACCATCGATGAGACGCCCGCGGGTAAATGCATAAATATCGTGACGGACAGCGTCGTTATCGGCCATCGATGCACTCCTTGTGATGGAAACCATGCGGATCGACGATCGGTGATTGAGGATGGATGCCGGTGGCCCATCCAGCCTTCAGGATAATTCCCTACCAAGCGTGAAGCTCGCGTGTCAACAACAATTTATAATTCTATTTAAACATTATTTATATAGCTATTAAAATTAAAATATATGAATTATATCAATAATTAATAACTATGTATAAATTCAGGATGCAGGGTAAAGGCGGGTCGCTGGGTAACCATTTTAACCGCTATGAAAATAATCTGAAATTTGATATCCTACGCGTGTCGATGCCTCGGGGAGGATAAGTGCAGACCTGATGACTCCACGTCAAAAAAAGAAAAGTGATTTTGTCGAAGCGGTACTGGCCAAAAGCCCGCTGTCGCGCAATCAGATCGCCTCCATCTCCGGGCTTTCCAACGCCTACATTCGTGAACTGGAAAAAGGAAGCATCGGCAATGCGGGCCGTGAAAAGCTGATTGCATTTGCAATTGCCCTGAATCTGGGTCTGCCGGAGATGGATCGAATGCTTGCGGTTTTCGACCGGGCGGCCCTGTCCGGCGATGATATTCCGATCTTTATCCAGGCGTCGGAACGATCCCGCATATCAGCCGCCCTTCATCCCGTTCGTGACAGCTTCACCTTTGATATCGCGATCCTGTCGGCGGAACGTATTCCGGGCGACCATGTGATTGTGAGCACGCGCCCCGCATCCTGCCTTCGCGCCGAAGGGCACAGGGCCTATGAGGCGATATCTCTGGTGCGGGCCCACCCCCTGTACGCCGATCTGGTCGAATCGATAAATCGCGAGCGTCGGAAACAACTGATGATCAGTCTCGACAGGCATAAAGTGCAACAATACGTCTGTATGCAGTGCCTTACGGATTACGTTCGAGACTGCACCGATGCCGAGGAAAGGCGGTGGCGCAGGCGCCATATCCGAAACGCGGTCAATATGATCAACAGCTTTGAAAAGTTTGAATTTTATCTGACGCGCGAATGCCCCAGCTTCATCTTCGTAATGCGCAGCCCGCCACCGGACTCAGGAAATTCCGAAAAACTGATCATCACGGTCCTCCCGCCCCATCGCCTGCAAGTGCGGACCTCGGGCCTGCTGGCTGGTTTTGCCACCGACAACCAGGCGGTTATCCTTAATTTTAAAGCCGAACTGGAATTTATCCGCGAATCAATCATCGATGAATATCGAGATCGACAAAAGCTGGTTGATTTCCTGGTTGAATTGGCGCGTTGATGGAAGCTGCGCCCATCGATGCAAACGGCGCCAGCAACGCATTGAGTCGCCCGAGCCAATAGCGCCTGCTGAAGGGGAATCGGCTATTTTGCCATCCGTTTCGAGCTGGTTAACCGGAATTTCTCAAATTACCGACCATGATTGGTGAGCAGGATGCAGGGGGTTGCATCCCTCCGCCCCGATCATTGCGATCGAGCGCTTACCCCGCTTTCTGCTGGTGTTGTATCCGCTTGAAATTATAGATGGCGTGGGCGGCCCATGCGGATAGCCGCCGCCCTTCCTTCCTGCCCGCACCGCATGGATGATCCTTGCCGCGGCTCGCATTTGACCTGGATACTGGTGCGCCACGTGGTTTGCTGTTTACGAACAACCCATCCAAGGCTCTATCAAATTATCCCCAGTGTCGATGAATGCCGGGCGGCACTACCGTGCCAAGGCATCTTCACTGTCCCGGAGATTGGGGGTTACACCAGGATCGGTGAAAACGATATCCCCAATCGGCTGATAGCGCATGCCGGAAACATTTTTTGCAAGACGTTCTGGAGTTTAGCGGGGACGAAGTTCAGGCCCAGGCGGAGCGCCTCGAACACTGCATATCTAACCGGCTGGCCAGGGCCATTGCCGTCTGCCTTGTCAAACCACAATGCGACCCAAACGTAGACCCGATTCCCACCAAATTTACATTAATCCCGTTTGTTAAGCACGGCCGACCATAATCCCTAAGCGCTGCGACGCCCGGATCGAGGACCCCGTTCGGTTCTACTTCAGAATTCGATCGCCATTTGGGATGTC
>JASJCV010000281.1 GCA_030065275.1 Desulfobacterales bacterium | reverse complement strand
ACCCGTTCTGGCCGTGCCTTGCCTGACGGGCGATAATCGCCTATACAGACCCATGCGGCCGGGGAGAGGAAGGTCACCGGCCGTCTTGAACGCCGCCATGCAAGCCGCCGCCGCACCCAATACCGGCGCCGCCCTCGAGCGCCGCATCAAACGCCACATCATCGGACCGGTGCAGACTTTTTTTGCCGTCACCGCCCCCGGCCTGGAATCACTTTGCCGCAGGGAGATACAGCAATACGCCGAGAGCGCTGCCATCACGGGCGTCGAAAAGGGAGGCGTCACCTTCGAAGGCCGCCTGCACGACATCTACAGCGCCAACCTGATGTGCCGCACGGCCCACCGTTTCCTGATGCGGATCGGTGAATTCCGCGCGGAAACCTTCGAAGCCCTGGCCCAAAAAGCCGGGGCCGTCCCCTGGGAACTCTATCTGTCGCCCGGTGTGTCCATCGATGTCAAAGTGAGCGCCCACCGCTCGCGGCTCTACCACTCGGGCGCCGTGGCCGAGCGCCTCCTGGATGCCATCCGTAAGCGGATGGGCGATTCGGTTTCCGCCCCGGAACAGCCGGCGAGCAAAAGCCCGCATCCGTGCATCTATGCCCGCCTGGACCGCGACCGCTGCCTGCTCTCGATCGACAGCAGCGGCGCCAACCTGCACAAGCGCGGCCTGCGCACCACGGGCGGCCAGGCCCCCCTGCGTGAAACCCTGGCAGCCGGTGTTTTGATGCGGGCCGGCTACACCGGCCGCGAGGTGCTCTGCGACCCCATGTGCGGCAGCGGCACCTTCGCCATCGAAGCCGCCCTGGCGGCCAAACGGATTCCGCCGGGGTGGTTCCGCCAATTCGCTTTTGAGGATTGGCCGTCTTTCCGGCCCGGCCGCTGGCGCCATATCCGCCGCACCGTTTCACCGCCGGAATCGAAATTTCCGCGTCCGCTGATCATGGCCTCGGACCGGGATGCCGCCGCCGCCCGGCAACTTAGTGAAACCATCGAACGATGCAGCCTGAGTGACGCCATTCGCGTCGACCACCTTGCGTTCGAGCAGCTCAGCGGCCCGGCCCTGAGTCCGGCGGGCGGCATCGTGGTGCTCAATCCGCCTTACGGGCGGCGCCTGGGTTCCCGCCGTATGGCCGAGCAATCCTATCGGACGATCGGACGCCACCTGAAGTCGGCATTCAAGGGCTGGAAGGCCGCGGTGTTCGCCCCCAGCCGGCGGCTGGCCGATCTGCTGGGCATCCGGGCCCGCCGCTATGTCCTGTCCCACGGCGGCCAGCGCGTCCATCTCATGGTCGGAAAAATCCGCACATGAAGAAGAACATTCCTTTTGCCTGTCCGCTGGACTGTTTCGACGCCTGCCGCCTGGAGGCCGTCGTCGAGGACGGCCGGGTCATCGCCATCCGCGGTGATCGAGCGCACCCGCTGACCCGGGGCAAGGCCTGCACCAAGGGCAAGAAACTTCTGGAGCGATTGTACCACCCCGACCGGCTGCGCGAGCCCTTGCGCCGAAGCGCGGCCGGATGGCAGCCCGTATCCTGGGAAGCCGCCATCGAGGTGATGGCCCAGCGCTTTCACCAGGCTTGCCGGGATTATGACAGCCGCGCCATCCTCTATTACGCCGACAGCGGCTACGGCGGGCTGCTCAAAGGCGTGGATCGCATGTTTTTCAACCACCTGGGAGGGGTCACGATGCCCCGCGGAAGTCTCTGCTGGGCGGCCGGCATCGCCGCGCAGCGCTACGACTTCGGCGATGCACGCGGGCACGCCCCGCACGATATCGCCCGGGCCCGCACCGTGCTCGTCTGGGGACGCAACCCCATGGAGACCAGCCCGCACCTGATCCCCATCCTGAAAACGGTAAGGGAACGCGGCGGGAGGGTGCTGGTCATCGATCCGCTGCGCACGGCCACGGCGGACTGGGCGGATGGCCACATTGCCCCCCGGCCCGGGACGGACGGGGCCCTGGCCCTGGGTATGGCCCGGCATCTGATGGACACCGGCCGCATCGACCGCCGTTTTATCGATCGGCACACCGTGGGGTTTCAGCGATGGCGTGCAAGTCTCGCCGCCTTTGACCTGCGCGCCGCTGCCGATGCCACCGGTATTCCCGGGAATGCGATCGCCGAACTGGCCGGCCACTACACCGATCAGCGGCCGGCCTGCATCATCATCGGATACGGCCTGCAGCGTTACGTCAACGGTGGTGAAACCGTGCGCTGCATCGACGCTCTGGCCGCCCTCACCGGGCAGATCGGCATTTCCGGCGGGGGAGCCAATTACGCCAACCGCTCGATCCGCCGCCGCCTGAACACCGATGCCCTGGACGGCGGGCGCCACGCGGTGCGGCACCGCAGTTTCCCCCTGGCCCGGATGGCCCGTTTTCTCCAAACGGCCCAGGAACCGCCGGTGAAAGCCATGATGATCGCCAAGGCCAATCCGCTCGTCCAGATGCCCGACGTCGAGCGCCTGGGTCGGGCCTTCGCGCGGGTGCCGTTCAAGGTGGTGGTCGATCTGTTCATGACCGACACCGCCCGCGCCGCCGATCTCGTGCTGCCCGCGACCCACATCCTCGAGGAGGAGGACCTGGTCTGCTCATCGATGTTTTCCCCCTACCTGAACCACTCCCCGCGTATCGTTTCGCCGCCGCCGGGCGTCATCGGCGAGTACGAACTCTTTCAGCGCCTGGCCCGTCGGATGGGCCTCGACCATTTCCCCGTCGTTGCGCCCGGGGACTTTCTGCAACAGACCGCCGGACCGCTGATGGAATCACTCGGCATCACCTGGGAAGAACTCCGCAGCCAATCCGTTCGCATCCCTGACGACGATGTTCCCTGGGCGGACGGCCATTTTGCCACCCCCTCGGGAAAATACGAATTTTACTCCGCCCGGGCCGCGGCGGACGGTCACGCGCCCCTGCCCGTTTTCGTAGCGCCCGCTCGGCCGGACCGCGACTTTCCCTTGAGACTGCTCAGCACGCACTACCGGCATGCCATGCATTCCCAGCATTTCATGGACCGCCGCGACCCTCCGCAGGTTCGCCTGCATCCGGCGGAAGCCCGGCCACGCGGTCTCCAGACGGGGGATGCGGTCCGCCTCACAAGCCTGCAGGGCGAACTGGCGGCCACGGTCGTGATCACCCCCCGGATCCCGCCGGGGACGGCCCAGGTTTACCAGGGCTGGTGGCACCACAGCGGCGCCGTTAATGTGCTCACGGCCGATGCCCTTTCAGAAACCGGCGAAAACGCCGCCTATTTCGAAACTTTTTGTCAGATCCGGGCACGCTGAAGGGCGCCCCGGCCCACGCCAGGAGACATCGTGATGCATGGCAAATCTCCCGATCAAAGCAGCGCCATCCTGACCCACTTCCTGCTGCCCGAGGACGCCAACCCGGCCGGCAACATCCACGGCGGGGTGATCATGAAACACATCGACAGCGCCGGCGGCGTGGCCGCCTTCCGCCACGCCCGCCGCAACGTGGTCACCGCCTCCATCGATCGGCTGGACTTCATCAACCCGGCCTTCGTGGGCAATCTCCTGATTTTGAAGGCTCGCGTCAATCTGACCGGCCGAACTTCGATGGAGGTGGGCGTACGGGCGGAAGCCGAGGAGCTGCTGAGCGGCGACATCCATCATGTGGCCTCGGCGTTTCTGACTTTCGTGGCGCTCGACGAAGAGGGCCAGCCCACGCCGATTCCGCCGCTTCTCGTCAGCGGGGCAGAAGAAGAGAAACGCCTGCGCATGGCCCAGGCCCGGCGCAAGGCCCGCCTGGCCCAGAAAGCCCGCGAGGCCGCCTGCGACGACAATCTCGCCGATTGCGATCCCTAACCGCCCCACGGGCCAGGGGCTTCCCCCGGGAATCCTTTTTGCGGTGCCATCGAAATACAGTGCGTGACCGGCGGCCGTGCACTGCCGTATGGGCGCCAAGGGTGGATCGGACGTTATTTGAGGCCGTCTTTATTTCCAGGCAAAAGGTCTTATGATCACACAGGCAAATAACTCAACCATCAGCAAGGAGGAAACCATGGCCCAAGTGACATTGAAAGGCAATCCGGTGCAGACCATCGGCAACCTGCCCGCCGTCGGCGAGACCGCCCCAGGCTTCACCCTCGTGGACAAGGAGCTCAACGAAGTCTCCCTTGCAGACTACGCCGGCAAAAAAGTGGTCCTCAATATCTTCCCCAGCGTAGACACCCCCACCTGCGCCATGTCGGTGCGGCGCTTCAACGCCGATATCGAGAAAGCGCCCAACGCGGTTGCCGTCTGCGCTTCGATGGATCTGCCTTTCGCCCACGCCCGCTTCTGCGGCACCGAGGGACTCGAGAAGGTGGTCTCGGCCTCGGCCTTCCGCAATACCGAATTCGGCGAGCACTACGGTGTGCGCATCACCGACGGCCCGCTGGCGGGGCTCTTCGCACGGGCCGTGGTGGTCGTGGACGAAAACGGACGTGTGGTCTACAACCAGCTCGTTCCCGAGATCGCCGACGAACCCGACTACGAAGCTGCGCTGAAGGCGCTGCAGGGATAGGGCCCAGGCCCTGACGCCATGTATCTGGCCGCCATACCCGAGAAGCAATGGTACCACTTCTTTATCCGCGAATCCTTCTGGGACCGGGATTGCTACCGCAGCCGCGACCTGGTCGACCTGGGTTGCGACCCGGGCGAGTACATCGTCTACCCGGGAGGGCGGTCGTTCTATGTCGATCCCGGGCTGGAAGACATCATTCTGGAACAAGGGGGCGCCTTCGACGCCGACGAACTGGAAGATTTATTCTGGCCGTTCGTGGATCAAGACGTCCGCTATGCCGTCGGCTCGTTCCGGCAGCGGCGGCAGCCCCCCAAGCAGGCAGTCGATGCCGACAAGCGCCGGCGCGTTCATTTGTTCGACAAACGCCGGGTGCATTTCCTGCGATTCGGCCGTATGGACCAGGGTTATATCGGCCGGGTGCCCGCCAAGATCTTTCGCCCGGTGTGCGACCGCTCGCGCGATGAAATCGAGCAGTATTTCCTGCAGGCCGAGCGCATCCTCAAGCCCCACGAGCGCAAGGCGTATGTCTACGTGATCTTTGACCTGCAGCGCTTTTTCAGCGAATTGTGCGCCAAGACCATGCCCCAGGGTCTGAATCAGGAAGCCGTGGA
>JASJCV010000280.1 GCA_030065275.1 Desulfobacterales bacterium | reverse complement strand
CTAAAAGATGATGCTCGATAAAACGGCGCTGGCGAAGCGTGTTTGCTATTTCATGGCTCTCCCTCCTCCTCGGGATATCGGATACGCTTGGCAACGTGCGCGTCGAAGCAGCGGTGAATCGGCGCGATTTGGGGGATTTGACGCCACGGGATCCGAAATGGCCGACACCGGCCGCATTGGGCGGCGGAGGATTGAAACCATCCGACCTTGATCGGTTCGCGTTGACGCCCGATCGGTGTACCCTTAGCTTGGCCTTGAGAGAAATTGACCGGAATATCTTCATTCGCCAAGCCGGAACATCTTCTTTAGCCAAGATAATGAACGCATAAAAAGCCAATTCTCAGACAGTTGGTCCAAATGGTTGAACGCAAGGCTTGCGAATCAAAGAAATGAGGCGTCCTCTTAGCCCGCCACCATGACGCGAGATTTGCCCGGCGCCGGCATCGGGCAATCTGTGGCCGTCGGGCAAGCAGGCGAAAGGTGCAATCATGATCAAGCCACTCAAGGGGCAGAATATTCTCGTAACCGGCGGTTCCCGCGGTATCGGCGCGGCCATTGTCCGTCGCATGGCATACGACGGCGCCAGCGTCGGTTTCACCTACGGCCGCTCGGCCGCTGACGCCCGGGATCTGGAGCGGACGCTGACCGCAGAGGGGGTGACGGCCAGGGCCTACCCGGCCGATGCGCAGAAGCCCGCGGCCATGGCGGTGCTCATGGACCGGTTCATCGAGGATTTCACCCGTCTCGACGTTCTGGTGAACAATGCAGGGGTCTTCAGCCGCGGAAGCATCGGTGCGATCGACCCCGACGAATATGCGCGTGTCATGCAAATCAACGTTGCGGCAGTGTTCGCGCTGACCAACGCCGCCGTGCGGGTGATGCAGCCGGGCAGCCGCATCATCAACATCAGCAGTGTGCTCGGGGAGCGGGCTGCGGTGGCGGGCCTGGGCATCTACAACGCCTCCAAGTTTGCCCTGACCGGCTTCAGCCGCAGTTGGGCCAAGGATCTGGGGGCGCAGGGCATTCTGGTCAATGCGGTTCAGCCGGGACCGATCAACACGGAATCGAATCCAGAAGATGGTGATAAGGCTGAGATCATGCGCGGACAGACCGCTCTGGGGCGCTTCGGGCAGCCGCACGAAGTGGCCGGTGTCGTGGCGTTTCTGGCCGGACCGGATGCGACCTATCTCACAGGCGCCACCATCAATGTGGACGGCGGTTGGAATGCTTAGAAGGGGTTTCAAAACCCCAGATCGTGCCCGCAAACATGGCGTGATCTGCTGAAAAAGCGTTGTATAATCATTGATATCTGATCGTTTTGAGGATGACCGTCCCCTGTTATCGGGCCTTAAATGCGTTTCTGACACCGCTTTTGGCTGCCGCCGGTTCTGACCCGTCGGCATGCCAGGAAGCTGCCATGGCCGCGGCCAGGCGAACGGTTTCGAAATGAACGGCCACCGTTTCGAAGATGTCGTTCGCATAGCCGCCGCTCATGACGATTGCCAGGGGCAGGCCGTGTCGGCCGCAGGCGTTCAATACCAGGCGGTCGCGCCGGGCCAGCCCAGTGCGGGTCAGCGCCAGGCACCCGAAACGATCGCTGTGGTGGGGGTCGGCGCCGGCCAGGAAAACGGCCATATCGAACGGACCGGTCGCCAGCGCCCGTGCCAACCCGTCGGTAAATTTCTCCAGATAGACGTCGTCTCCCGTGCCTTCGTCCAGGGCGATATCCAGATCACCGGGAACTTTATGGAACGGGAAACTGCTGCGCCCGTGGATGGAAAAGGTGAAGACGGAAGGATCGCCGCTGAAGATCGCCGCGGTACCGTTGCCCTGGTGGGCGTCGCCGTCGATGACCACGGCCGTTTCAATGCGGCCGCGGGCCTGATGTGCGCGCAGGCCGATGGCCACGTCGTTGAGGATGCAGTAGCCCTGGCCATAATCCGGAAAGGCATGATGGGTGCCGCCGCCGAGATTGATGCCGACCCCTTCCGTCCGTGCGGCGCCTACCGCCGCCAGGGTGGCGCCCGCCGCGTGGCGGGTGCGTTCGACGAGCCGCGGCGACCAGGGGAAGCCGATGCGTCGCATTTCGTTGGTCGACAGATCCCCGCGCCGCAGACGCTCGAAATAATCGGGCGCGTGCACCCGCAGAATATCCTCGTCGGTAGCGGCTGCTGCGGGCTGCAGATCGTCGTGCCGGCAGATGCCGGCCGATGCCACCCGCTCGCGCAGAAGATGGTATTTCTTCATCGGGAACGGATGGCCGGCGGGAAGATCCAGCGGCTTATGATCGCTGTGATAAATCTTCACGGGCTCGGGGTCACCGGTTGGTGAGCCGCAGGAGGGTCATCAGATTTTTGAATTTCGCCGTCCGGAATTCGCAGTCGTTCATCATGCTGAGGATCAGGCGCTCTTTCTGGAGACGGATCAATGCCCTGGCAATGCTGCCGGCAACGTCGCTGTCAACGGCCCGCCGGTTGTTCCGGGCGCAGATATTGGCGGGCGGGGTGGCCGCATAGGTGATCAGCGTAAGTGCCATCAGATTGCGTAGATGTTCTTGAACGACAGCTTCGGGATTGACCCGGCTGTTGATGTGGCTGATTACGACCCGTTTGTTTTCCGTGCTGATGCAGCGCATCAATTCATGCTGCATATTGCTCATGGCAAAATCGCTTTGCGGCTTGGATGGTTGCGCGCGGGTAATGTTCCGCCGGTCTTCCAGGGGCCTGACGCCGCCCGATAAATCGTCGGCCGTGTTCGACTTAAACACAATGATGTTTGCACCCGGTTAGTACTGCATGCCGGGCGCCGCCCCGGGGAAAGGATTCTCGGGCAGCAGGCCGAACGGCTAATCGCCTGTCTTGCCCTGCTCGATTTCTTCCACCATCTGCTTCATCTTGAATTCCCGGGCCTCGACCTTGACCATCATCATACCGAAGGATTCGGCCAGATCGGCCAGCAGGCTGGGGTAGCGCTCGCGCTTGGCCAGCTCGAAGAGGCGCTCGGCATCCTGCTGGTCGTAATCGCCCGAAGCAATTTTTTTGCAGGCCTGGTTGAGCATGTCGAAAAGCTCGAGGTAGTAGCTTGCGAAATCCATGATCATCCCTTTCTTTGCCGGAGGCCGCATCACGACAACTATATACCGCCGCCACCGGCCGATTTACATTTATAAGACGTTTTCAGCCGTTTTCAAACCGGCGGTCAATCCGCCAAGGCCGCGCACCGTTGGCCGGCGCCAACTGGATGGTCGGCGTTCCGGCTGCCGGTCCTGATTTTTTTCCGCGTAATGCGGTTTGGAGGCCCCCGTATCCGGGGGAATGGGCTCTTTTGCGTCTTTGCCGATTATGCTATTGAAAATATCCCGATCATCTTCAGACGCTTATCCGTGATCTTCCCGCTGCGGCAATTCAGGCCCCCTTCCGGCTGAAGCGGTCAGGGCCCGACAAGCGCTTCGCTGCGGCTTGATTGTTCACCCTGTGACGAGGAGCGGCGCCATGGAACCAAAGGATGTCAGGACCGCCGAGGACGCTCACACCCTGATCCGCGCGCGTCGGCCCGCCCACGTCAAGGTCGGGGTATTCGACATTGACGGCGTGATGCGGGGCAAATACATGTCGCGCAACAAATTTCTTTCCGCCCTCGAGAACGGTTTTGGTTTCTGTGATGTGGTTTTGGGCTGGGACTGCCAGGACCAACTTTACGACAACGTTCGCTACACCGGCTGGCATACCGGTTATCCGGATGCTCCCGTGCGCATTCTCCCGCAGACGGTGCGCGAACTGCCCTTCGAGGACGACACGCTTTTCTTCCTGGGGGAGTTCGCCGAAGCGGCCGAAGCGGTCTGCCCCCGCGGCGTGCTGCGTCGGGTGATGGAGCGGGCCAGCCGGATGGGCTTCGATCCGCTGGCGGGTTTTGAATACGAATTCTTTGTCTTCGAGGAGGACGCCCATTCGATCCGCGCCAAACACTACCGCGACCTCAAGCCCCTGGCGCCCGGTTTCTTCGGCTATTCGGTCCTGCGCAATTCGGTTCACAGCGACTTTTATCGCGGGCTGCTCGACACTTGTGAAACCATGGGTTTCGGTCTCGAAGGGCTCCACGAGGAGACCGGTCCGGGTGTTCTGGAAGCGGCCATTGCGGTCGACCACGGGCTGGCCGCGGCCGACAAGGCGGCGCTGTTCAAGACGTTCACCAAGGTCGTGGCCCAGCGCTGCGGGCTGTTGGCGACGTTCATGGCCAAGTGGTCCCCGGACTGGCCCGGTCAGAGCGGCCACATCCACATATCGCTCGAGGATGCCGAGGGTCGCGCCGTGTTTCACGATCCCGCCGCCGAGCATGCCATGAGTGCCGGCATGTGTCATTTCATGGCCGGCCAGCAGCGCCTGATGCCCGAATTGCTGGCCATGATCGCCCCCACCGTCAACAGCTTCACCCGGCTGATTCCCGGATTCTGGGCACCCACTGAAGCCAGCTGGGGCGTCGACAACCGCACCTGCGCGCTGCGGGCGATTCCCGGCAGTGCCAAGTCCCAGCGGGTGGAATATCGGATTGCCGCGGCCGACGCCAATCCCTATGTGGTGTTGGCCGCCGCCCTGGCCTCGGGGCTGTGGGGTATCGAAAATCAGGCGTCGCTTGAGGCACCGGTCAGTGGTAATGCCTATGACCAGGCGTTCCCGGCAGCGCTGCAGTTTCCCCGCACCCTGTGGGACGCCGCGCAGCAGTTGAAGACTTCCGCAATGGCCCGCGACTGGTTTGGCGACGCCTTCGTCGATCACTATGCGGCTACGCGTGAATGGGAGGAGCGAGAGTTTCGCAAACACATCACGGACTGGGAACTGGCGCGCTATTTTGAAATCATCTGAGGCCAGGAACGAAATGGTCTTTTTCGCCCTGGGCGGCGTTCTCCGCAGGTTTTCGGCTGCGGCGTACATTCGTACGCCTCACCGCAAACCTTTGTGCGGCCTTGCCCAGAACAAATAATCCTCATTTCGCGAGGCTGTTCTTGAGAAGTGATGGCCGTGCCCATAAAAGGGAAACAACGAAAGTATTGCGAGGAACCCACAGATGAGCGAAACGAAGGAACTTTGCGGCAACTGGAACTACCCCACGGTCATCCGCTTCGGGGCCGGGCGGATCCGTGAACTGCCGGACGCCTGCCGCGAACTGGGCATGGCGCGACCACTGCTGGTAACCGATCCCGGGCTGGCCGCACTGCCCATGATTGCGGCGGCGGCCGAGAGCTGCCGGGCCGCAGGCCTGGGCTGCGAGGTGTTTGCCGATGTCCAGGGCAACCCGGTGGCCGCCAATGTCGATGCGGGCGTGGCCGCCTTCCGGGCCGGCGGGCATGATGGGGTGATCGCCCTTGGCGGCGGCAGCGCCCTGGACGTCGGCAAGGCCGTGGCCCTGATGGTCGGTCAGACACGGCCCATCTGGGACTTCGAGGACCGCGAGGACTGGTACACCCGGGTGAACGTCGAGGGCATGGCACCGGTGGTGGCCGTGCCCACCACCGCCGGTACCGGATCCGAGGTCGGGCGCTCGTCGGTGATCACCGATGAACGCGACCATACCAAAAAGATCATCTTCCATCCCCGCATGCTGCCGGACCTGGTCATCGCCGACCCGGAACTGACCCTGGGGCTGCCGGCCGGGATCACGGCCGCGGTGGGCATGGATGCCCTCGCCCACAACCTGGAAGCCTTCTGCAGCCCGTTCTATCACCCCATTGCCCAAGGCGTGGCTCTGGAAGGCATGCGCCTGATCAAGGCGTGGCTGCCGGCGGCCTGCCAGCGGGGGGCGGATGTCACCGCCCGGGCCCACATGCTGGCAGCCGCCACCATGGGGGCCGCCGCCTTT
>JASJCV010000279.1 GCA_030065275.1 Desulfobacterales bacterium | reverse complement strand
CAGGCCAGGTAGTCGAGCAGGCGGTAGTCCCACACGAAGTCACCTTTGAGGCCTAGCACCCGGCTCACCATGCGGTCGAGCCACTCGGGGCCGAAGGGCGTCATGGGGCGCCCGCAGATTTTCATGTGGGCCTTTTTCTTCCAGCGCCGCCAGATCATGCGCAAATGGGTGAAATTGAGCTCATGGGGCAGAAAGCCCAGCACTTTTTCGGGGTGCATGTCCCCGAAGTCAAGCCGGTAGGGGGCGCCGCTGTAGGTGCCCACGAAGAGCGGCAGGAAGTGCTCCACAATTTTGATGACGAGATCGCCGAGGTACTTCTCGTCGCGGGGCTGGAAATCAGGGGCCTCCGCGCCCATCCGTCGGGTCAGTTTGAGACTGCCCAGGCTGACGTGGGTGCCGTTGTTGGCCAGACTGATGTTGGAGAGATTGGGCAGTACCACGAGATTGCGGCTGATGATGCCGGCATCCTTGAGCTTCTTGACGGCATTCAATTGGCTGCGGGAGAGGACCTGATGGCAAAGCCCCATATAAGCGTGCTTTTCCTCCCCCCGGTCCCAGCCGGACAGGCAGGGACTCATGAAGAGCTCACGGTAGAAGTTGTCGGGAATCAGTTCGTTCAGCCATTTCTGGCGCTGGGGCGGATGCGGTGCCATGTAGATGATGGCGCGCTGACCGTTCGCGCGCAGCTTGAAACGCCGGTTGGCGAACATGATCAGGAGCTGCGAAAAGAGCATGCGCCGCGAAGTTTCGGCCGCGATGGCCTGCCCGTTGCCGACAGCGGATGACAGGCGGCTGACATAAAAGGAATGGGTTTCGGGCGAAGTGTTGTCGCTGATGAAATGGCTCATCAGCCGCTCGGCCTCCCGTCGCAGCAGGTCGTCAGCCGTTCGGTCGGCGACGGCTTCGGCCAGCGCCAGTTTCATCAAATAGCTGATGGGGACCCGCAGAAAATCTTCGCCGCCGTCGCGGCAGGCAAAACGCGCGCAGTCGCGCCGTGGGGCGCTGTCACCGCATTGCTTGTCGGCCCGAAGATCGTGGCGGAAAATGGACGCCGTATAGGCGGATAGGGTGTGCCGGGGAAACCGGACCCAGCTGTTTTCCCAGAACCCGTCGGGATTGTCTTCCAGATAGCGCTCGAGCTCGTCCTTGAGGCGCGGCGTGGTGTCGCCGGAGACGGCCATGCGGCGGATGTTTTCGAAAAAATCCGATTCGCGGATGGTGAGGGCCAGGTCGGCGTGGTCGCCGGCGCCTTTAACCGCCGCCTGGATTTCATTTTCCACGCCCGCCGTGGTGTCACCGGGGCCGAAAGGCAGCGTGCGCAGAAGCGTGTCCGAGGTGCGGCGATCGATACCGAGGGCTTCTTCCAGGCGGTCGCTGTCGTTTTGCTTTACCGTGTCAAACGCTTGGGGCCGGATGACGTTGGTCGCATGGCAAGTTCGGGACATGGATTCCGCGTCTCCCTGCGTGACGGCCGATGGCCGGGCCAGTGCCGGTTAACACTGGAATCTTCGGCCCGAATTGTTGGCGGGGCATTTGAATTGCGCTATTTCTTGGTAAAAACGGGCAACGCGGCCGCAAATGTTTGCCGACGGCCCGATACGGCGCCGCTGATTTTCATTTTGACAACAAAATGAATAATTACTTATACTCAAGGGGCACAGGGTAAAATGGCCAGGCACGCGGCAACCGGCAGGACTTTCGTCCGTCTGGCAAGCTACAGTTGCGTATCCCGCGGGTATCCGCCCGCTCAAACCCGAGCGCCCCGGCGTTTCATCGTTGGCCGGAGGGGTGAAACGGCCGGCGCGGTTGTGCACCAAGGATCAACCATTCGACAGGAAGGATGGGGATAATGGATGGAAACGCACCCCGCGACAGCCGCCAGACCGATGTGACCTTCAGGCTTTTCGAGCTTATCACCGATATGGACTTCGAGGAGCAGATGCGCTTGCTGGAGGAGCTCGAAAAGAAACAGACCCGCAAGACGCGCAAACACAAGCGGCGCAATACCCACCTGACCGTCTATTACGCCACCCACGATCGCGCTTATCGGGACGTTATCCAGAACATCAGTCCCACCGGGGTGTTCATCGAGACCGCCGAGCCATTCAACGTGGGCCAGGAGATCCTTTTGAATTTCACCCCTACCCGCCACGCCGAACCGGTGAAGGTCCGCGGCAAGGTGGTGCGTATCACGGAGGAAGGCATCGGGGTGAAATTTATCCGCCAGGCCGCCAAAAGCTGACCGACGCACACCCTGTGCCGGCGGTGCCCTCCTCTATCAATGCCATTCAAGTTCAGGCTCCCGCATGCGCCGCGACACCCGGCAGGGATCCCCGCGCTGGCGTCATTTTCACATTCTCAAATCAACAATTAGCGCCCCGTGGCGGTGAACCGTGACGATCGGCACCTCTCGATACGTCCGATGATTTGTGCGCTCAGGAAGGCAGGAGAACGGAAAAAGTGCTGCCGCGGCCCGGCTTGCTGTCCACCGTGACCTGTCCCCCGTGGGCCTGGATAATATGCTTGACGATGGCCAGTCCCAGACCGGTGCCGCCCATCTGGCGGCTGCGGGCCTTGTCGACGCGATAGAACCGCTCGAAGAGCCGCGCCAGGTGGTTCTTGGCGATGCCGCAGCCATGATCGGTGATGTGGATGCCGGTGGCGCCGTTGCGGCGCTCGACGTCGATGGCGACCACGCTGCCGTTGTCGCTGTATTTGATGGCATTGTCGAGGAGGTTGAGGATCGCCTGTTCGATGAGGGTGGCGTCGACGCGAGCCTTCAGGTCCAGATCCCCGCGGCGGTCGATGGAGATGCTTTTCTCATCGGCCCGGTTCTGGCAGACCTGAATGGCGGTCTGAATAATGTCGCCAATCCGCGTTTCCGTGAACTCAAGCGGGGACTCGGCAATGTCCACCGCACGCTCGATGCGCGAGAGCGAGAGCAGATCTTCGACGATGGCGTCCAGGCGATTGACGTGCTTGTTGATGATCCCCAGGAACCGTTCGTAATCGCCCTCGGAATCGATTTCCTGATGGACCAGGGTTTCCACATAGCCCTTGATGGCGGTCAGCGGGGTTTTGATTTCATGGGAGACGTTGGCCACGAAATCCCGGCGCATGTTTTCAAGACGGCGCAGTTTGGTGACGTCCGCCATGACGAGCAGGGTGCCGATGCTCTGCCCGCTGCCGTCGCGAATCGGCGAACTGTGTATGTTGAGGATGGTCTCCCCGGGGGTGAATAGACTGATGTCGCTTTCCCGGGCCTCGTCCGTGGCCAGCGCCTCGCGCACGAAGTTCTGCAGTTCGAGGTTGCGAACCACTTCCTGAACGCTGCGTCCCGCCGCTTTGTCGCGCTCGCTCTCAAACATGTCGGCGGCCGCCTGGTTCATGTTGATGATGGCCTCGGCGGTGTCGATGGCCACCACGCCCTCGTGCATGCTGGCCAGCACCGTCTCCAGTTCATTGCGCTGATCGACGACGGTCTGGATGCGCCGATCGAGTTGGTCGGCCATCTTGTTCATGGCTTCGGCCAGACTGGCCAGCTCTTCGGTCTCCGGGATGGCCAGCTTGTGCGCCAGTTCGCCGTTGGCAAAAACCTCGGCGCCAATCCGCAGTTCCTCGATGGGGCGGCTGATGTTACGGGAAGCCAGGAGGCTGATGACCCCCACCAACACGGCGATCACCAAACCGCCGCCGGCCATGCGCCACTGGATGGCCCGCTTCTGCTCATCCAGGAAGACCACCGGCAGTGCCGCGCGGGTGATTGCGATCAGGCCTTCGCCGTCGTGCATGGCCGTGGCGACATACAGAAGATTGCGATCGAGGGTTTTGCTGTAGCGCATGGACTGACCGTAGCCCTCGGCGCGGGCGGACCGGATTTCAGGCCGGTCGGCGTGGTTGTCCATGTGGACCGGGTTCTCGCGTGAATCCCCCACCACCCGTCCGTCCGGCAGGATGACGGTAAAGCGCGTCTCGGTCAGCTGGCCGTTTTCCCGGCAGATTTCATCGATCCGCTGGAGGTCGACCCCGCTGAAATGGGGGCGGATCTGGTGCTGCAGCAGGGCCAGGTGATCCTCGAGATCACGAGCCGTCTGCTTCAGGAAAAAAAGGTTCAGGGCATTGGTGGCAAACCAGATGGCCACAGCCAGCGAGGCCAGGGCGATCAGGAAGAAAGCGGGAAAAATCTGCCAGACGAGTCGTTTTTTTTTCATGGAAGGTCTTTGAAGCGGTAGCCGACACCACGCACGGTTTCGATGTATCGGCCGCAATCCCCAAGTTTCTTGCGCAACCCGACGATCTGCACGTCGACGGATCGGTCCGTCACCGGGTAGTCGTCGCCGCGCACCATGTCCACGATCTGCGAACGCGTGAAGACCCACCCCGGCCGCCGCGCCAGGATGCTCAACACCTGGAATTCGGTGTAGGTGAGATTGACGCTGTTGCCATTGATTAGAACCGTGCGTCGTCCCGGGTGGATTTCGATTTCGTGGACCTGGATGACGGCGGTTTCGTCCGGAAGCTCCTTGATCTGGCGACGGAGGCCGGCCCGGGTGCGGGCCACCAGGATCCGCGGGCTGAAAGGCTTGGTGACGTAGTCGTCGGCCCCAAGCTCGAGCCCTGCGACCACGTCGGATTCTTCGCCCTTGGCTGTCAGCATGAGGATGGGAATGTGCTGGGTCCGGGGGTCTCCCTTCAGGCGGCGGGTCACCTCGAGGCCGTCGATGCCGGGCAGCATCAAATCGAGGATGATCAGATTCAACGGTTCCGACTTGGCGAACTGGAGGGCCTGTTCGCCGCTCTCGGCGCAGCGCACCTCATAGCCTTCGCGTTTCAGGTGGTGACGAACCAGTTCCAGGATATCTTCTTCGTCGTCGACAACCAGAATTTTATCTTTGCCCATGTGTGTCCTTTTTAAATAGGGGGTCACAGCAGACAGTCGATTCGTTTGTAAAAGGATCATGTTAGCATAGTGTTAACGGCAAGCTAAAGGGGTGTTAGGCTGCGGTGAGGAACGCTGACAATTCTTCCCGGCGCCCACCGTCACATGCTCCTGGTTCCCGGCGGGCATTCAGTTGCTGGCTCAAGTGACCAGCCAGAGCGCCATGTCCTCGGCACGGTTGAGGACGTAGCGTGATACGCTGCCCGTAAAGAAGGATC
>JASJCV010000012.1 GCA_030065275.1 Desulfobacterales bacterium | reverse complement strand
GGCAGCGGGACGTTAGATGGGATGAAGCTTTAAAACGTAACCTGTCACCGGCATATGAATCACGATGCTTCCCTAAGGAGGATTGAGCCCGTTGTTAAACTGTTTCCGATATAATAACCGCGGCTGGACGTCAAGTAAAATATCAAAAAGAACCCGAAGCGTTTTGGTCGCCGGCAACCTTCAGCGCCGCCCTTAAATCGAGTGTGCCGCTGTAAAGGGCCTTTCCGGTAATGACGCCGGTGACGCCATCAGCCTCGAGGGGCTTGAGGTTGCGGATATCGTCCAGGGTGGACACCCCGCCCGAGGCCACCACGGGAATCGATACCTCCCGGGCAAGCGCGCCCGTGGCCGCAATGTTGGGACCGGTCTGCATGCCGTCGCGCTGAATATCGGTAAAGTTGATGGCCGCCAGACCGCAGTCCTCAAAACGCCGGGCCAAATCGACGGCCGTGATCTCGGTGGTCTCGGTCCAGCCTTCGATGGCCACCAGGCCGTTGCGGGCATCGATCCCGACCACCATGCGGCCGGGGAATCGGCGGCCGGCCTCTTGGAGCAACGCTGGGTTGCGGATCGCTTCCGTACCGATCACGATGCGCGCAACCCCGAGCGCGAAATACATCTCGATCGTTTCCAGATCCCGTATCCCGCCCCCCAGCTGCATGGGAACATCCACCGCCGCGACGATATCGGCAATCGTTTCCTTGTTGCGCGGGGTCTTGGCCACCGCTCCGTCCAGATCGACGAGGTGGATCAGTGCCGCCCCCTGGGCGGCCCACTGGCGGGCCATGGCCGCCGGATCGTCGGAGAAAACCGTCTCGCGATCCATGCGTCCCTGTTCGAGGCGCACGCAATAGCCGTTTTTGATGTCGATGGCCGGAATGACAAGCATGATTTCATTTTCTCCTTGCAGATGCGGGTATCCGCAGGCCGGGGCGCGGCCGTCCGGTCGGGTGGGCGTGGAGGCGCCGCGCCGGCAAGCCTGCGTGCCCGCCGAGTCTGAACCGGACCTGACCCGCGGCGATGGCGTGCCGGCTTAAATCGTGCCCTTGGTGGAACGCACCCCCTCGATCCGATCGTCGAGCGTCGCGGCCTGGGCCAGGGCGCGCCCCATCGCTTTGAAAACCGCCTCGAGGATATGGTGGGGATCCTCGCCGTAGCTGACATTGATATGCAGATTGAGCCCGCCGCGCGTGGCTAGCGCACGGCAGAATTCCTTGGCCAGCTGGGGGTCGAAGTTTCCGGCCGGTCCGATCGCCGGCGGCAGATTAAATACCAGATAAGGCCGCTTGGACAGGTCGACGGTCACGGCGGCCAGAGCGTCGTCCATCGGTGTCACGGCATGCCCGAAACGTCGAATCCCCTGACGCGAACCCAACGCCTTGTCGAGCATCTCGCCCATGACGAGACCGACGTCCTCGACGGTGTGATGATAGTCCACTTCGATGTCGCCCTCGGCCGCCAGACCGATATCCAGAAAACCGTGCGCGCCCATGAGTGTGAGCATGTGGTCGAGAAAACCGATGCCGGTGCGGATCTTGGTCTCCCCCCGACCGTCGAGATCCAGCCGGGCGGTGATACGCGTTTCCTGCGTGTCGCGTTGAAGTTCGGCGCTACGTTTCATTCCCCTGTCCTTCGCTCTGGAAATGCGATGCCATCATCGCTATTTGTGATAAAAGGTGCCACTAGTACAATGGATGAAATCGACAAGTCAAGCGCACGGATCCCTCAATTGCTAACCGCAAATTCGGAGGCCGACATGGCGTTGCTGTCAATCTGCGACCCGCAAATCGATGCCTTGATCCGCAACGAGGAAAAGCGTCTGTCTGAAACGATCGACCTGATTGCGGCCGAAAACCACCCCGCACCGGCGATCCTCGAAGCGCTGGGATCGGTCTTTGCCATCAAAGCGGCCGAGGGTTATCCGGCGGCCCGCTACCATGCCGGCTGCGACCAGGCGGACGCCCTTGAAAACCTGGCCATCGAGCGCTGCCGTCGACTCTTCGGGGCCGAGCATGCCAATGTGCAGCCCCACAGCGGCGTGGCCGCCAACTGGGCGGTCTATTTCGCCGTACTCCAGCCCGGAGACCGTATTCTGGCGATGCGCCTCTCCCACGGCGGCCACCTTTCCCACGGCGCCACGGCATCGGCGACGAGCCGCTGCTTCAGCTGGGCGCACTACGGTGTGGATCCCGAATCCGAGGTCATCGATTACGCGGCAATCGAAGCCATGGCGGCCCGCATCCGTCCGCAGATGCTGGTGGCCGGCGCCAGTGCCTACCCCCGCCGAATCGATTACGCGCGACTGGCCGACATTGCCGCCGGGGTGTCCGCCCTGTTCATGGTGGACATGGCTCACATCGCTGGCCTGGTGGCCGCGGACGTTATCCCCAGCCCCGTACCCCACGCCGACTTCGTGACGTTTACGACCTACAAGACCCTCGGCGGCAGCCGCGGTGGTGTGATCCTCTGCCGGGAGAAATTCCGGCCGGCCATCGATCGCAGCGTATTTCCCGGTTGTCAGGGGACACCGGCCCTCAATATGATCGCTGCCAAGGCCGTATGTTTCGAACTGGCCGCGCAACCGGCGTTCCGCGCGCGTCAGCAGCAAACGATCGCCAACGCCCGCCGGATGGGTCGGGCTTTGGAAAAGCGCGGATATCGCCTGGTCTCCGGGGGCACCGACAACCACCTGGTCCTCATCGATCTGCGCCCCCGCGGCATCGGCGGCGATACGGCCGAAAAAGCGCTCGCCGATGCCGGTTTGTTCGCCAACCGCAACCCGGTCCCCTTCGATGACGCCCCTCCGGGCCGGCCGGGCGGCCTGCGGTTGGGCGCACCGGCCATCACCGCCCGCGGTATGGGGCCGGAAGAAGTCGACCAGATTGTCGAATGGATCGACCGGCTGCTGCGCCACCCCCAGGATCTTGCGCTGCGCCGGTCCGTCCGGGAAGAAGTTTCCGCATTGTGCCGGCGCTTTGCGCTGCCGTCCTGAGAGCGTTGGCTGCCGGAGCCCGCGGTTTGGCGCATGGCTGCTGGCGATCAGCGGGTGGGATCGACAGACCGGTATAACCAGCGGTAAACCCAGAGCCCCAGGTATTCATGCAGCGCCGTGGCGACGCCCTCGAAGCTCCGGGGCAACCAATCCGGCCAGCCATAGGCCTTGCCCTCCCAGGTGCGAAATCCGCAGGGCGCCGGCCGGGCCGGTATCCCCAGTTTCCGAAAGCAGAACATGGCCCGCGGCATGTGGGCCGCATGCGTCACCACCAGAGGCCTGCTAAAACCCCGGCGGCGGCACAGTTCCCAGCTGGCACGAGCATTTTCGAACGTGTTGCGACTCCGGTTTTCCAGGAGAATGCGCTCCGGTGGAATTCCCAGGTCGACCAGAAACCGTCGATAGACAGGTCCCGTGAGGGCCTGATGGTCATGCACGCGGCCACCCGACAAGATGATCGGCAGCCCCGTGAGGCGATGAAGGCGCGCGGTTGCCACGAGGCGCTCACATGCCTCGGCCGTGGGCGCCCCGGTGCCGTTCTTGTCGCGCGCACCGGCGTGAATCGCAACGCCCAGCATAACGATCACGTCCCCATCGGTTGACAGGGGCCGATCATAGCGGCGCTCAAGGGGACGCAGAAGCATATCGGCTATCGGGGCCACGGCCGCGACCCACATGGCCAGGGCAATCCCCAGGCAGGCAGCGGCCGGCCTGGAGCGCCGCCGGACCGCATGGCCAATGCCGACCACCATGAACAGAAGAACGAAAATACCCGGCGGCCATAAAAAGGGTTTGATGAGTTTCGATAGAGCGAACATACCTCCCCCCCTGCATCCAATGTAAGACGCTGCCGCTCGTCGGCGCACGCCGATGGGCGGCCTTGATTTTAGATGGGCCCAATGCTAACAGCAAGAGCTAATCCCGCCTGCCATTGTCCGGCACCTGCCCGGTATACCGGCTGAACCGCACACCCCCTGAATCGACGCCCGACGGACATTCGGCAAGCGCTATTCTGTCGCGGCGGTGGGTCGGACGATCACCTTCAGCGACGACAACCTCATTTAACCCCCTGAGGAGGAAAGCATGGCAATCCAAAAGATCCTGATGCTGGTGGGCGATTTTGTGGAGGATTATGAGGTCATGGTGCCGTTTCAAGCCCTGCAGATGGTGGGGCACACCGTGCATGCCGTTTGCCCCGACAAGCGCGCGGGTGATTCCGTTCGCACGGCCGTGCATGATTTCGAGGGCGACCAGACCTACAGCGAAAAGCCCGGACATAATTTTACCCTCAACGCCAGTTTTGAGGAAATCGACGCTCAACACTACGACGCCCTGGTCGTACCGGGCGGCCGCGCGCCCGAGTATATTCGGCTGAACCCCGAGGTCATCAAGATGGTTCAGCATTTCGCCGAGGCCCGTAAACCGATTGCCTCCATCTGCCACGGGGCCCAACTGCTGGCGGCCGCTGGCGTGGTGAAAGGCAGAAGCTGTTCGGCCTACCCTGCCGTGGGACCTGACGTCACCGGTGCCGGCGGCGAGTATATCGACATTCCGGTGGACAAGGCGCATGTCGACGGCAATCTGGTTACCGCCCCGGCCTGGCCGGCACACCCCGAATGGTTGGCTGCCTTTCTCACGGTTCTGGGCACACGAATCGAACCTTAGAACCTTGGAATTCCAACCCGTGCGCAGGTGTAGCGGCCGCCGGTGCGTTGCACCTGCCGCGGATCAGGCCGGGCGATCGCCAACGCGAACGAGCGAACAGCGCCTCGGACATCAAACCGTATCCAACCAGAAAGCGGAAAGGCCGCTTATGCATCCTTCAGCCGGCAGGCCCCCAGCGCTGCCCCACCAGGACTGGCAATCGACGATCAAGGATATTTTTGAAAATAAGTTGCCCTTTAACCGCATCCTGGGCATCGAAGTCATTTCGCTTGAAGGCGGGAAGCCGCGACTGGGCATCAGGATGCGGAAAGAACTGGTGGGAAACTATGTGCGGGGATCCCTGCATGGCGGGGTCATTTCGGCGGTGATCGACGTTACCGGTGGTCTGGCGGCCTTTATGAGCCTGCATCACAAAAGCGGGGATGAAACCCGCGAGGTCAGAATCGAACGCTTCGGCAAGCTGGGCACGATCGACCTGCGGGTCGATTATCTGCGCCCGGGGCTGGGGGGCCGGTTCGAGTCCGTCGGTCACGTCCTGCGCGCAGGCCACAAGGTCGCAGTGACGCGCATCGAACTTAAAAACGACCAGGATCAGCTGATTGCCGTTGGCACCGGGGCATATGTTATCGCCTGAAAGCACGCGCCAATCGATCGATGACCCACTGCTTACCCGCAAGACTTTACCAACGACTTGATCTGAATCGTCATTGTCAGACGCAAAATCGCCCCCAGAGCATTGGATCACCTGCTGGCCAGGCCGCCAAGGCAATAGGCAGGGCCGCTTCCAACCTGTCCACCTAATAGACATTCCAGGAACCTTTCAGAAATCCGAACCAATCCGTAACAAGTCATCTAAACTACTGTTTCAATGATATATATTATTCAATTTGCAGCTATTAATGTGGCGCCAAACAAATCTGGCACGGCCAGTGCTATTTGGTGCCATGGGCGACTTGCCTGGACCATTCGCACGAACACAACGACCCGGACTCTACGGAATACAGGAAAGCTGAAAAACATGTATCAAGCTTCGGTATTGAACGATCTGTCTCGACGGGAACGAACTTTGAAATCGAAGGATAAACCATCAATCTGCCCGTGGTGTGGGTCTCATCGCATCGCCATCGTTTTAGGAGGAATGCCCGTATACATACCTGAAATGGAAAGCGAGCTGGACAACGGCGAGAGTGACATCGTCAGTGGTTCAACCGTCAACACCGAACCCAACTGGCAGTGCACCGAGTGCGGCGCTCAGTTTTTTCGCGACGTGGGCATCCCTGCGAATCGACCTTCCGATACAACACTCGGAGAGTGAAATCGATCTTGGCAAGCGCTGGTCGATGCCAACCCGCCGAAACCACCCACCGGAATATTTCATATAATCCATTGGCTGCCTGAAACGCCCGGCGACCTGAGCTTCGTCGTATGGCATCCGATGCGTTAGGATCGAATGGCATAATTGTTCCCACAAACGCGCCGCACGTCCTTGGTTTCAGCGCCGCCGCCCGCCCTATCGCGCCTTACCTGCTCGACACCTTCCACGACGTTCAAAGGACAATCGTCGTCATCACCGCCTTAATACTCTACCATTACATGAAGTTTTAGTTTATATTTAATTGTTATTTTTATTATTTTTATGATTTATAATTATTTGTTTCGACCTCGCCTGAAGGCGGCCCTGGTTGGATGAGGGGATATTAAACCGGGAAAAAACCTCCCGTAGGCGGATCCCCCCAAGGTGGGTCGAGAGGGGCGACAGAGCCGCCGCGACCGGTAAAAAGCGCCGGTTACGCGAGCTGTGCTCAGGATTTGAGAAACCCACGAGCGCCGGCCGCTGCCGATGGCGGTTTTTTCGATCGGCATTCGGTGGGAGGCGTCGGCAGCCCTTAATCTCGCGTTCACCGGTCGTCCGGCCGCCGCGTTCACTTCAACTTCAACCGACAGAGAGTAGAGGTGCCCCGGTCTTCCGGTGCCAGGCCCCCGGGCAACCGATCTTGCGAAGCCGGTGTTTTTCAGATAGAACGCGTTGCGATTGTCTGACTGAAGTCTAAAACCATCGGGATGCAAAATGAAAGTCATCAAAGTCGGTGGCGGATGTTTGAAGCAATCGCGGACCATTGAAGAAATCGTCGGCCTCATGGCCGCACGCGGCCGGGGCCAAGTCTTCGTGGTGTCCGCTCTGAACGGCATTACGGATCTTTTGCTGAACGGGATGACAGCGGCGCTGGAAGACGAAGCGTCCATTCCCCGATTGGTGGAAACCATCCGCACCCGCCATCACCAGGTGGCCCGCCGCATCGTCGTCGGCCAAACCCGGCGCAACGCCTACGATCGCGATCTTGGCGACGGCCTGAGCCGTCTCGAGCGATTTTTCTACGGCCTGAATTTTACGCGCGAGACCACCCCGAGACTAACGGACGTCATCAGCAGCTACGGCGAGAGGCTTTCGGCCCAGCTTCTGACAACGGCGCTGCGGAGCCGCGGTCTGGACGCCGCATACCGCCTACCCCACGAGATCGGGCTGGTCACCGACGGAAAATTCGGGGACGCCACGGCCGACTTGAAACAGACCGCCCGCAATTTCCAGCGACACCTTGCGCCTGTGTTGACCGCGGAGGGCATTTTGATTCTTCCGGGATTTTTCGGGGCCGGCCCGACCGGTGACATCACCACCTTCGGCCGCGGCGGCAGCGACTATGCGGCGGCCGTGGCGGCCGTGGCCCTCGAGGCCGAGGTCCTGGAAATCTGGAAAGATACCCAAGGTTTCATGAGCGCGGACCCGCGGATGGTGCCAGAAGCCGAACTCATCCCGGTGCTTTCCTATGAGGAAGCCGCCGAGCTGGCCTATTTCGGGGCCCGCATCCTCCATCCGCGGACAGTGGAGCCGGTCCGCCGGCGCAAGATGAAAATCTTCATCAGGAACACCCTTGCCCCGGATGCCCCGGGAAGCGAAATCCGTGCCCGCAGCCCGCGCAGCGGCCCCGTCATCAAGAGTGTGGCCCATGACTGCGACATCGGCATCCTCAAGGTGCATGCATCCGGGGTCGGCGCCCGCCCGGGCATTCTCGCCCAAGTGGCCAGCGCCGTCGCCGAACACGGGATCAACATCAAGTCCGTGGTCACCTCCCAGACCTGCATCAGTCTCCTGCTGGCCAGCCATGACCTCGCCGGGGCCCGTGACGCGCTGGTCCGCATTCGCCCGCGGCCTTATCGCAAAACCGAAATGCTGAAAGACGTGGCGCTGATCGGCATTGTCGGCGACGGTATCCAAAACCAACCGGGTGTTGCCGCCCGATGCTTCTCGGCCGTGGCCGACTGCGGGGTCAACGTCGAGATGATTTCCTTCGGCCCTTCAAAGGCCGCGCTCTATTTTCTAGTGCGGAAAAAAGAGTTGGAACGTGGCGTCAATGCTATCCACAGCACCTTTTTCAGCACCCCGCGCTGTCATCGGCCCCCACAGCCGGAGTGAACGCGCACCGCCGGCGCCTTGATTGACATCCCCCACCATCTGGGCTAAATGGAAACGCACGCATTGACACCACAGGCGCTTTAGCGCTGTTCCAACCCGCTTGCAGGCCAGTAGCTCTAATTGGTAGAGCATCGGACTCCAAATCCGAGGGTTGGGGGTTCGAATCCCTCCTGGCCTGCCACCCTCATACCATCCGAGGCCAAACCGCCCCCGACCCCGATTGCGGCGGGCATTCGCATCCCTTAGTAATCGAATCCCGGTCCGGAGGATTTGGTCATCGATGCCGCGCCACCCCCGCGGGGCGGCCTCCGATCGATAATCGTTGACAGATTTACAATGAAACCAATTTGTTGCCAACTTGGTCCGTGTTGAAACCGGGACATTTTTGGGTTAAGATGGCACCCAGTTCGCTAGGGCCGGGCAAACATCATGCAGCGGCCATGGGATGGGGTAAATCGAGGTGATGCATGCAAAGACTTCTGGCGTTAGCGGGTTCGATGGTCATTATTTTCACTCTACTGGTGCCTGTTGCCCGCGCCGATGAAGCGCCCGACATTCAACTCGTTCGCGTTTTAAAGGCCGGTCGCTACGAGGCCAAACTCATCAAGCGCCAGCCCGGCGGCGACCAGAAAGTCCGCCGCAATCTCTACGAGCGGTTTAAGTTTATCGAAGAGACCACCCGGATTCCGGCCATCAAGGGATATCGTTTCGGCTTGCGCTTCGTTATCGTGGGCGAGCCGGCCTACAAGGAAATCGAGCTCCGCGTCTTCCGTCACCACCCAGCGGTTAAAAAACCCGGCAGCCAGCACGCATCCAGCTTGTCGACCTACACGAAAAAAGCCCAGCTGAACCATGCCACGGTTGTCGGATACGGTTTCGACCACGACTGGGAACTGGTCCCCGGCGAACACCGTTTTCAGATCTATTTGGGACCGAAGAAGCTTCTCGAGCAGGTCTTCACCGTATACCGGCCCTGATCCCGTTTCCCGACCGGCGCCGGCGCGACGCTAAAAAGGCCGGCCGCCCGTGAGGGCAACCGGCCTTTGGCATTCAGCGAATGGTGGAGATGAAGGGATTCGAACCCTCGACCTCAGCGTTGCGAACGCTGCGCTCTCCCAACTGAGCTACATCCCCACGCTGTAAGCCGTAATGAATAACAGATCGGCCCGCGGGAATCAAATCAAAAAAGCCTTGTCAGGGCAAAGCAATTGATTTACACCGCCAATCCAGCCGGAATCGGTCGACGCGGGCCTTGCTTCTTCGGATTTAGGCCCAACTATAGCTAGGTCGTCGTGTCTTCTGCGGATCGGCACCGCGGGAATTGGCGCGATCGACATTCAGAATGCCAGGCACCGGCTGAGCCATAGGCGTTCAGCCGGTATTCTTGGCGCTCGGCAGAAGCAACCGACATGGCTTGTTCATATCACCCCCTTTCCTCAGGCAGGGAGCACCGATCCTCTAATGACGGTCAAAATTACCCTTCAGGATGCATTGAAGACCTCGACTTACGACCAGGACAAGATTATCAGCCCGCAGGAAACCGTTCGGCATTTCCGCAGCAAACTGGCGGGGCTCGATTTGGACATCCTCGATCATACCGAGCGTATCGACCGCGGCCGCCTGGACATCCCGGTCTATTTCAGCGTCTGCGGACGGGATGCCCACGACATCATCGGCAACAAGAAACAGATGGGCAAAGGCGCCAGTCCGGAGCAGGCCGAAGCCAGTGCCGTGATGGAACTGGCCGAACGGTTCAGTTTTTTTAGTTTTTGCAGAGATCCGGCCAATTTCAAACTCGGCACGCACGCCGACTTCAGCAACGAAGCCCTGCCGTTTGCGGCCATCGCGCAATCGGTCCACGACGATTCCGAGGACCTGGAGGCGGCCCGTAAGGTTTTTGAAGCCATCCCCATGCGCTGGGCCCGGGCCTGGAACCTGGCGGCGGGGCACGAGGTCCTCGTGCCTTTTGACTGGTTTTACGCGATCAACGAATTTAACGGCCCCTCGGCCGGCAACTGCACAGAGGAAGCCCTGAGCCAGGGGATCTGCGAGATCGTGGAGCGGCATGTTTCCTCGCTGGTGAGTCGCAGGCGTCTGCGGGTGCCGGCGATCAACGCGGCGTCGGCCACCGACCCCATGGTTCGGGACATGCTCGCCAAATTCGCACGCTGCGGCATACGCCTCCATCTTCAGGACTTTTCCCTCGATATGGGCATTCCGACCGTCGGGGCCCTGGCCTACGATCCGTCGACATTCCCGGATACCAGCGAAATCGTGTGGACGGCCGGCACCACCCCCAGCCCGGAGAAAGCCCTTAGTCGAGCCCTCACCGAGGTGGCCCAACTGGCTGGTGATTTCAATTCCGGATCCAACTACGTGGCCAGCGGTCTGCCCAAATACACCCGGTTGGACCAAGCCGACTATATCCTCCAGCCCGATCGGACCGTGGACTTACAGGCGCTGCCGGATCTCGCGCATGCGAACATCCGATTGGAGGTCGAAAGTCTGGTTGCGACGTTGAGCCGCCGTGGATTCGAGCCGCTGGTCATCGACACAACGCATCCGGATCTGGGGATTCCGGCCTTCTACACCATCGTCCCCGGCACGCATTTCCGCGAGCGGGCCGAAGGCACCAGCGTGGGCATGTTCGCCGCCAAACTGGTGGTGGAGAAGTACCCGCCGACCGCGGCCCTGAGGGAATTGAAGCAATTCTCCCGTCTGCTGCCCGAGCGCTACTACCTCGAATTCTACACCGGTCTGTGTTACCTCAACATCGGCCGGCCGGACGCCGCCCTGCCCCACCTCCATCGGGCGCTCGAACTCGAGCCCACGCCGGAAGACCGGGTCAGTATCTACGCCTATATCGGTGTGGGACTTAAAGAAATGGAGAATTTTCAGGAGGCGCTGCAGGTGCTTGAAAAAGGCCGGGCCATCGATGACGAACGCACTGACATCCACAACCTGATGGGCTTTTGCCATTTCAAGCTCAAAGACCACGAGGCGGCCATCAATAGCTTCAAGCGCGTCATCGAACTGGACCCATCTTCGGGCATCGACTACGCCAATATCGCTTCCAACTACCGGGACCTGGGGCAGCGCGACGCGGCCGTGCGCTACTATCGCATGGCGCTTGAAATCGATCCCTCTATCGACTTTGCCCGTGACAACCTGGCTCGCCTGACGGAGGACGCGTCTTACTGAAGCCGGAGGCCGCCAAAGGGTGCAACCGACCTCAACCATCCAGCTCCCGGGCTAACGAGATGTAGTCCCTGGCGCCATAACTCCCCGGCCGGTAGAAAACGACCGGCTTACCCACGTCCGCGCTTTCGGCCACAGTCGTGTTGGCGCGAATCACGGCTTCGCACAACAACGGGCCATAATGCTGGTCATTTTTGAGTTTGTCCAGCGTGCTGTTGCTGACGCGCGTGCGCTGGTCGTAGAAAGTGGCCACCACGCCCGCGGTTTTGAGCCCAGGATTGATGCCGTTCCGGATGGCCCCGATGGTGTCGAACAACTCGGTCAGGGCTCCGAAGGCGTAAGGGTGCGTCTGGCAAGGAACCAATACTTCGCTGGCATAGGCGAAGACATTGACGGTCAGCAGCGACAGACTGGGCGGTGTATCGAGCAGAATGAAATCATAGGCGCCGTCCAAATCGGCCAGGCTCTCCCGGAGGCGGTTCTCCCGGCCGGCCACGTCCACCAGTTCGACCTCGGCCCCGGACAGGTCGGGCACCGACGGAATCAGCTCGAGACCTTCCCAGTGCGTTGGGATGACGGCTTGCCTGGCCGCCTGACCGCTTGGATCCTGGATCAGATCGTACACCGAAAGGCCCACGTCATCGGGTTTGATACCCAGACCCTGCGTGGCGTTGAATTGGGGATCCATGTCGATGATGAGCACTTTGCGTCCGGCCAGACTCAAGGCGGCACCGAGATTGATAACGGTCGCCGTCTTGCCGACACCGCCCTTTTCATTGGCCACGGCGATCTTCCGGGGTTTCCTGGACACCATGCACGCACCTCCCTGGAGTTTGGGGTTGGTCGTCGGTCAAGTTGGCCGCGGCTATACGCAACCGCCGGGTTTGGCGGCGCTTACAGGCCCGTGATATTCAGCCGGCGCATACCCGGTCCCTCAATTGCAGGCCGTGTTGATAGAGCAGCTCGGCGCTGGCGGCGATCTCCCGGAACGCCGCCTCCTGCTCGGCCTTGACCGATTGGTTGTTGTCGATCAGCGCAACCATTTGGGCCAGATCGCTCTCGTAGGTCTCAAACCTCGCCAGCAGGCCATCAGTGATCTGCACAGACGCCGACTCAACCATTTTGAAAATATAGCCGAATTTGATATTTTCGCGGTAGTCCTTGAAGTGAAACAGCAGCGAGCGCTCCGTTTCCTTCTTCATGCGCTCGACACCGTCCTCCAGCGCGCGAATCGCCTCGCCCTGCCCGGCAGCGACCGGCTTGCGCAGCAGCTTGCGGAAACCGCGCAGTAACTTATAGACGCCCAGACGCATGATCGCTTCCGTCTTCACTTTGGCGGAATAACGCATGGCCGCGTTGGCCGGTGGCAGCTGCAGACGCGAGGTTTGTCGTATCATCTCCAGCCCGGGAAGAAGCGACCGGGCCGCAACGGCCTCGGGCATCGAATCGATCCCCAACCCATTGGCTGTATTCTGAAATTCGGCCACAGCCTCCTCTACCATGGCACTGTAAGGCTCGGCCACGGTGTGAAGATATTCCACCAGGCGGCGCTCCCGATCGCGGATGAATCGAAAGATTTCGGGATTGATCGATTCGGCGATAAAACCGTCCAGCGCTTGCTTGAACTCCTGGTAGACGTGGTAGAGCGTATTGGCGAAACCGGCAGTGGCCAGGTTTTCGATATGCTCCTGCCAGGACGGCACGCTGTAACTGCGGATAAAATCGGTCATCCGACGCATGATATCCGTCGAATGAGGGTCGAAGAAGCGGTCCACGTCCGCGCGCATTTCCTTGCGCAGCTTGTGAATGCCCCCGTCCAGCGTGTTTTTGATCACCGAGCGGATCTGCGCCATGCGCTGACGGTTGGCACCGATGCGACTGACGATCTCCGCCGCCCGCTCTTCGTCGGCCCGCAGGATTTCCTGTTTCATCTTGAGCAGGCTGCTCAGGTCGGCGCCCATGACGAGGAGGCGCTCGAGATGGTTGCGCAGCAGCAGCAGAGCCGATTCGTTCATCAGTTTGCCCTGCAGATCATCGTGGAAACGCCGACTTTGTTCATCGGAGTGCGCCACCAGGGCCTCGTCGGCCTGCCATTGCTCAAGCCGCAAATGATCCTTGTCCGGAAGTTGATCGGCTTCGTGACGAAATAGGTTGAAAAGCGCCGAAAAACTGTAGACGGCCGGATCGGGCCGCAGGATGGCCAGCTCTTCCGTCACTTTGCGCTTCAGGTTCCGAAGATCTTCCAGCGTATCGTGTTCGCTAAAATCGATATTGAAGACGAAAAGCATATTATCCAGGATGCCCATTTTCTTGATGATGGAAAGAAATCGGATGTCGGCCCGGCGCAGGCCGGTGCGGCTGCTGATGACGTAGACAATGAAATGCGTCTTGAGGAGATAATCCTGAATCATGGCCATGTGCAGGGGATTGGGCGAATCGCTGCCCTGGCAGTCGGCCAGTTCGACATGCCGGTCGAGATAAGGACTGCCGATTTCAAGTTGGATATCCTTGAGATAGACCGCCAGGTCGTCGTCGCCGGCGAAATCGCGGTGCTCGCCGAACCGCGATTCGTCGAATCGAATCACGGCCGGTGATTCGTCGATCAGCGACTGGACCCGCGCATAGCCGTTCAGGTAGGATGTCAGGACGACACTGTTGGCATTGCGGGCATCCCGGGAGACAAGTTGATCGGGGGAAAGCGTCTTGAGCGCTCGGGCCAGGGCCTCCCGCTCCGCTTGGTTGCGGATATCGAATGTCTCCCTTTCCGTGTGCCAGTCCAGATTCGGAAAAAGCACCAGCGCCTGATCGATATCGTCGTTGATTTCCGCCCAGGTCTTGAAAACCAACCGGGCCCCCAGCGCCGTACCCCATCTTACGCGGGTAACGAAAGAGGTGACCACACCGGCGCCGCGTTTCAGGTAGTCGCCGCCGAGGATCGAATTGACGAAGGAACTCTTGCCCGACTTGATCGGCCCGACGGCCGCAATGCGAAGCGTATTCTCGTTCAATTGCCGAGCGATGGCTTCGCAGGCCGCCTGGTTCTTGCCGACCACGGCTTCCACCATTCCGGCCTGGTTGTGGGCCGCGTGTAAAAGCGTCCGGAATTCCTCAGTCAGCTTCAGCAGATCCTTTTTAACACCCTCGTAGTCGTTTTTCATTGCCTCGTTCAGCCGTCGCTAGGGAATTACGCGCGGATGTCAGCATCTTCCCGTGGAAACGCCCATGGGAATGGCGCGGATCGCCATCTCGGCCCGATAATGGGGCTAATGCTTACAATTTCTCAAATTGATTGTCAAAATGATTTGCGGGCGTCTCAGGGGGGGGCGCGGTGCGGGCGCTAAACCGGGCCGCAAAACATAAGACCTTCAAAAATCAGTAATTTTATGTTATTGTCCGTTTTGGGATAATGAATCAAGCCGAAGTTCCAGGGGAATGGTCTTTATGTCAGAAAAGCATCCGGAATGCCCTCTGTACAATCCGTTGAATTGTAAGGAATACTACAATCCCAAATTGTGCGCCTTTGTCCGCAATGACAAAACCTGCCTCAAAAAAAGAAAACCCAAGAGCAAGCCTGCCGCCGTCAAACCCAAAAAATAAACCGATCAGCAGCCACCGGCTCCACTGAAACGATGTGCCCTGCATGCATCTTTATGCATGACCGGCGCCATCCATGAGCAGCGTCGGATCGACCCCCAGCCTTCCCAGAGCCGCCTCCCAGCATTTGTCGACAGGCGTATCGAAGAGTATGGCGGCGTCGATATCGCTCGTCAGCCAGGCATTCTGGCGAATTTCTGCCTCCAACTGCCCCGGTCCCCATCCCGCGCAGCCCAGCGCAATCAGAAAGGACGACGGGCCTTTGCCCCAGGCGATCCGTTGGAGCACGTCGCGGGTGGTGCTCATGGCAAGGGTCGGTGTGATCAGCAGACTGATGTCCACGTCGATCGGGGGGCCGTGGAGGATAAACAGTTCACTCACATGCACCGGCCCGCCCAGGTGGATGGGAACACGACCCGCGGAGGCCTGATGCGGCATGTTGAGCTCCTCGAAAATGGCGGCGGCCGTCAGGGCGGCATGCACGCGGTTGATCACGATGCCGACCGCACCGTCGCGGGTGTGCTCGGATATACAGACCACCGTTTGATGGAAATTGGGGTCCAGCAGCGCGGGCATGGCCAGCAGCAACTGCCCTTTCAATGATTCGGGGTAATCGGAGGCCATGGCATCCTTCGGAGCGTTTAGTGGGGCTGGGCCAATTCCACCAGTTTGCCGCCGGGGGAAGGTTGCGGCTTGGCTTCGCCGAAGAGTTCGTAAAGTCTCAATTCCCCCAGGGTCGCATCGATCGCCGTCATTTTGAACGACGAGCGGCAGGCCCGACGCGTGGTTTCACCCAGCAGGATCCCGTTGGGGTAGAATTTCGTCAGGTCTTGCAGCCGGAAGACGGCATTGACGGCGTCGCCGATGACGGTATAGTCCATTTTCTTGTCAAACCCGATATTGCCGACCACGACTTCGCCGGTCAGAATGCTGATGCCGATCTTGATCTGGTAGCCCATTTCCCGCTTGAACTGGCGGTTGATATGCTCGAGCGCCTTGCGCATCTCGAGCGCGGCATTGAGGGCGTTGTCGGCGTCCACAGTGCTGGCCACCGGCGCGCCGAAAATCGCCAGGAACCCATCACCCAGGTATTTGTCCACGATCCCCTGATGCTTGAAGACGATGTCGCCCATGACGGAAAAAAACCGGTTGAGCAGGGAGACGGTCTTTTGAGGGCCGACATCTTTGGACAGCGTCGAAAATCCACGGATATCGAGATTCAGCAGCGTCAGGGTGCGCAGCTCCTCGATCACGGTCTTCTCGGATTCGGAGCCGAAGAGGATCCGATCCAGCACCGCTTTGGGAACAAATTTCTGAAACATGCGTCGGATGCTGCGTTCGTGCTCGGCCATGGAGACGGTTTCGCGGTAGAGACGGGCATTTTCAATGGCGATGCTCACCGAAGAGGAAATGCTCTGCAGCAGATCTTCGTCCCCGGCCGTGAAATCCCCGTTGATTTTGTTCAACACTTCGATAACACCGATGACACGCCCTTTGGATATCATCGGTACGCACAGCGCCGAGCGGGTACGGAAGCCGGTGGTCTGATCCACGCCGGCGAAAAAGTGAGGGGAGCGCGACGTATCGTTGACAATGATCGACCGCCCCTTGGCGGCCACGTATCCGGCAATCCCCTGGCCAAGCCTGATCGCATGCCCCATGCGGGTCTTGACCCGCGTGTTGAAGGCCACGGCGAACTTGAGCTCTTCCCCGCGCAGAAAAAGCAGCGAGCCGGCCTCGACGTTCATGATGACCCGAATCATATCCATCGTGTATTTGAGCACCTGCTTCATGTCGAAAGTGGACGAGGCCAGGGCGTTGCCGATCTGTTTGATGCTCTCCAGTTCACGGTCGCGCTTGTGGACCGCGGCGGAAAGACGGTTGCGCTCGATGGCAAAGGCCAGTGTGTTGGCCATCCAGTCGATCAATTCCCGGCGCTCGTTGAAAATGACGACACTGCCGCCGGTGAGGGTTAGTACCCCCTTCACCGTGCCCTCCATGCGCAGGGGGGTCAGGATTCCGCACTGCTTGGGTTCGGGGCAGATGATCTTACGCTCCAGTTGACGGCTCAGCTGCTCGACCCCGTCGATGACGACCTGGCTGTCCTGCCGAATGACGCGCTCGAAAACCGTGTCGGCCATAGGGAACGAATGCCCCCGGGCGATGGGCGCGGTTTTGGCGGCCATCAGGTCGAAAACCACCAGATTTCCAGGTCGGTTGGGGTCCATCGTGATGACCGCGGCCAGTTCGAAAGCCATGACCGCCTGCATCTCCCCTAAAATGGCGTGCAGCAGTTCCGTGTCCTTGAAGCTCGAATTGATGATTCGGAAAATCTTGTCGATGGCTTTGAGCTGACGGTTGTTATTCTCGTTCTCGCGCAGCAGGCGAAGGTTTTCATAGGTAAAGGCCGCGTTGCTGAGAAGCGGGGTCAGGGCCTCGACATCGTCGTGAGTGTAGGCCCGCGCGCCGTCGCGCCGCGAAATGGTGAGCACGCCCACGATTTCCTTGCTGGTTTTGATCGGCATGCAGACGAAGGATTTGGTCCCGTAATGGGCCAGATTGGCGCGACCGAAGCGGCTGTCGCGCTCCACGTCCGCCACCACCAGCGGCGATTTATTGATGACGGCATACTTGGCGATGCTCGTTTCGAAGGCGATGCGGTCACCGATCTTGACGTGCTCGCCCAGGCCGATGCTGGCTTTGACCGTGAAACCTTTATCGTCGGCGTTCTCGAGCACCAGGACCGAGCCGATGTCGGACTTGGTCAGCACCAGCGCTCTCTCCAGCGTGACGTAGAGAATCTCCTCGGGATCGAAGGTGACGTAGCAGAGTTCGGAAAGCTCTTTGAGAATCGAAATCTCGGAGGCTTTCTTCTCCAGTTGAAACAGCGTTTTGCTGAACTGGTTTTCGATGGCGTTGACCGAATGCACGATCGTGCTCAATTCATTGGAACTGGTCGCCAGTTGATCGACGTGAAACCCCGTTATGACCTTGTTGGTCACATCGTGGGCCACCCGATGGATCTGGTCGTAGAGCTTGCGCAGCAGAAAAAAGCCCAGAAGGGAGAAGAGCAGAAATCCCAGCAGATAGTAAAGCGTCAGGGGATCGGCAAGGAAATCGTATTTATGGGCCAGATAGAAGAGACCGGCCAAGGGGGTCAGAAAAAAAATCGCGAACACCAAAATCAGGCGGTAGTAGAGGTTGCGGGCCTCCAACGAAATTTTTTTGGGCCAGCCGGGCAGACGCATTGAACTTTACTCCTGGGTGCCGCCAACGATCAAGCCATCGCCAGCGGGAATGCGACAGCGATCCCAACGGCTTGACAGGCTGCTGCCAATCTTCCTGACCGGATCAATCCGGCAATGCCGTCCTGAACCCCGACCACGGTCGCAGGCGCGGTTGCGTTGGCGGAAGCGAAAAAGCAAATAACGCTATGCTTCCAGCCGGCCAAGGACCCTGGAAGCCGCCGCGATGGTGCGTTCGATATCCTCTTCCGTATGGGCCAGGGAAACGAATCCGGCTTCGAACTGCGAGGGTGCCAGATAGATGCCCTCGGCCAGCATACCCTGGTAATAACGGGCGAACTGTTCCAGATCGCAGGTCTTGGCATCATCGAAGTTATTTACCGCACAGTCGGTGAAAAACAGGCCCAGCATGGAGCCGACCCGATTGAAGGCGGCCGGGATTCCCGCCTGTTCGGCTGCAGCGGCCAGCCCTTCGGCCAGGCGACTTGAGCGGCGCTCGAGGGTATCATACACCCCCGGACGTTTGAGGGCTTTTAGCGCCGCAATGCCCGCGGCCATGGCCAGGGGATTGCCGGAAAGCGTCCCGGCCTGGTAGACCGGACCTTCCGGGGCGATTTGCGCCATGAGTTCATCCCGGCCGCCGTAGGCCCCCACCGGCAGTCCGGCGCCGATGATCTTTCCAAAACACGTGATGTCCGGATGGATGCCGTAGCGCTCCTGAGCTCCGCCGTAGGCCACCCGGAAACCGCTCATGACTTCGTCAAAAATCAGCACCGCGCCGTGATGCGCCGTATTCGTACGCAACGCCTCGAGAAATCCCTCCCCGGGGGGCACCATGCCCATATTACCGGCCACGGGTTCGACGATGACAGCGGCCACGTCGGCGCCTCTTTCCTGAAATATCCGCTCGACCGCTTCGATGTCGTTATAGGGCAGCGAAAGCGTGTGCTGGACGACCGCATCGGGTATGCCCGGACTGCCGGGAATGTTCAGAGTGGCCACACCGGAGCCCGCATCCACCAGAAGCATATCGGCATGCCCGTGGTAGCATCCGTCGAATTTGATAATCACGTTGCGCCCGGTGAACCCCCGGGCCAGGCGTATGGCGCTCATGGTGGCCTCGGTGCCGGAGTTCACCATGCGCACCTTTTCGACCGAAGGCACGGCGGCAATTACGAGTTCGGCCAGTTCCAGCTCCAGGTCGGTGGGGGCACCGAAGCTGGTGCCACGCACCAGTACCTGGTTGACGGCCGCTATGATCTCTGGATGGCGATGGCCCAATATCATGGGCCCCCAGGAGCCGACATAGTCGATATATTCCTTACCGTCGGCATCCCAGAGCCGGCAACCGTCGGCCCGGTCGATAAAAATCGGTACACAGCCGACGGACTTACAGGCCCTTACCGGACTGTTGACCCCGCCGGGGATGAGTTTCTGAGCGCGGTCGAAAAGCGCCGTTGATTGTATTGTGGCCATGTATGGACCCTTCGCCGGTTTGTGTTTCAATGATCGGTCGTGATATATGTTTGACTTTACGAGAACTTTAAAAATTTAGCAAGCTTGTCCCCCCGGTCAAGGCCGGCCCGCTGGCCTCCCCTTCACCCGCGCCGCCCGACCCGATGGGACCGAAACACCGGACGACGCGAGCGATGCAATCGAAGAACGACATCAAGCTGGCCCGCCTGCTCCATTATATTCTCGGTCGGCAGCCGGATGAGTTCGGGCTGGTGCCGGATGACGCAGGCTATGTTCCGCTGAAGGATCTCATGAAAGTCCTGCATGAGGAAAAATGGTCCCACGTGAGGCCGGCGCATCTGGAAAGCCTGCCCTACCGTGTGCCTCAGGCCGGGATCGAAATGGACCAGAAGTTTATCCGGGCCAGCCACCGTGAGCATTTACCGAAAGCGGTTCCCTGCACGACGGTGCCCAAAGAGCTTTTCACCTGTATTCGGCGCAAGGCTTACATGGCTGTGTCCCGGAGCGGACTGGTCCCGCAGCATCATCCCGATCGGGTCGTGCTTTTTGCCGAGCGCGAAATGGCTTTGCGGGTCGGTCGTCGTCGCGATGCGCATCCCCTGGTCGTGACCGTGCAGACCACCGTCGCCCAGGATGCCGGCATTCAATTCGATCGTTTGGGCGCCACCGTCTTCCTGACCACCCGCATACCGTCGGACTGCTGCCGGCTGCCGGCGCCACCGCGGCCGGTGCGCACGCCGCAGGCCCCTAAGGACAACCCGCCGTCCGCGCCCTCGCCCGAAGCTGGGAGCTATACCCTCGACTGGGAGCGCCTGTCCCTGGGAAACGCCCCACCCGCCAAACGCACTTCCCAAAAATCCAAACAATGGCGCCGCGAGCGCCAGCGCGTGCGGCGGATGAAACGCAACGCCGGCGAAGCGCCCTGAAACCTTGCCGTCCAAACGACTTGCCGGGCCGCCGAAAACCGTTTGACAACCCCCACCAAAGCTGCTACACAGCTTCGTCGGTCTTCAAGACGGGGATCGCAAGGGCCGTTAGCTCAACTAGGCAGAGCAACTGACTCTTAATCAGTAGGTTGAAGGTTCGATTCCTTCACGGCCCACCAAAAGGGTACCCGGGGCAGTTCCGCGTGACTGCCCTCTTTTTTTTACCGGACCCGACGATCGGTGTCGGCCACGCCAGCGGGTGGTTTCTGGCAGGATGCAACTCGCTGGAAGGCTTGAACGCGGCGCCGGCTCCATTTGTCGCGGTTCTGCATGCCGGCTCCCGATCGGGCCGGCCGCATCCTTGCTCCGATTCAACGGGGCTTTACAGCCAAAAGGAGGCTTTATGCGCAGGTATGAAACCATCGTGATTGTCGATCCAGACATCGGCGAAGAACAGCGCGCACCGGTCTACGACCGCATCAGGGAGCTGGTGCCCCAAAAGGGCGGCCTGGTGGTCGAGTTCGACGAGTGGGGCGCCCGTAAAATGGCTTACGAGGTCAAAAAGAAAAAGCGTGGCTACTATCTCCGGGTCGACTATTGCGGCACCGGCGAACTGGTCAATGAGATTGAGCGCCAGTTCCGCATCGATGACCGCGTCCTGAAATATATGACCATCCTCCTGGAAGACGACGTGGACATGGAAGCGATTCAGGAGAAAATGTCGCAGGCAAGTGAAGCGGAAGCCGCTCCGGCAGCGACCGAAGCCCCCGCACCGGCCGCCGACACACCGGCGCCAGAGGCCGCGGCGGCTGAAGAAGCGCCGGCGACTGCCGCGGAGGCCAAGAAAACGGCTGATGACACTGAACCTGACGACAAGAAGGAGGATGCGTAACAATGGCGCCAGCAAGAGGACGTGGACGAGGACGGAGCACCAAGAAAAGAAGAAGACGTGTATATCATCGCCGCAAAGTCTGCCGGTTTTGTGCTGACAAGAGCCTGACGATTGATTACAAGGAACCGAAAACCCTCCGAAACTTCACGACGGAACGCGGCAAGATCATTCCGCGGCGGATTTCCGGCACGTGCGCGAAACACCAGCGCAAGTTGACCCTGGCCATCAAAAGGGCACGGACGATTGCCTTGCTGCCCTACGTGGGGACCCTGGATCTTTAATCCGTTTCGGAGACTGCCATCATGAAAGTCATACTCAAAGAAACCATCGAATCACTGGGCATCATCGGCTCCGAAGTCAACGTGGCCGATGGTTACGCCCGCAACTATCTGCTCCCCCAGGGCAAAGCCGTCAAAGCCACCCCGCAGAATCGGCGTGTGCTGGAGCAACAGAAAGCCCAGTTCGACCTGCAGATCGCCAAGGAGAAAGCGCTGGCCGAGGAGATGGCCAAACGCCTCGAAGGCGTGGCCTGCACCATCAAGGCCAAGGTGGCCGATGCCGACCGGCTCTACGGTTCGATCACCGTGCGCGATATCATCAACGCCTTGGCCAAACAGGAGATCGTGGTGGAGAAAAGGGTCGTCCTGCTCAAGGAGCCCATCAAAACGCTTGGCACCTTCAGTGTGCCGATTCGGGTCTATGCCGATGTCGAACCGGAGATTACGGTTCATGTCGAGCCCGAGGAGGACAATGCCTGAAGCCTTTCAGGGGCAGGGCTTGAGGACGCCGGTGATCGCTAACGGCCGCCGGCGTCGGGCGTCCAACACGACAACCGGCACCTCCCGGTATCACCGCTAACCGAGCCTGGCCGCCTGTTGTGAGCGCGTGGCGTTATCCGCAGGAGGTGCGATCCTTTCGGCGCGCTACCGCGCAAACATGCCCCGGCGGACCAGGGACGAGCGTCGCATCGATGACGACCGTCAGCCCGTCCGACCCACGGCCGTGATCGGCATCCGCCGAATCGACGGATCGGATCTTGCGGGCAGCGCGATCGCCAAGAGGCTACCCCATGGCAGAACAACGGACATCTTCCCGCCCGGATCCCACGCTTCAGCATCTGCCTCCGCAGAACCTCGAAGCCGAAGAGTCTTTGATCAGCGCCGTCCTGATCGACAACGCCACCCTGCTGGAAGTACTCGAAGTCCTCGCCCCGGAAGACTTCTATCGAACGGCGCATCAGCGTATTTTCACGGCCATGACCGCGCTGTTCGGACAGAGCGAGCCCGTCGATCTGATCACCCTGACCAATAAGCTCAAGGAAGACGGCCAACTCGAGGAAATCGGCGGGGCTTCATATTTGGCACGCCTGCTGGACACGGCGCCGGTGGCTGCCAATGCCGTTCATTATGCCCGCATTGTGCACGACAAGGCCTGCCTGCGGCGGCTGATCAGCACATCCAACCAGATTCTTCAGAAGTGTTTCGAGGATCGCGGCGATATCGACAAATTGCTCGATTACGCGGAGCAATCCGTGTTCGAAGTCGCGGAAGACAAGGTTCGCAAAACCTTTCACCCCCTGAGCGAGCTGATCGAGACCAATATCGATCAACTCGAGGAGCGGCAGGGCAATCGCACCCTGATCACCGGTGTGGCCACCGGATACAGCCAGCTGGACAACCTGACCTCGGGCCTGCAGCCATCGGATCTCATCATCCTGGCCGCCCGCCCCAGCATGGGCAAGACCGCCTTGGCCCTGAATATGGCCCGCAATGCCGCGGTGGACCACCATACACCCGTGGCCATCTTTTCGCTGGAAATGTCCAAGGAACAGCTCTCGATGCGCATGCTCTGCGCCGAGGCTCGCGTGGATTCCCACCGGTTGCGCGGCGGGTTTCTGAGCAACGACGACTGGACCAACCTTACCCATGCCGCCAGTGTGCTGTCGGACGCCCCCATCTTCATCGACGACAGCCCGGATATATCCGCCCTTACCATCCGCGCCAAAGCGCGCCGCCTCAAAAGCGATAAGCAGCTGGGACTGGTCATCATCGATTATTTACAATTGATGAAGGGGCACGCCTCCTCCGAGCGCCGCGATCTGGAGATTTCCGAGATTTCCCGTGCGCTCAAAGCCCTGGCCAAAGAGCTCGATGTGCCGGTGGTGGCGCTCTCCCAGCTCAATCGCAAGCTCGAGGAGCGTACGGACAAGCGCCCCAAGCTTTCCGATTTGCGCGAAAGCGGGGCGCTGGAGCAGGATGCCGACGTGGTCACCTTCATCTACCGGGACGAAGTCTACAACAAAGAGGAAAACAACCCCAACCGCGGCAAGGCCGAAATCATCGTGGCCAAGCACCGCAACGGGCCCACCGGCGACATTCCGCTGGCTTTTATTCACGCCTATACGCGTTTTGAAAACCTTGCCAAAGATGACTTCGTGCCTGAGCTTCCTTAAAAAGCTGCAGGCCAAGCGCCCGACCCCCCTGCCGTCTGCCGTCTTTCGATTCAACGGCGCCGTCCGGCGCAAGCTGTCAAACGCCTGATCGAATCGGCCCATGCGAAAAATATACGGCAATACCACGGGACTGAAAACCAGCCAACTCAAACGGCTGGAAAAACTCTATCGCCGCCGGATCAGGCCGGAAGTGATCATCTCGCCGGAACTGGCCCGGGAGGTGTGTCAGCTGTCACACGATATCCGCCGCCAGATCGGCCTGATGGCCGATCGGCGGGGCAGGATCCACTACGTGATCGCCGGGGATCATCACAAGATTTTCATCCCCAATGCGCGCGACCTGCGGGCGGCCCCCGGGCGGCTCATGGGGCTGCGCTGCATTCACACCCATCTGAAATCCGAAACCCTGACCCAGGACGACCTCACCGATCTGGTTCTGTTGCGTCTGGATTTGATGGCCGCGATCACCATCACATCCGACGGTGTCCCGGACCGGCTATGGGCGGCCCATCTGCTGCCCCGCGACACCAGTGAGGCCCCGTACCAGAAGCTGCCGCCCGAAAACCCCTATGCCCCCAGCTTCGCCTGCCTGGAAACCATCCAGGCCCTTGAAGACGAAATGGCCCAGCAGCAGGCGCAACACGCGGCGCGCGCCGGCCACGAGCGCACGCTGCTGGTGAGCGTCACCACCGCCCCCCGGCGGCGCGCGCGGGCCTCTTTGAAAGAACTCGCCCAACTGGCCGAATCGGCGGGGCTCGAGGTCGTCGACACCGTCCTCCAGCAGCGCGAGCGGGTCGATCCGCGCCTGGTCCTCGGCGTCGGCAAACTCAAGGACTTGGCCATAACCGCCATGCAGAAAAATATCGCGCTACTGGTCTTCGACCAGGAGCTCAATCCCTCACAGATTCGGTCACTGACCGACCGGATCGAGCTCAAGGTCATTGACCGCAACCAACTGATTCTCGACATCTTCGCCCAGCGGGCCCGAACGCGGGAAGGCAAACTGCAGGTCGAACTGGCGCAGCTCAACTATCTCCTGCCGCGGCTGGTGGCCAAGAACACGGCCATGTCGCGGCTCACCGGCGGCATCGGCGGCCGTGGACCCGGTGAGACCAAGCTCGAAATCAACCGGCGGCGGGTGCGCGATCGTATCGGCCGCCTCGAAGGCGCCCTGCGGCAGGTTCAAAAACAGCGCAAACAGCAGCGGGCCCGACGCAGCAAACGCCGGCTGCCGGTGATTTCGATCATCGGCTACACCAATGCCGGCAAGTCGACGCTGCTCAACGCGCTCACCCGCAGTGACGTGCATGTCGAAAACCGGCTGTTTGCCACGCTGGACCCGTCCAGCCGCCGTCTCAAGTTCCCCCAGGACCTCGAGGTGATCATCACGGATACCGTCGGTTTCATTCGCGACCTGCCCAAGGAGTTGATGGCCGCTTTTCGCGCCACCCTGGAAGAGCTGGAAAACGCCGATTTACTGCTGCACGTGATCGATATCAGCAACCCCCAACACGACGCCCATGTCCGGGCGGTGGAGCGCATCCTGGCCGAACTCGGACTGGACACGATTGCGGCCATCCGCGTCCTCAACAAACAGGATCGTGTCGATGCCGTCACCCGGACCCGTCTGATGCGAACCCTCGACGGTGTTCCCGTTTCAGCCACCCGCCGAAGCTCCCTGCGTCCGTTGATTGCACGCATGACTGCGGAACTGTCGATTGCGATGCGGGCGGCGCCTGAAATGCCAGCCGCCGCCGATTACGATTGACTTTTCGACAACATCCCATATAATGAGTTTTTCTCATGGATTTAGAATACTTAAAGGATGTTGCCGTATCGGCGGCCTTCCGCGCTGCCACGCTCATACGCACCAAACTGGGCCACATCGACCGGGTCGAACGCAAGGGCGCCATCGACCTGGTGACCGAGGTGGATCGTGAGGCCGAAGCGCTCATCATCGCCGTTATCAGTCATTGCGCCGGGGATCATGCGATTCTGGCCGAAGAACGCGGGCTGGAGAAGGGCCGCCCGGACCGCCTCTGGATCATAGACCCCTTGGATGGAACGACCAATTTCGCGCACGGTGTCAAGTCCTGCTGTGTCTCGATCGCCTTTGCCGCTGAGGGGGAAACGAAGTTAGGCGTCGTACTGGATCCATTTGCCAACGAATTGTTCGTTGCCTTGAAAGGCGCCGGCGCCTGGCGCAATGGCCGTCCCGCCAGGGTCTCACGCATCGATGCCTTGAGCGATAGCCTGCTGGCGACCGGGTTTCCCTACAACGTCGGGGATCGGGCGGTCAGGGCCGCCGTCCTGCCGCGGCTCAGCCGGTGCTTGGCGGCTTCCCAGGGAATCCGACGCCCGGGATCGGCGGCGCTGGATCTCTGCCATGTCGCAGACGGACGTTTCGAAGCTTTCTGGGAAGAAAATCTCAAGCCCTGGGATACGGCGGCCGGCGTGCTCATGGTGGCCGAGGCCGGCGGCCGGGTATCCGATTTTGAAGGCCGGGCATACGATCTAAACGGCAATGCCATTGTCGCCTCCAATGACAAGATCCACGCCCCCATGCTAAAACTGCTGCAACTGAAGGAAACCGAATGACTCGTCACACGACCGCCTCTCAGGACCTCGACCGCTTTCTGGAATGCTTCGGCAGTTTCGATGCCGAAGACAATGTCTGCCTGAAACATTGCGTCCTGAGTCTGAGATGTGCGATTGAAAAGGATGAACACATGCGGATGGAACTGCTGGAAGATCTTGTCAGCTCGGATGGCGCGATTCTGAAAATGCAGTAAACGCCTCAACCGGCCCCTCGGCGGATGCCGATCCGCCTCGCTGGAGGCGCCTCACCGCGATTCGGCCGCGATCGCGGCCAATGGCCACCAAGGCCGTGGCCCCTCTCTAAAAATCACCTTTTTCCAGTTTGGCGGAAATGTAGCTGACTTGCTTGCGCAGAGCGCCACTTTCGCGCAGCCCCTTCTCGATGGTGTTGATCGAATGCAGCGCCGTGGCGTGGTAGCGATTGAAGCTCCGGCCGATGGTTTGCAACGGTGCGTCGGTGTAGCGCCGGGAAAGGAAGATCGCCACCTGGCGCGGTCGAACGATGGACTGCTTGCGCGAACGCGAAACCAGATCTTTGGGGGAGACGCCATAGTGGCGGCAGACCATTTTCTTGACGACGTCGATGGTGATCGTCTTCTGCTGACGCACGATATTGCGCACGACGCTTTCGGCCAGTTTCAGATCGATGGCCGCTCCCAGCAGGGAGGACTTGGCAGCCACCTGCATCAAGCCGCTTTCCAACTGGCGGATATCTTCCGACAGTTCGCTGGCGAGATAGTGAAGCACATCCTTGGAAACCTGCAGCGATTTGCCCTCGGCCTTTTTTTCGAGAATGCGCACCCGGGTGCCGAAATTGGGCGGGTCGATATTGGAAATCAGTCCGTAGGCAAACCGGGACCGCAGTTTATCGGTCAGCCGCGGGATGTCCGAGGGGCAGTGGCAGCTTGAAAAAATGATTTTCTTGCCGGATTCAAAGAGGCTGTCGAGGGTGCCCGCAAGCTCCTGCTGCGTGCGCTCCTTTCCCCCCAGATGATGCACATCCTCCAATAAGAGGACGTCGCACTGGGAACGGTATTTCCCTTTGAAATGCTCCAGTTTGTCGTTGCGAAAGGCCGAAACCATCTCATTGCTGAAATCTTCGGCGGTGGTGTAGTAAACGCGCTCCTCCGGAAATGCGTCCAGGACGTGATGCCCAATCGCCTGGGTCAGATGGCTTTTGCCCAAGCCGGTGTTGGCCAGCAGATAGAGGCAATTCTGGGGGCTCTGCCGGTGCGAGGCCAGGGACAACGAGGCCGAATAGGCGAAGTCGTTGTTACGGCCGACCACGAATTGGTCAAAGGTGAAATCCCGCCGCAGAAAGCGACCGGTGGGAACATGGCGGTTGATGGTGGGGAGCGCCCGCTGGGGATCGATGGTCAGCTCCCTGTCTTTCGCCCCAGATGGCGCTTCACGCCCGTCGTCAATCCGGAAACGGCATGTATCGCCGGTCAGCCGTTCGAATTCGGCCCGGATCAAGCGGCTGTAATGGTCCTGAACGCGGCGCAGGGAAAAGGCGTTGGGACATTCGATGCAGTAACCCCCGTTGCTATCCCTCGAAACCCTCAGGGGCTCGATCCACATGCGGTAGCTGTGCAGGGGAATGGTGTTTTTTAGGACGGATTTAATCTGTTGCCAGTGGTTCTCCATGGAATTCTGTCTGTCACCCCCCCCGGTTGAACGCTCCGACACAACGGCCGCAAAGAGCCTAAACTAACGAAAATTTAGCAAAAATACCGATTAAAAATGACTATGTCGGAGATTGAGCTATGATTACGACTAAGCTTGCGCGAGAAAACAGGGCCCCTTTTATGGGATGGGCGCAGTGAAGTCAAACCGGATCATATGGATTTGCCGTTCATTTGCTGCGAAGTTATGAACAATTTATATCTAATTGTTTTAACTATATTATTTTGCATATCTCAACACAACTATCTTTAAATACAACCATTTTTTCAACATAATTTTTCGTAGGAATTTTAGTGATATCCGACCATCCGTCCAACTTATCGACAAAATCGATATCTTTGTTTAACGTCGATTTTCGACTATTTCCTTTTAATTTAACCCTGATCAAATTGAATTCTAATAAATTATTGGTATTCATTCCGCTCGGGCGGTATGAACCCTGGTTTCATTTGATCTCGCGGCTCTATCCCTCTATAATGCGGCCCGCACCCATTCGACCACACGCCGCCCGAATCGGTCCGAGGTTTCAATGCGCACGAACTGGATTCAAATACGCGGTGCTCGGCAGCACAACCTCAAGGGTTTCGACCTGGATTTGCCCCGTGACCGGTTGGTCGTCGTCACGGGCCTTTCCGGCTCGGGCAAATCGACGCTGGCCTTCGACACCCTCTATGCCGAGGGGCAGCGCCGATATGTCGAGTCGCTCTCGGCTTACGCCCGCCAATTCCTGGAACGATTGCCCAAACCCCAGGTGGACTGGATCGAGGGACTTTCCCCGGCAATCGCCATCGAGCAGAAAACCGCCGCCCGCAACCCGCGATCGACCGTAGGGACGTTGACGGAGATTGCCGACTACCTGCGGCTGCTCTACGCCCGGGTGGGCGTGGCCTACTGCCCCCGCTGCGACGAACCGATCCAGGCCCAGAATCTTGACCAGTACATCGCTGCGTTGATGCGTCTGGAAGAAGGAACGCGCTTGATGGTGTTTGCCCCCATCAAGGAAGCAGCGTCCGGACAGGCGCAATTATTCAAGCGCCTGCGTCGCGACGGCTTTGCCCGCGTGCGCATCGACCAAGGCGAGATTTTTTCCCTGGATGATCACGCACGCCTCAAGGAACGCCCCTATCGGCACCTCGAGGTGCTGGTCGACCGCCTGATCGTACGACCCAAAATTCGCAACCGCCTGGCGGATTCACTCGAACTCGCCGTGGCCCTGACCGCCGGCAAGGCCCTGGTGGAGACCACTGACGGCGAACGGATGCCCTTCAGCGAAACACCGATATGCCCCTCCTGCGGACTGGGCCAGCCGGAACTGACCCCCGCCAGCTTTTCCTTCAACTCCCCCCATGGCGCCTGCCCGGCCTGCGATGGCCTTGGACGGCGTGAGGCGTTTGCCCCTGAGCTGATCGTGCCCAACCCGGGGCTCTCCCTGCGGGAGGGGGCCGTCAAGCCCTGGGCCCATCGCCACTCGGTGCACTTCCTGGAATTTCTGGAAGCCCTTACCGCCCATTACCATACGGACGTCATCAGCCCTACCACGAGCTTCCGACCGAATTTAAAAACGCCCTGATGCATGGCAGCGGTGACGAACGCATCGCTTTCTTTTTTTACGAAGATGATCGCCGCCGGACCGATCCCCGCGTTTTCGAAGGACTGCTGCCGATCCTGCAACGCCGGTGGGATGAGGCCGGCGACAGCCGGACCCGCGACGAACTCAGGACCTACATGCGTTCCCAACCCTGCTCGGACTGCGGCGGGGGTCGGCTGAACACGCCCGCCCGGCATGTCCGCGTCGGCGCCTTGAGCCTGCCGGAATTCTGCGCCCTCAGCGCCAGCGAAGCCCTGGATTACGCCCGCAAGCTCGACCTCCGTGGCCACCAGGGTGAGATCGCCGCCAAAATCCTGAGCGAGGTGATCAACCGGCTGGACTATATCGTGGAAGTGGGGCTTCCTTACATCAGTCTGGAACGCTCGGCCGCCAGCCTGTCAGGTGGTGAAAGCCAGCGCATCCGCCTGGCCACTCAAATCGGCTCGAAGCTCACCGGCGTGCTCTACGTTCTGGATGAGCCCAGCATCGGGCTGCACCCCCGCGATAACCAGCGCCTGCTGGCCTCCCTGACCCAAATGCGCGATCTGGGCAATACGGTTCTGGTGGTGGAGCACGACGCGGAAACGATCCGCAGCGCCGATTACGTGGTGGACATGGGGCCGGGCGCCGGGGTGAACGGTGGCGATGTCGTTTTTGCGGGCACCCCGTCGGAACTCATGATTGCCAAAGGCAGCCTGACCGGCGACTACCTCTGCGGCCGGCGGCACATCCCCCGCCCCCCCGGCCATCAACCGGAACACTTGCGGTCGATCACCATCGAGGGCGCCCGGGAGAACAATCTCGACAACCTCACGGTGGCATTTCCTCTGGGGCAGTTCACGTGTGTCACCGGTGTCTCGGGATCGGGCAAATCCTCCCTCGTACTGAAAACGCTCTATCCGGCGATCGCACAGCACCTCTACCGGACCGGCGTACCGGCCGGGCGCTACGACGCCGTCAGGGGGGTGGAGCACATCGACCGCGTGCTCTACATCGACCAGAGCCCCATCGGCCGCACGCCGCGCTCCAACCCCGCGACCTATACCGGCCTTTTTGCCCTGATCCGCGACATCTTCGCGCGCACACCGGAAGCCCGCGCGCGAGGCTATAAACCGGGCCGCTTCAGCTTCAACGTCAAAGGCGGACGTTGTGAAACCTGCCGCGGCGACGGCATCATCAAGATCGAAATGCACTTTCTCCCGGACATGTACGTCACTTGTGACGTCTGCCAGGGCAACCGCTACAACCGCGAGACGCTCGAAATCCGGTATCGCGGCCGCAATATCAAGGCGGTCCTCGATATGACCGCCGATCAGGCCGGCGCCTTCTTCAGCCGGCTGCCCAAACTGCGCGCCAAACTGGAAACCCTGATCGACGTGGGCCTGGGCTACGTGGCACTGGGCCAGGCGGCTACGACCCTTTCGGGCGGCGAGTCCCAGAGGATCAAACTGGCGCGCGAGCTGGGTCGCCGCTCTTCCGCCCGGACGGTCTACATCCTGGACGAGCCGACGACAGGGCTGCATTTCGAGGATATCAACCGGTTGCTCGAGGTCCTGCACCGCCTGGTGGACAACGGCCATACGGTCATTGTCATCGAGCATCATCTGGATGTGATCAAAACCGCCGAT
>JASJCV010000278.1 GCA_030065275.1 Desulfobacterales bacterium | reverse complement strand
GTGAGCTGGTTGATCAGGGCCTGCTGCATCTGCGAGGCCACGAATCGCTTCCAGATCAAAGTGTAGAGAGCGGCCTGGTCGCTGGTCAGATAAGCTTTGACGGATTCGGGCGTGTGCTGGACCGACGTGGGCCGGATGGCTTCATGGGCGTCCTGGGCTTTCTTGCGGTTTTTGAAAAAACGCGGCTGGCTGAGGGCGTAGTCCGGCCCGAAGCGCGCCTGAATCAATTCCAGGGCTTCGTGCGCCGCTTCGTCGGCAATGCGCGTCGAGTCGGTGCGCATGTAGGTGATCAGACCGACGGTCTCACCGGGCCCGAGTTCGACCCCCTCGTAGAGCTGCTGGGCCACCATCATGGTCTTGCGGGCCGAGAACCGCAGCCGGCGGATGGCTTCCTGCTGCAGCTTGCTCGTGGTGAACGGGGGCAAGGGATTGCGGCGCTTGGTTTTTTTGACCACCTGGCTGACGGTGAATGCGGCCTTGGACAGGCGGTCCGTGATCTCACGGGCGGTGTCGCCGTCGGGGATGGTGATCTTCCGGCCGGCATGGCGCACGAGTTTGGCGCTGAAAGGCGGCGGTTCGGCGCCCTCGAGGGCGGCCGTGATACTCCAGTACTCCTCGGGCTCGAAGGCCTGGATGGCGCGCTCGCGGTCGCAGATGATCTTGACCGCCACCGACTGCACCCGCCCGGCGCTCAGGCCTCCTTTGACCTTGCGCCACAACAGGGGCGAAATCTGATAGCCCACCAGGCGGTCCAGGATGCGTCGGGCCTGCTGGGCCTCATATTTGTTGAGGTCGAGCGCGGTGGGCTGCTTGATGGCTTCCTTGATGGCGCTGCCGGTCAGTTCGTGAAACAGGACCCGGTGAAAGCGGCGGCCCTTCTTTTTAAGGACCTCGGCCGTATGCCAGGCAATGGCCTCGCCTTCGCGGTCGGGGTCGGGGGCCAGATAGACGTCCTCGGCCTCGCCGGCGGAGGCCTTCAAATTCTTGATCACCTTTTGTTTGCCGCTGATGGTGCGGTATTTGGGTTTGAACCCCTTTTCAATGTCGACCCCGATCTCCTTCTGGGGCAGGTCCTTGATGTGTCCGACCGTCGCGGCCACTTTGTAGTCCTTGCCCAGGACCTTCTGCAAGGTTTTGATCTTGGTCGGCGATTCCACCACGACAAGCGGTTTAGCCACGGGTATACCTCTGTGTTCGTGTTCGTTTAAAGCCTGCGTTGCACCGTTTCAGAGTGCTGCGGCGATTGCGGTGCAGGCGGTAGTTCCAATGTCCTTCAGCCGGTTATCGGCTCGGTGTCGATCCGGCTGAAGCGTTTGCCCGGGTCCTGCCGGACCAGGCCCCTGAGCTCCAAGGCCAGCAGAACGCTGATCAGATGTCCAGGTTCCATATTAAGCCGGCGCGTCAGATCGTCAACATGCTCCGGGTAGGCCGTGAGGCTGTCCAGTACGTCCGCCTCGTCTTCCGCAAGCGGAGGCCCGCCGCTGCGGCTGGCAGTGGCGGTCGGGACCGGAGGCTGGGTCTCGCTCCGGGCCCAGGCGGGTATTTCCTCCAGAATATCGCCCACCTGGCTCACCAGCTTGGCCCCGTTTTTTATCAGACCGTGGGTGCCGATGCTCTTGAATGATTCGATGCTGCCGGGTACCGCAAAAACCTCCCGGTTCTGTTCGGCGGCCAGGCGGGCCGTGATCAGCGAACCGCTGCGGCGGGTGGCCTCGACCACCACGGTGCCCACCGACATGCCGCTGATGATGCGGTTGCGTTTCGGAAAATGGTGCGCTTCCGGTTCGGCCCCGAGGGGGAATTCCGAGATCACCGCGCCGGTCTCGGCAATATGCTCGAACAGTTTGCGGTTCTCAGGAGGATAGATGCATTCCAGGCCACTGCCCAGGACCGCCACGGTCGTGCCGCCGGCCTCGAGGACCCCTTGGTGGGCGGCCGTGTCGATGCCGCGGGCCATGCCGCTCACCACCGTGATCGCGTGGTCGGCCAGATCCCGGCACAGACGCTTCGTCGTTTTCCGGCCGTAAGGCGTGGCCTGGCGCGATCCCACCACGGCCACCGGGCAGCGACATCGCGTCAGGTCCCCCCGCACATATACGAACGGGGGCGGGTCTGGAATTTCCAGCAGCAGCGCCGGGTATACCGGGTCGCGCTGGGTGACGATGCGAATGCCCAGATGCGCGGCGCGGTCCAACTCCTGCCGGACGGTATCGCGATTTGCGGGCGTGCGCCGCAAGGCGGCCACCACGCGTGAGGATACCCCGTCGACCGCCAAGAGGTCATCGTCCCGGGCCGCGAAGATGGCTTCGGGGGTCTCGAACCGTCGGATCAATCTTCGAAACAGCAGGTTGCCGATGCCGGTAACGGATCGCAGCCTGAACCAGACGGCCAAATCGTCCTGGTGAGCATCCGTTGGGGTTGGGCCTGCATTCATCCCTGAATTCCGATTCGCCCGCGTCGTCGTCTATCTTTTCTGCCAGGCCAGCAGTATCGGGCTGGCCACGAAAACCGACGAGTAGGTTCCCACCAGGACGCCGACAATCAAGGCGAAGGCGAAATCGTGGATGATGCCGCCCCCCAGAAGAAACAAGGTGACCACCACCACCAGTGTTGTCAGCGAGGTCAGCAGGGTGCGGCTCAGGGTTTCGTTGATGCTGCGGTTGATGACGAAAGCCAGCGGATTCTTGTGATATTTTTTAAGGTTTTCGCGAATGCGGTCAAAGACGATGATCGTGTCGTTGAGGGAATAGCCGATGATGGTCAGCAGGGCGGCGATGATCGGCAGGGTGAATTCCTTGTCGAAGAGGGCAAAGAGCCCCACCGTGATCGTCACGTCGTGGATCAGGGCCACGATGGCCCCCATGGCGTAGCGCAAATTGAGGAACCAGAAAAGGGCCAGGGTCACGATGAGCGCTACTGCGATCAGGAAGGGGGTGCTGACCTGGAACAAGCTCAGGCCATAGATCGCGCCGATCAGGGCCGCCGCCAGAACGGCGCTCAGCATCCATTTCATCTCGAAACGGCCCGAGATATAGACGGTGATGAAAAGCAGGGCGTAGAACATGGCCTTGAGCGCCTTTTCCCTCAGGTCCTTGCCCACCTGGGGTCCGACCATTTCCACCCGACGGATTTCCGCCGTTGTCCCCGTGGCATCGGCCAGGGCGCCGCGCAGCCGTTCGTTGAAACCCTGTTCGGTGGTACCGGCCTGGTCGGTTCGGACAAGAATCTCGTGGGCGTCCGCTTCGCCGAACTGCTGGACCGTATAGCTGCCCATTTCGATCTGATCGATTCCGCGTTTGATCACGTCGATGTCCGCCGGGGCGTCGAAACGCACCTGGATCAGCGTGCCGCCGGCGAAATCGATCCCGTAGCGCGGTCCGCCACCGACCACCAGGGCGCCGATGCTGATCGTGATGATGACGGCGGACAGGGCGAACGCGATTTTACGATAGCCGATGATTTCAAGATTGATGTCGGGTTTGATAAATTGCATTGCGCGAGTCCTTCGTAGTCCTTATTGGATGCCGCCCGCTAAAGCCGGGTTGACCGCCCATGCCGGCGCGCGGGCGATCAGATGCTGATGCGGGCCACTTTCTTGCCGGCCAGCATGAATTCGAACACCGCGCGGGTGAACACCAGGGCGGTGAACATACTGGCAATGACACCCAGGCTCAGGGTGACCGCGAAGCCCTTGACCGCTCCGGTGCCGAACTGGAACAAGACCAGGGCCGCGATCAGGGTGGTGACGTTGGCGTCCAGAATCGTCAGGCTGGCCCGGTTGTAGCCGGCATCGACCGCCGCCCGCGGCGGCTTGCCGATGCGCAGCTCTTCGCGAATGCGCTCGAAAATGATGACGTTGGCATCCACGGCCATGCCGATGGTCAGTATGAAGCCGGCGATTCCCGGAAGCGTGAGTGTGGCCTGAAAAGCTGCCAGGCCGGCCCCCATGAGAACGATGTTCATCACCAGGGCGATATCGGCCAGCAGGCCGGCACCTTTGTAGTAGACGATCATAAAAACGATCACGAGCACGCCGCCCACGAGCATGGAAATCATCCCCTTGTCGATGGAGTCCTTGCCCAGGGACGGTCCCACCGTGCGTTCCTCCAGGATCACCACCGGGGCGGGCAGCGCACCGGCCCGCAGCACGATGGCCAGGTCCTCGGCCTCATCGGCTGAAAAGTCGCCGGTGATCACGGCCTGACCGCCCGGAATGCGGTCCTGGATCACCGGCGCCGAGTGGACTTTGCCGTCGAGTACAATGGCCAGGCGTTTACGGATATTGTCGCCGGTGACGCGTTCGAAAATACGGGCTCCCTTGCGGTCGAAATCGATGGCCACATAGTAGCTGCGCTCATCCTGATCGAACCGCACCCGGGCATCGGTCAGGTAAGCGCCGGTGAGCATGGTGCGTTTCTTGATCAGGAAGGGCTCTTCGATCCTGCGCTGGGTGGCCGGATCGACGGTCACCTGATAAAGGATCTCGGTGCCCGGCGGCGGGCCTTCCTCGAGAGCGGTGCGTGCGGACAGGCGCTCGTCCACCAGTTTGAACTCGAGCTGGGCGGTGCGCCCGATCAGTTCCTTGGCCCGCTCGGTGTCCTTGACGCCGGGCAGTTGGATCAGGAGGCGCCGCTCGCCCTGGCGCCGGATGTCCGGCTCGGAAACGCCGAACTGGTCGATGCGGTTGCGGATGGTCTCCAGCGCCTGGCCGACGGCCAGCTCTTTGATGCGCTCGGTTTCCTGATCCGGCAGATCGAGCGCGAGACTCAGGCGCTCGCCTTCGCGGGATTTGTCCTGGATGCGCAGATTGCGGAACTCCTCGTCCAGCAGGGTCTCAAACGCTTCGATGTTCTCCGCACCCTGGATGCGGACCTGGATGCTTTCGTCATCGGCCTTTTCGATGGATGCCCGACGGACCTCGGACCGCCGGGAGCGCTCTTTCAGTTCCTGGGCGGTGCGTTCGATGGTGCCTTCGACGGCCTTGTCGGTTTCGACTTCCAGAACGAGGTGCATCCCCCCCTGCAGGTCGAGCCCCAGATTGATCTTTTTCTGGAGGGGAAAACCAGGAATGAAGGTCGGCAGAACATAGACGATGGCGGTTAGAAAGACGGCGGCAATGATGACCGGCTTCCATGCGATGCTGTTCACAGATTCGCTTCCTTTCCCGAGTGCGCCAAATGGCAAAATGGTTAAACCGCCCCTTGGCGGTTTAACCATTCGAATCTTTTAGATTG
>JASJCV010000277.1 GCA_030065275.1 Desulfobacterales bacterium | reverse complement strand
CCTGCTGCTTCTCTGGCTCGTGCTGCCGCTGACCTTCGAGGGGGCTGTCGCCGCGGACCTGGGGCCGGTGAACCTTTACTGGCCCGGCATCATGCTTGCCGCCCGGATTACGCTGAAATCCACGGCCATCATCGCCGCCTTTACGGCCCTGGCGGCCACCATGCCGATCAGCACCCTGGGACAGGCCCTGGCCCGCCTGCGTGTACCGGCCAAGCTCGTCTATCTGCTGCTCATGTGCTATCGGTATATCTTCGTTATCGAAAAGGAATACCACCGCCTGCACACGGCCATGAAAATCAGAGGATTCAGACCGCGCACCCGCCTGCACACCTACCGCAGCTATGCCTATCTGGTGGGGATGCTGTTCGTCCGCGCCGCCGCCCGGGCCGAAAGGGTCCACCAGGCCATGAACTGCCGCGGGTTCAACGGCCGTTTTCATTCCCTGGCCGTGTTTCCGCCCGACCCCGCCAATCAATGGTTTGCAGCGGCCGCGGGATCGTTTATGGTTGTGCTTTTATGGCTGGAATGGTCCGGATAAATTCGTTGCGGAGGCAGGCGATGACCGCCCGCGAACACAAAACGGCAAACGACGCAAAAACCCCGATCATCCTGGCGGCCTCGGGCACGGCCACGGCCGCGGCCGATACCTATCAGCGCATCGAAGCCAGCTGCCGGAAGGCCTTCCCCGGCCATCCGATCCACTGGGCCTATTCCTCCAGGGCCATCCGCCGGCGCATTCAGGCGCGCACCGGGGATGCGCCGCCGACGCCGAAGCAACGGCTGGATCAACTCTATCAGTCCGGCTGCCGGAGCGCGGTCGTCCAGTCGCTCCACCTGATCTGCGGTATCGAATTCCATCATCTGGTATGGGAGGCCGCCCGCGGTCCGATGGAAATTCAGCTCGGCCTGCCGCTGCTTTCAACCCCGGAAGATTTCGAGAGCCTTCTGGGGTGGATCGCGGCGATTCAACCGTCGGCGAGCGATGAGGCCCTGATCCTGGTGGGCCACGGCACCGCCCATCCGGCCTGGATGGCCTATGCGCTTCTGGCGCAGATGATGACGGCTCGCTTCGGCGGACGAATCGTGCTGGGACAGGTCAAGGGCGATCCGTCGCCGACGGTCGTGGCCGATCGGCTCCTGATGGGCGGATACCGACGCGTCGCCCTGCGGCCACTGATGCTTGTGGCCGGTGCGCATTTCATGGAAGATATTGCCGGCGGTCAGGCCGACTCCTGGAAATCCCAACTTTCACGAAGGGGATTGACGGTAGCGCCCGTGGCCGAGGGCCTCGGCGCCCATCCGGCCGTCATCGAAATATTCATGCGCCATATCGCGGCGGCAATGCAGAGCCGGCCGCTGGATCTCACCTGAAAGGCCCTGGGAATGGAAAACAACGCCCTCATCGCCCTGCGCGCCATCGACTTCGGCTATCCGGGCGGACCGCAGGTACTGAAAAACCTCGATTTAGACCTCCATGCCGGCGAGCGGTTGGGGCTTCTGGCCCCCAACGGTAGCGGCAAGACAACCCTTTTTCATGTCATTATGGGGCTGTTGAAGCCGATTCGCGGGCGCATCATCCTTTTCGGGCAGCCGGCGGAAAAAGAGGCCGATTTTGCCGCCGCCCGGCGTCGCATCGGCCTTCTCTTCCAGGACGCCGACGACCAGCTGTTCAGCCCCACCGTTCTGGAGGATGTGGCTTTCGGGCCGCTCAACCTCGGCAAATCACGGGACGAGGCGATCGCGGTTGCCCGGCAGACCCTGGCGCGACTGGGTCTCACCGGTTTTGAGAACCGCGTGACGTTTCGGCTCTCCGGAGGGGAAAAGCGCCTGGTGTCCCTGGCCACCGTCCTGGCCATGGAGCCCGAGGTGCTTCTGCTGGATGAACCCACCACCGGCCTGGACGACCGGACCCGGGAGACACTCGCTGACTTGATTAGCGACCTCGATCTGGCCTACATTCTCATATCCCACAACACGCGCTTTCTGGAACAGACCGTCGACGCCACCTACTCGATGGAAGACGGCCACATCAAAACCGATGAGGCCCTTCACTTCCATGAACACGTCCACGCGCACCGACACGGCCGCATACCGCATCAGCACGAATGAGGTTCGGCAGAAGGTTCCCGAGCCCGCCAAGTCGCCATGCAATCATGGCAGTGCAACACTTTACTGGCAATCGCCAGCCGCCCCGATCCGTGTGGCAATAAAGGATGGTCAAAATTTTCAAGGGGTTTTCGATATGATCACATTCCAGCGGTGAGGGGAGACAAGTCCGCGGCAATGGTATGCAACTTGCACAGCTTGCATCTGTTTATCGATTGGGTTTACGCGGCTGGCGATAAGGCCATTATCGGTTTTCTTTCAAGCTGGAGGTCAAGATGACGGAATCCGTATACAGTCTGTGTTTCATGTGCTCGGTGCGCTGCCCCATCCGAGTCGAAGTCGAGAACGGGCAGGTCAAATGGGTGGAAGGCAATCCGCACGTGGCTGGGATGGAAGGCAGCCTCTGCCCCAAGGGGGCGGCCGGCATCTCGTTTCAATACGATGCCCAGCGTGTCCAGTCCCCCATGATCCGCGAGGGCGAACGCGGCGCGGGGCAGTGGCGCAAAGCCAGCTGGGACGAAGCCCTGGACCATGTGGCCGACAAGCTTAAAACCGTGATCGACACCCATGGCGGCCACAGCGTCGTCCTGGGCGAGCGGGCCAACCTGGCCACACCGGTCAGCAAAACCTTTCTGCGGGCCATCGGCTCCCCCAATCATTTTACTCACGACGCCCTGTGCAAGGGTTCGGTCAACAGCGCCTGTCGCAGCCTGTTCGGCTATACCGACGCCCAGATGGGCATGGACTACAAGAACACCCGCCACATCGTGCTCTATGGCCGCAACATGTTCGAAGCCGTTTCGGTGAAGGAAGTCAACAGCCTGATGCAGGCCATCGAGAACGGCGCCAAGGTCACCTACATCGACCCGCGGGTTACGGTGACGGCCACCAAAGCGCATCGCTACTGGATGATCCGTCCCGGTACCGACCTGGCGCTCAATTACGCCCTGACGCACGTCATTCTGAAGGAACGACTCTACGACACGGCCTACGTCGACCGCTGGGTCGAGGGGCTCGGCGAACTTCAGGACTTCGTGCGCGGCTTCACCCCTGAATGGGGCGAGTCCGAAACCGGCATTCCGGCCGCTGAAATCGAGACCCTGGCACGCGAAATCAGCCAGGACAAACCGCGCGTCATCTTCCACTACGGGTACCGCGGCGCGCACCACGAAAACGAGATCTACCTGCGCCGCTCGATTCTGATCCTCAATGCGCTCATGGGCAGCATCGAGGCCAAGGGGGGGTTGTTTTTCAAGAAAGGGCCCGGTGAAGCAGGCGGCAAACCGGCGCGCAAGCTGGTCGAGCAGGAGGGCCTGCCCAAACCGGACCAACCGCGTTTCGACAAAGTGGGAACGCCGGACTTCCCCATTCCGGACGCCGCCCATGGCGTGCCCCAGATGCTGGCCCCGGCCATCCTGAATGACGACCCCTATCCGATCCGGGCCCTGATCATCAACCGCTTCGACCCGCTCAAATCAATTCCCGATACCAATCAGCTCAAAAAAGCGCTGGAGAAGCTCGACCTGATCGTGGCCGTGGATGTGAATTACAGCGACCTGGCCTGGTACGCCGACGTGATCCTGCCGGAGTCCACCTATTTCGAACGCACCGACGGCATCCAGCAGGCCAACGGCCTCAAGCCGCAAATGTTCCTGCGGCGCCAGGCCGTGGGGCCGCGCTACGATACGCGTGAATATTCCGTGATCATGAAACAGTTGGCGGAACGCATCGACATCGGCCGGTATTTTCCTTACGAGACCATGGAAGATCTCGTGAACTGGCAGCTTGAGGGCACCGGGTTCACGCTGGCGGATTTTGAAGCCAAAGGGTTCGTGGCCTACGGCAAGGAGCAGATTTTCTGGGACCGCGACGCCGGCCTCAAGTTCAAAACCCCCTCGAAGAAGATCGAGTTCAAGTCGTCGCTGCTCGAAGACGCCGGATACGCCTCGTTTCCGGAATACACCCCGGTGCCGCCCGCCCAGGACGGCCGTTTCCGCCTGGTGGTGGGCCGCGTCGTGCTCCACACCCACGTGTCCACCCAGAACAACCCCTATCTGCACGAGCTTTACCCGGAGAACACGCTCTGGATCAATGCCGCCAAGGCCGCCGCGTTGGGCATCAAGAACGACGACCTGGTGGAGGTAGCGTCACCGGCCGGGGCCGGTGTCATCAAGGCCCATGTCACCGACCTGATCCATCCGGAGGCGGTTTTCATGGTGCACGGTTTCGGACACGAGGCCAAGCTGGCCGCGCGCTGCTACAACCGGGGCGTATCGGACAGCGTTTTGCAGGAAAACATCACCGACAAGGTGGGCGGCAGCCCGGCCTTTCACGACACTTTTGTGACGGTCAAAGCCGCCTAACTCAGCGGCCAGCAATAGCGGAGGCACTCCATGAGCAAGTACTACCTCTTTCAGGATACCAAGAAATGCATCGGCTGCAACACCTGCACGATTCAGTGCAAGAGCAACAAGAACCTGCCGGTGGGCCCCAAGATCAGCCAAATCATTCCCGTGGGGCCCAAGATGGTGGGGGGGCTCCCGCGGGCCACATATGTCTTCATGCCTTGTTTTCACTGCGAGGACCCGTGGTGTGTAGCGGCCTGCCCCACCGGCGCCATGCAGAGACGCGGAGGCGACGGCATCGTCTTTATCAACCACGACCTGTGCGTTGGCTGCAAAGCCTGCATCACGGCCTGCCCGTGGGGGGCGCCCCAGTGGAATGCCGAAACCGGCAAGGCTGTAAAATGTGATTATTGTATGGAGCGCGTGGACCGGGGATTAAAGCCGGCCTGCGTCACCGTCTGCACCACCCACTGCCTGGCTTTCAGCGAAAACGTGGATGAAAGTGTAAAGGTGCGCAAACAGCGGCACGCCGAGGCGGTGGCGGCCCTGGACGTTCAGACCAGCTGAGGCCTCGCACCGAGAGGAACTGACCTCATGCCCGATAATACCTGTCCGGTAGATGGCTTGATCAAGGAGGTGTCCGGGATCCTGGATGCAGGACGCCTGCACGATCCCGGCAACCATCGCCGGGGCGAGGAGATCCTGGCGCTGCTGACGGATGTGGCCACGGGACGCGCCGGCGATCAACATCTCGACGCCATCACCCGGCTGGCGGAGGAAATGCAGCA
>JASJCV010000276.1 GCA_030065275.1 Desulfobacterales bacterium | reverse complement strand
GCTGCTGGTGAATTTTGTTTATGGTGCCCGGATCAATCCCGTGCTGCTCGGCAATTTTTTCCAGTTCCTGGTCCGATAATTTGCCATTGGTCAACTGGCGCTGGACCTGAAGGACGGCAGGGGAACCACGTTTCTTGCGCCAGCGGGCAACGCGCTTGGTCACAAGCGGCGGTTTGATATCGTGACGGGCGGCGATTTTCTCGATCTCGCCTTCCAGAATCTCGCCCTTGCAGCCGACCAAATCGATATGACGGTCAACTGTTTTAAAAATGGCTTCCAGTCGCTTTTTCAATTCCTCCACGGCCGTTTCGGCTTCTTTCTGCCGTTGGGCCTCATCCGTCATCACATTCCGGATTTCAGGCAAAAGGCTTATGTAGTGCCGGGCCTGGATGCCTTTGGTGGGATGGTTGCGCAGCCGACTCCAGGCCATCTGCTTCTTTTTGATGGCCGCTTCAATCGCCTCAAGATCGTTTTCCGGCGGATTGATTGAGAGATCCAAAAGTTGGTAAAAATTAATCCGACCCATTTTTTAGCAACCTTTCCCAAACCTCGGTCGACGGGCGTCCGCGCACCGGGCCGACAAATAGCGATAACGCGTTCGGTGTGGCGCCGCAAATCTTTAGCCGGCTGAGCAACTGCGGCGAACGAACAGAAACTGCATGCACCCCGTTAATATACAATTAAATGGCCGATTAGGAAACCCATGTATGGAGGATGACACCGTTGATGAAGGCGTAACATGCCGGTGAGTGGGATGGGCCGCTCAGGTAAGGAGGTTGCTGACGTTGTCGCGACGGTTAACGCATCGCACAATGACGCCGGCCCCCCGTTCCTGGTGGCGCACCGGAGAAAGATACTTGTCATTTCAATGCCTGACAAGTGTTTTGAAAATCAAAACCCGAACACCCGCTGGATTTCTGCCGGGCGATGGTCGCGAAGCCCTGCGAGGGGAATGGCGCGCTAATGGACGACAAGATGCTGAGCACGTGCAATGGCGTCCTCGAGCTCTTTGCCCTGAATGACCGAACTGGTTTCAATTTTCGCTTGAACGATACGATTGGCTGATGTTTCCAAGGCCTTGATGTTCAGGCATCCCTCGCGATCGAGCTTGAAGGTGATTTCAACCGGGGAATCTTCAGGCAGACCGGCGGGTAAATCCAGAACGGCGGTTCCGATCTCAATCGAGTGCTCGACAGGAACGACTTTGTCGCCCGTCTCGTTTTCCATGATACGAATCAGAACACGTTCTTGATTGGCCTCGGGCGTATAGAAGGTTCTTCGAATTTCCGAAGGCACGGTCGTGTTTTTGCGTATCAGATTAAATACCCCCTCTTCATCATTGGGACGGCGGGCAACGACGCCAAAACTCTTGCTGGCGACATCACGAATGTCCATGGTGGACTGTTTGACCGCCGAGAGCGTCACGCCCGTCTCCTCGGACATCTCTTTGGCGACTTCTTCCATGATTTGTTTGGGCGTTGTTTTGATGATATCTTCTTCTTCGGGATTGCGATTCGTTTTTTCGGCGATACGCGTGATCAAGCCATCGTTCAGCGAAAGCTTCCAGCCGTATATCGCCGCGCCTTTGGCAACCGATTCGTCCGGATCGAACATGCGGGCATCCACCGAAAATTCTTGCCGGATACGCTCGCCCACCTGGGGCATCCGTGTCGACCCCCCGACAAGGATAATCTCGTCGAACTGTTCATAACCCTTCGCTTTGGCTTCCTGAAGCATGTCATTGGTCAGGGCAATCGTGCGTTCAACTAAATCGGCTGTAATTTCAAGGAATTTTTCGCGGCTCAACTCGACTTTCACGCGTTCGCCGCCGTGTGTGATCGAGATGGGGGTTTTATCCCGCTGGGAGAGAATCTTCTTGGATTTTTCGGCCGACAGCTGCAGGTCCTGCCACGTGTCGGGATCCTCAAGAATATCTTCCTCAGATCCGGTTTGGCGTTGGAATTCCTGAACCAGATAGGCCACGATGCGATCGTCCCAATCCTTCCCGCCCAGGTTGTGATCGCCTCCGGTACAGATGACGTCGATTGAACTCTCCTGAATGTCGATCATGGTAATGTCAAACGTACCGCCGCCAAGATCGTAGACCAGCACAACTCGATTTTCGGTTTCCTGCACCGTTCCGTAGGCAATCGCTGCGGCCGTAGGTTCATTGATGATCTGTCTCACGTTGAAGCCCGCGATTTCTCCCGCCCGGCGAGTGGCCTCCCGCTCGTTGATGCCGAAATACGCAGGGCAGGTGATAACGACGTCCTTGACCTTTTCGCCGATGGTCTGCTCCGCGTCCTGAGCCACTTTGCGCAGGATATAGCTCGATATTTCCTCGGGCCGGTATTGCTTTCCATCGTATTCGTATACGAAGTAAGCTTCGGCCATGGAACGTTTGATGAAACTGACCACCTCGTTGGGGTAGAGCTTGGCACTCTCTTTGGCGACATCCCCGACGACAATTTCACTGCCGTCGAAAAACACAACCGAGGGGGTTATGCGCTGGTTTTCGGCATTGGGTATAATGACAGGTTTGCCATATTCATCCACATAGGCAATTGAAGAATAGGTCGTTCCCAGATCAATACCGAAAATTTTCTTGATTGCATCACTCATCGATCATCCCCGTATCCAAAGATTCCTGCTCTTGCTTGTGGACATAGACCGCAACCATTTCCTGCCGGATCACCTTGGTTTCCCATTCATAACCGGGCCGGATACTGTGGGCCACGGATTTATCCAAGGCCGGGTCATCCGTGGGTATTTTCTTGATCGCTCGCTGACGGGAGGGATCAAAGGCGCTTTCCTGCTGCGAGAAAGGCTTGACGCCATGCCAGTAAAAGACATCCTCGAGATCCGAAGGAATGGCTTCAACGTATCGAAAAAGCTTGCGCGGATCCCGCTGCGATACATCCAAAGATCGAAAATAAGCCAGCCACTTGCGGATATCATCCGCGACCTTGACGACGTCCATTACAATGGAGAGGACATATTTTTTAATGATATCCTGCTTATACTCCTGCAGTTCGGTGTGCAACCGGTCTATAATCTCGTCTTTGTGAGCATCGTATTTGAGTTTACCTTCAAATTCGCGCTTGAGCTCTTCGATCTGCAATCCCAGACTTTCAAGACGGCCCGCCAGCAGATCCTGATCGATAAAAACGTCGTCGGGCGGGGGCGCAAAGCGGTCCTCGTCATGGTCGTCGTCATCGGATGCCTCTGCGGGCGCCTCTTGGAGCGACGGCTCATCACCCGCGGTCACAGGGGCATCTGATGCGACGACCGCATCAGGTGCGGCGGCATCGGAGAGCATATCGACAGCTGACGGGGTTTCCAGATTCGGAGGGGGCGCCTCCAGATCGTCCGTTAAACCGTCTGGTGCAAAGTCGTCCTCCGTCGCGGCACGATCCTCGTTGCCAGGTGCGATTACCGTATGGTTGTCTTCATCATTTTCACTGAGGGACACTCGCTGATCAAGGCTTTCGTCATCCACCGGGTCTTCCGACACATCTAATTCGCCCGTCAAACCGACCTCAGCAAGTTCCTCCGGATCGAAAAGATCAGGAAGACCGGAGGCATCTTCGGTCGCGTCGGATGCCATTTCAGGCAGGTCCACATCTGCATTCGTTGCGGCCGGCTCGGCCTCCTGGTCGATGGATTCCTGGGATGTCAGATCTTCGAGGGGGATGCCAACATCGTAAGCGTCTTTTTTTTCATCGTTCATTTATGACTCTCGGCTGGCGGTCGCATCGATTGGTTGACTCTGCGCGCGACCGCAATCCGCTCGGTGGTCGGCGCCGTTAAAATTGTCAAGCATATAACGCCTTGCATGTGCATGTCCGAATCGGGTTAAATTTATACCATCAACCCTATACTTTAAATCGCACATACGGGATAAAGTCAAGTTTTTCATTTGTATTCAATAGGCTATGCAGAAGTAATTGCTGTGCTGGCCATGGCAATCCCGGAGCCTGTAAAGTTGGGGCCCTCCGGACGTGGCGATTTAACAACACTGTTCGATGCCACTTTTTACGCATCAGCCTTACCGTCCCGATAACCCTGTTTTCTGAAAAAAAAACGCCGGCTCGGGGGTCTGCCCCCCTTGCCGGCGCTGATCCGCCAATCGCAGTTGCTGGACGCTTCGTTGGGTCTAGTCCTGCTCCCTCTTGAGCTCTTCGATGACCTTATCGGCTATCTGGGAGGGTACTTCGTCGTAATGCGAGAATGCCATACTGTAGATTCCGCGCCCCCCTGTCATTGATCGCAGATCCGGGGCATATGTCTGAAACTCGGCGAGCGGCACCTGAGCCTTGATTTGCTGATATTTCCCCGCGCTTTCCATTCCCAGAACGCGCCCGCGGCGGCCATTCAGGTCGCCCATGATATCCCCCATGTATTCGTCCGGCGTCGTGACGGTCACTTCCATGATGGGCTCAAGCAGGACGGGCTTCGCGTCGGCGACCGCTTTTTTGAATGCCAGCGAGCCGGCCACTTTAAAAGCCATTTCGGATGAGTCAACGGCATGAAACGAACCATCATCCAGTGTCACTTTAAAATCCACCGCCGGAAAACCGGCCAGGACACCTTTACGGGCCGATTCCACGATACCTTTTTCAACCGCGGGAATGTATGTCTTGGGAATCACCCCCCCGACGATGGCATCGACGAACTCAAAACCGCCACCGCGGGGCAGGGGTTCCATCTGAATCCAGCAATCTCCATATTGGCCGTGGCCACCGGTCTGCTTTTTGTGTTTGCCCTGTACCCGGACTTTTTTCTTGATGGTTTCGCGATAGGGCACTTTGGGAATGTTGAGATGGACGTCGACCCCGAACTTGCGTTTCATCTTTTCGATCGTGGCTTCGATATGAACCTGGCCCCGTCCGGACAGGAGGATTTCATTGGTCTCGGAGTTGCGCTCGAGTTTGAGGCCAGAGTCCTCTTCGATCAATTTGTTCAATGAAATATAGATTTTATCTTCGTCGCCCTTGGCTTTGGATTCCAGGGCGAAAGAGATGAGCGCCGGTAGCGGAGCCGCAAATGGATAGCGGATTTTATCACTGTCCGCGCAAAGGGTGTCTCCGGTGGTCGTATCCTTGAGCTTGGCCACGGCAACGATCGCGCCGGGCCCGGCCCCTTCGACGGGCTTTTGTTCCTTGCCGGCGATGGTGAGCAGTTGATTGAAACGCTCTTTGGTCTCCTTGGTGGCGTTGTAAAAATTACCGTCACTTCCCAATGTCCCGGACACAACCCGAAAGATTGAGAGACGCCCGGAATAGGGATCCGCGACGGTTTTGAAAACGAAGGCGGAAAGGGGCGCCTCGACTTCGGGCAGGCGGGTAATCTCTTCCTTTCCGGAGAGATCGGTGCCCGTCTTGCCGCCGCGCTCGGGCGGTGTCGGGGCAACCGTGGCCAGGACATCCATCAGGTTGTCCACGCCAATGCTGCCGGTGGCCGAACCAAACATCACCGGCGCAAAAATGCGCTCGTTGATCCCTTTGCGCAGGGCCGCGCTGAGTTCTTCAGTGGTGATGGTCTCTCCCTCGAGATAGCGCTCGATCAGCGCATCGTCGGCTTCGGCGATATTTTCAATCAGTCCTTCCATTTCAGACTCGACCGCCGCCTTCAGGTCTTCGGGCACTTCGGTCGGCGATAGTTTGCCTGCATCGTACGCAAAGGCTTTGCCGCTGATCAGGTCGACAACGCCCTTGAATTCCGC
>JASJCV010000275.1 GCA_030065275.1 Desulfobacterales bacterium | reverse complement strand
TGGAAAACCGCCGCAGCCTGTACTTTGCCGCCAATGTCAACGGCGTCGGCGGCAACCACGGGCACACCGTTATCGGTACGCTGCCGGCCTGGCTGGAAAATGCAACCCAATCGAACCAGGCGGCGGCCACCCAAACCGCGGCGGCAACCCCCCCGACCGCCCCGCGACCGCTGCCCGCCGGCGACGGCGGCATGGTGGCCCTGATCTCCGGACAGGGCGCCCAGTACAGCGGCATGATGAAACCGCTTTACGACGCGGTGCCCGAAATCCGGGGCGTACTGGACGGAGGCGAGCGCATTTTCCGGGAGATGCGTGGCTACAGCCTGCTGGACGTCATGTTCGGCGAAAGCCGCCAGCTCAACCTGACCGAAAACACCCAGCCGGCCGTCTTCCTGAGTTCGGCCGCCCTGTTCGGCTATCTCGAAGCCCGCGGACTGGCGCCCGACGTCTTCATCGGCCACAGCGTGGGCGAATACGGCGCGCTGTTCTGCGCCGGCCTGCTCGACTTCGAGACGGCCATGCGCCTGATCGTCAAACGCGCCGACTTTATGAAGGCCGCCACCGAAGAGCAGCCCGGGCGCATCATGGTGGTGTTCAAGGACGCCGAAGCCGTGCACGAACTGATCCGGGCCTCCAAGGTACGCAACATCTACGTGGCCAACAAAAACAGCGTGAAACAGACCGGCGTGTCCGGGGCCGCGGCCGATATCGACCGTTTCTGCGACTACCTCAAGGACGCCAAGGTGATGTTCAAGAAGCTGGCCTTATCGGGCGCCTTCCACACCCCGCTCTTCAACCGGGCGGCCGAACAGATGGCGACCTATCTCGAGGAAGTCACCTTCAACCCGGCAAACTTCGGTCGGGTGATTTCCAACGTGACCGCCGATCCCTACCCGGACGACGCCGCGGCCGTCAAAAAGCTCCTGGTACGCCAGATCGTCTCCCCGGTAGAGTTCATTGCCTCGGTGACGCACGCGCGACAGGCCGGATATGACCGTTTTTACGAGATCGGCCCGGGACGCATTCTGGTCAATCTGTTGAAGAACATCCCCATCGAGGATTTTACGGCCCAACCGACCATCGATGCCAAGCAGGGCGAAGTCGAATCTTTGGAGAAAATGGTGGCCCGACTGCAGGCCGACGATCGCAACGAAGCGCCGGCCGCGGAGAGCGCCCCGGCGAAGCCACGGGCATCCGCCCCCGAAAGCCTGCCGGCAGCCCCGGCGCCTGCGGATGAACCCTTGGCTGCGGGATCGGATTTCGAAGAATTCATGGCCCGCAACGAAAAGGCCCTGCGGGAAATGGCCTTCCGCGAGTTTCAAAAGCAAAAACGCGAACAGGCCCTGCGCGACGTGGAACGCTTCAACTTCTACACCGGCAAGGCCGTGGTGGCCGGCGTCGCGATCGGGCTGCCGGGCTCCGGCAACAAGGTCTTCAACGCCAACAACTTCGAGAAGCTGTTAAACGGCAACAACTTCATCGAACCGCTCTCCCCGGATGAAAAAAAGAAGATCGTCGACATGAACATCACCCGGGTGTTCAAGCAGCCCGACGGCAATGCCCGCTTCCTTGACATCACCGATACCCGTGACGTGATCCAGCTGGCCGGCAAACTGGGCTATTTCAACCTGAAGAACGAATACGGGGTCGACTACGACTACGACGTGACCATCGCCCTGGCCATCGCGGCCGGCATCGAGGCCCTGAAGGACGCGCACATTCCGATGGTGCTCCAGCACAAGGAAACCTCCACCGGCAACCGCATCCCCAATGGCTATGCCCTGCCCGCCGAGATGCAGGAGACCACCGGCGTCATCATGACCTCGCTCTTTCCGGGCTTCGAGACCCTGATTGAGCAGCTCAACAAATACTATTACAACAAGTTCTACGTGCGGCCCTACAAGGAACTCGAGAACATCTACTACCACCTGATGGAATCCGTGCGTGATCCCGAGATCAAGGAGCAGATCACGGACTGGTTTTTCAAGATCAAGGAACGGCGCAAGAAGTACGGGACCTACAAGTTCGAACGCAACCTGCTCTTCGACGTGGTGCCGCTGGGATCGGCCCACTTCGCTCAGCTGATCAAGGCCAAGGGGCCCAACATGATGATGAGCGGGGCCTGCGCTTCCACGACTCAGGCAGTGGGCGTGGCCGAGGACTGGATCCGCACCGGCCGGTGCGACCGGGTGATCATCGTGGGCGGCGAGGCCTCCACCTCCGAGACCCAGAGTCCCTGGATCGCCTCGGGCTTCCTGGCCCTGGGGGCCGCCAGCATCAAGGAGGTGGTCACCGACGCGGCCAAGCCATTCGATGCGGAACGCAACGGCACCATCCTGGGCGCCGGGGCCGTGTCCCTGATCATCGAACGCGAAGACCGCACGCGAGAGCGCGGTCTGAACGGACAGGCCGAAATCCTCGGCACCTACATCGGCAACAGCGCTTTTCACGCCACCCAGATCGACCAGAAGCACCTGACGGCGGAGATGGCCCGCTTCGTGCGGCGCGTGGAATCCCACCATCAGATCGACCCGGCCGAATACACGCGCTCGATGGTTTTCATGTCCCATGAAACCTTCACGCCCGCCCGCGGCGGCAGTGCCTCGGCCGAGGTGGGCTCGCTCAAGCAGACTTACCCGGAGCATTACCGCAACATCACCATCACCAACACCAAGGGCTTTACCGGCCATACCCTGGGGGCGGCCATCGAGGACGCCGTCATGATCAAGGCCCTGCAGGAGGGCCGGGTGCCGCCCATCGCCAACCTCTCACGGGTGCCCGATGAGTTCGGGGACCTCAACTTCAGCTGCGGTGAAAACGGGTGCGGCTACGAATACGGCCTGCACTACGCCGCCGGCTTTGGCTCGCACTTCGCCTTCCTGATGGTAAAGCGCATTGCCGAAAGCCAGGCCGAAGACAACCCCGTTTACCGGAACTGGCTGCGGCGCATATCGGGGCTTAAACGACCCCAGCTTAAGGTCATCGACAACACCCTGTGCATCGATCCTCATGTGATTTCCGAGGTGGAGGCCCCGCCGGCCGTGACGGTCGACGCGCCGGCCGCCCCGCCGGCGGATGCACCCCCGACCCAAAGCGAGGTGCCCGCGGTGAAACCCTCCGCACCGCCTGCGGCAGACCTTCTGACGATGGTGAAGACCATCATCGCCGAGCAGACCGGCTACACCGCCGACATGCTCGAGGACGAACTCGACCTCGAGGCCGACCTGGGCATCGACACCGTCAAACAGGTGGAGATCTTCGGCAAAGTCTCCGCCCACTTCGGACTCGACGTGCCCGAAGACCTCAGGCTCAACGACCTCAACACCATCGCCAAAATCGGCGACTACCTCGCCGCCCGGGTATCCGAAGCGCCCTCCGAGGCGGCCCCGGCGCCGCCGGTCGCGGAAACCGAAGCCCGCTCTGTCGAAAAGGATGAGGCCGAGGGTCCGGTCAAACGGTTGGTCGTCCGCGCCGTTCCCAGCGACGCACCGACAGGGCAGCCCGGCTGGTTCAAGGATCGCCGGGTGCTGATGACCGCCGATCGCCATGGTTTTGCCGCCCTGATGGCCGCGCGGATTACCGCGGACGGCGGCACGCCGGTGATCGTCGGCGATACGGAGGCGGCCGAGCTCACCTGCGACTGGTCCACGCCGGCCGCCGTGAAGACGCTCGTAAAAGAAATTGAAGGGCAATATCTCCCGATCGACGGCATCGTGCACCTGACCCCGCTGGACGGCGCGTTCGAGCCGACCCCCATGGTGCCGGCCGTGATCGACCGCCGTCTCAAGCAGTTCTTTACCCTGGTCCAGGGCCTCTTCGAGCAGCTCGCCCGCCCGGAGACGTTCGTCGCCATGCCGGCCTTCAACGGCGCCGTGCTGCCCTACGGAGAAAGCGCCGGCCCGATCGACGCGGTCGCGGCCGGACTGGCCGGCATGCTCAAGACGATCAACAAGGAATTGCCGGACACCCTCGTTAAAGTGGTGGATTTCGATGCGGCCATGATGGCTGAACCGGAGGCGATGGTGGACACCTTCCTGGCCGAGCTGACCGGCGGGGACCGGCGGGTGGAATGCGGCTATCGCGGCGGACAGCGCTGGGGGCTGCAGCTCGCCCTCGACGGGCCCGAGACGTCCGGTTCCCTCGTCGTCGCGGACGACACGGTCATGGTGACCGGCGGGGCCCGCGGCATCACCTTCGAGATCCTCAAAAGCCTGGTCGCCGCTCACCCCGTGCGCCTCGAAATTCTGGGCCGCAGCGATGTCGACGGTCTGGAACCGGCCCTGGCCGATGCCGCCGTCAGCGAAGCCGACCTCATGGCCCGGCTCAAAGCCGACATGCAGGGTGCCAAGCCGCTCGAGATCAAAAAGGCGCTGGATCGCGTGGTCAAACTGCGCGAATCCGCGGCCAATTTGAATACCCTGCGATCGATGGGCGCCCGGGTGACCTATCACGCCGTGGACGTCAGCGACGCCGGCGCCGTGGAGCGGGTCGTCCGGTCCGTCGGGGACGTCGACGTGCTCATTCACGCCGCAGGCATCGAAGAAAGCCAGATGATTCCCAAGAAAACCCGGGCCTCTTTCGACCGGGTCTTCGATACCAAGGTGGCCGGCCTGATGAATATCCTGGCGGCCTTGGATCAGCAGGCGCCGCGCAGCCTGATGACCTTCTCGTCGGTCACGGCCCGCTTCGGCAACGAGGGGCAGGTGGATTACACCGCCGCCAACGACATGATCGCCAAGATGCTGCTCGAATATGGCCGGCAGCACCCGAAGACGACCGTAAAGATCTTCGACTGGACCGCCTGGGAAGGGGCCGGCATGGCGACCAATGAAACCGTCAACAAGGTTCTGCGCGAACGCGGCCTGACATTCCTGCCGCTGACGCACGGTGTGTCCCTTTTCATGCGCGAATTGGGCGATGCCAAGACCCCCGAAGTGGTTTTCTCGGGCCTGGACCATGCCTTCGATCCAGACGGACTGATGCACGCCGACCAGGCCGACGCGCATACGGCGCCTTTCCTGGACGCCTGCGTGGAGGCCGATGACCGCCGGCGGGTCTTCAGCCGCGTCCTGGACCTCGAACGCGACCTGTTCCTGCACGACCACGCCCGCGAGGACGTGCCCATTTTTCTGGGCGCCACCGGTATCGAAGCCATGGCCGAAGCCGCCGCCACCCTGGCAGCTCCGGGGATGCACCTGCGCGCGCTCAGGGATTTCTCCATTCCTTACGGCATCAAAATCCTGAAACAGCGCCCCAAGGAAATCTTGATCGAAGCGGCCGCAACCGCCGAGGATGCCGATACGTTCCTGTGCCGGATTACCTCCCAGTTCCGTAACAAGCAGGGCATCGCCATGGGAGAGCCCAAACTGCACTACCAGGGCACCTATGCCTTCGGCCCGGCCGAAGCGGCGCCGCCGAGCGTCACCTTGCCGACCTTCCAGCCGGTGGGATACGAGGGCGACATCCAGGAACTGCTCTACCATCCCTCCCGGCTGTTTATGGACGGACTCTTCCGCACGGTTGAGGAAATCGTGTCTTTCGAGGAGGACCGGCTGATTTCCCGGATTCGCAGCGCCAGTACGCGGCCGTTCTTTGCCGACGACCCCTGGCCGAGCTTTCTGACCGACGTGGCGGTCGTGGACGCCATGTTTCAAACCGGCGGGATGCTGGAGGTGATGACCACCAATATCATCGTGCTGCCCTACACCATCGGTCGCATGCGCTTCCACCAACCC
>JASJCV010000274.1 GCA_030065275.1 Desulfobacterales bacterium | reverse complement strand
CACCAAGAATCCCTTCGGCTTCGACGGCGTTGTGGAAATCGGCAAATAGCTTTCGTTGATTTGCGGATAACATGGTTTTCTCCTTCCTGGAAATGACTGGTAGGCGTTTTTTTGTGTTATGACAGCTATCGATAAAAGTTGAGCCGCGGCCAACAGCTTCCAGGAATCAAAATGGCATGCAAATCAACTAGAACGTATCTCAAAAATAATCTAACGGCCCCTGGCGGCGTTGCGAGCCGACTCAAAATGCTCACATACGAAGTGTATGCTCCGCTTTCTCGCCGGCTCACGCCTTGCCAGGAACCCTAATCTTAATTTTGAGATACGTTCTAAGCGCAAACCAAACCCGATCATGAGGTAGAACCATGACCGACAATGAGCAGTCAGCGGCAAGCAACCGGCGCCGGCAAATCGTGGACGATGCCCGCCGCATGCGTGAACAGCGCGAAAAAACCTACCGCGAGCGGGCCCTCCGCCTTTTTCCCTGGATCTGCGCCCGTTGCGGCAGGGAGTTTAGCGGCAAGAAGCTGCGGGAGCTGACGGTGCACCACAAGGATCACGACCACGACAACAACCCGCCGGACGGCAGCAACTGGGAGCTGCTGTGCATCTACTGCCACGAAAACGAGCATTCGCGGCACACGACCGCGGCCGCCTATGGCGAGGCCCGCTCCGAGGAAGCCGAACGCGCATCGATCGGCAACCATCCCTTCGCCGATCTGGCCGCCCTCCTGAAAGACAGTAAAAAATAGGCGCCGCCGGCTGTCCGCGGCCACGCGGCGAAGTCGCTTATCGCACCCGGGAGGCGATGCGGCGGGCCCCGGGCGACGGGCGCCGCTTTCGACCGCTTGGGGGCCGCAACCGATGCGCTTACTGGCTTGCGCCCTGAACGTTCTTCGCTTCCGGAATGAACGGGCTTGCCAGAATCATTTTGCGGACGGTCCCGGAAAGCGTTCGCGATACGGCTGGCAAATTCCGAGGCGTGAAGCGTACGGACGTTACACCGCGATGACGCGGGCTGAAGCCGGATGCCACTATTCATCCGCCTCGGTTGGATCGAACCTTTGAGGCTACCGTCAGGATTGACAACGGCCCCTTTCTAGGGTTACGGACCGCCGGCAGTCTCATGCTCCCGGACGACGTACGATGGCATCGAAAACCAACATGCGGGTCATCCTGGCCCTGACCTTGGTGCATTTCACGGGCGACTTCTACAGCGCCTTCACCACGCCGCTGTTTCCGGTCTTCGTGGACAAGCTGGGCCTGTCGCTCACCCAGGTGGGTGTCATCGCCGGCCTCAACCGCTTTCTGGCCTTCATCGTTCAGCCTTCGGCCGGCTACTGGGCCGATCGCTACCCATCACGCCTATTTTCGGTCGGCGGGCTGATCTTGGCCGTGATCTTCATTCCGCTGTGTGGCTGGGCCAACGGATTCTGGAGCCTCCTGACAGTGATCGCACTGGGGTCGGTGGGCTCGTCGCTCTTCCATCCGGCGGTGACCGGCATGGTCCCGGCCTATGCCGGGTCCCGGGCCGGTCTGTCCATGTCCATCTTCAACACCGGCGGCACGCTGGCGTTCGGCGTCGGCCCGATCTTCATCACCTGGTATGCGGCCCGCTTCGGGCTTGGCGCCGTGCCCCTGACCATGGTATTCGGGCTGGCGGTGGCCCTGTATATCTACCTGACGCTGCCGCCGCCGATCGCCGCACCGGTAGCGGGGGGTTTTCTGGCCACCATTCGCCAAAGCCTGGGGCCGGCCTGGCGGGCGATTGTACTTATTTGGCTGGTCATGGTGCTGCGGGCCCTGACAGGGCAGTCCTTCATGACCTTCATGCCGCTGCTCTTTGTCCAGGAGGGCTACTCACTGGTCACGGCCGGGGGGATTTTTGCGCTGTTTACCATTGCCGGTACTTTCAGCGGGCTTCTGGCCGGCAGTCTCTCGGACCGCATCGGGCCCAAGCCCGTTTTCGTGTTTACCCATGGTCTGATGACACCCGTTCTGTTGATCTTTCTGCAACTGGAAGGGCGCTGGATCTATCCGGGGGCCCTGCTGGCGGGGGGCTTCGTACTGGCCACCCTGCCGCTGGGCGTGGTCATGGCCCAAGCCCTGGCCCCTCGCGGGCGCTCGATGGTGGCCAGCCTGATGATGGGATTCGCTTTCGGCCTGGGGGGGCTGGCCGCGCCCCTGATCGGACGGCTGGCCGACATCTATTCAATTCGTACGGTGCTGACCGGGGCGGCCTTCCTGCCGCTGGCGACCGTGGCCTTGATCGCCTGGTTTCCCACGGTCCCTACACGGGAGGCATCCTGAATGCCACTTTCGAGGAAAAAATGAGTATTGAAATCTGGTTGGCCTATATTGTCGCCGCCGGGATCATCCTGGTCATTCCCGGCCCCACTATCATTCTGGTCGTCAGCCAGGCCATCGCTCACGGGCGGCGGGCGGTGTTTCCGCTCGCCGCCGGGGTCACCTGCGGGGATGCCACGGCCATGACTTTCTCCATGCTGGGCCTGGGTACGATCATGGCGGCTTCGGCCACGCTTTTCACGGTCACCAAATGGGTGGGGGCCGTCTACCTGGTCTATCTCGGTATTAAAACCTGGCGCTCCCGGACGGACAACGGGGACTGGAGCGCGACCGGTCCCGGCGGGACCGGCGGCGCCCTGTTCCGGAGCGCCTACGTGGTTACGGCGCTCAATCCCAAGAGCATCGCCTTTTTCGTGGCCTTCTTGCCGCAGTTTGTCGATCCCCGCGGCGCCCATCTGACGCAGTTGACCCTTCTGGGCGTCACCTTTCTCGTGCTGGCCCTGGTCAACGCGGCCCTCTACGCGTTCTTTGCGGGAGCGCTGCGCGATACGCTAAAACGTCCCGCCGCCCGTCGCTGGATCAACCGCTGCGGCGGCAGCGCCCTCATTGGCGCCGGCGTTATGACGGCCGCCATGCATCGGACGGGTTGATGGCGATCGCGATTGCCCGCGAGGGATTAATTATACGCGATTTAAAAAATCTCAGATCGCGCTCGCGAATATGGCGCGCTCTGATGAAAAAGCGCTGCATATTCAATGATATGTTACCGGTTTGCGGTCCAAAGCCCTGATATTTTATTGAATGCTCCGGCTTAAAGACAAAATGTCATGAAATATTCGGTTTAGATGGCGCTTTGAAACCGTCTTAGGCAAAAGAGCGTTGGAAGAGGTCCTCGATGGCCTGGCGGCCGTCCGCGCTCAGGTGGCGGGTTCCGGTGCCCACGAAGGTCTTGTCTACAATTACCGGCTTGCTCGCGACCCAGCCTTTATTTTCCCATGCAAACCAGGCTTGGCGCTCCTGGTCGTAGACGCTCAGGGGCCGGTTGAAGAGTTTGGCCAGCTCGACCGCCCACCCGGTACCGCCCTTGACGGTTTCGTCCGGCTGAATCCAGCCCACCGCGAAAACGTGGAAACCTTTGTTGACCATATGGAAGATGGTCTGGAGCACCCGGCGGATTTTATCGGCCCGGGCGTAGGTGCGGTTCATGTGCAGGGAGACGATCTCCATGCTGATGTCGCCCTTTTTGAGTTCATCGTCACCCAGGACGACGAGGCCGCGGTCGCGCTCCGGTTTTTGGCCTTCGAATGAATAGTTGACTTCGTTGAGGCCCCACTTTTCGGCCTGGCGGCCGAATTCGGCCTCGGTGCCGCGATGGCCGCCGCTGTAGAGGGTGAACTGACTCGGGCTTGTCATGGTTTTTTCCTTTCGATGATGATTTTGCGGCCTGTCGAACCGCCAAGTCTTGCAGCGTCGCAGGGCCTGAAACACGGTGCGTTTAAGCGATTTCCGCTAGTGTTTGATGAGAAACAGCGCGGAAATGGCTTGACAAAAAAACTGTTAAATTAGCTACGAATTCCATTCCGTCAAGTGTTTGGAAGTGCGAGAGTCAATTTATTGTTCGCCTCCCGGAAGGGGCCGGCTTTACGCACCGGCGAGGCAATGCTATCTAACCGTCATGAGTTGCCTAAAAACAAAGCGGTATGCACGACGTTCCGGCCCCTTCGCGGCAGGTGCCGCAAGAGCGCTTCCACCGGGGCCGGCGGCATTTAGGTATCGACATCGACATGAAACCCATCCGGCGTGAACTCGAAAACCTGATCCTCAGACTGGAGGAAGGCCGCCCTGAAGCCGGCAGCCGTGAGGGGAAAACGCTCCGGCATTTGCGGCGAATCCGTGCACTCCTCGAAGACGGCGGCCGCCCGGACGAACTGGCCGCTGCCTTCGCCGCCCTGGAGCAGTTCTGGATGGCGTCCATCGCCTGGTGCTCGGTGCTTTCCCGCGAGGTTGAAAAACTCCTGATCGATTACGCGGATTGGTCCGAGAGCACGGCGCCGGATGGTTGATCCGGGGCAGGGAGGGGCACGCGTCGGACGTCGGAACACATCACAGCGCACAAGCAGGGAGGTCTGCCCGTTATGGAACTTCTGCTCCTGTTTTTCTTCTTTTCCATTTTTTTCTCGTTTCTGTGTTCCATCTGGGAGGCCGTGCTGCTCAGTATTCCACCCTCCTTCGTGGCGGCCCAGGCCAAGGCGGGCACCCGCACCGGCCTGACACTGAGCCGCTTCAAGGCCGATATCGACCGCCCACTGGCGGCCATTTTGACCCTCAACACCATCGCTCACACGGTGGGGGCCATCGGCGTCGGGGCCCAGGCCGCCAAACTGCTCAGCCAGGCAACGGTTCTGGGGGTCAACGTGGCGGCGGTGATTGTTCCCACGGTGATGACGCTGGCCATCCTGATCCTTTCCGAAATCATTCCCAAGACGCTCGGGGCCGGTCACTGGCGGGGCTTGGCCGGTTTTACGGCCGCTTCCCTGCGGCTGATCATCATTGGGCTCTACCCTCTGGTGGTGCTGAGTCAGATGATCACGCGCCTGCTGAAAAAAGACGGCGAGGGTAGCGTGCTGAGCCGATCCGAATTTTCCGCCATGACCGAGGTGATCGCCCAGCAGGGGGTGCTGGCCCGGCAGGAGCATCGGATCATCAAAAACCTGCTGCGCTTCAGAGCCGTCATGGCCGGAGACGTGATGACGCCCCGCACCGTGATGGTGGCGGCCGAAGGTCGTCAGACCATCGAGGAATTCTACGCCCTGCGCAAATCTGAACGGCTCAGCCGGATTCCGCTCTTCGACGGCGGCATCGACAAGATCACCGGATTCATCATTCGCAGCGACGTCCTCGACCGGCTGGTGGAAGGCCAGGGCGACATTCCCCTTCTTGACATCCAGCGGCCCATCCAAATGGTCCCCCACGATCAGCCTTTGCCGTCGGTGTTCAACACCCTGATCGAGAAGCGCGCCCATATTGCCGTGGTGGTGGATGAATACGGCGGCACCGCCGGCATTCTCACCATGGAAGACGTGGTCGAAACCCTGCTGGGCCTGGAGATCGTGGACGAATTCGACCTCACCGCCGACATGCAGCAGTTGGCGCGGCGCAACTGGGAAGAGCGGGCCCTCAAGCTGGGGCTGATTGATACTGAAAGCCGGAACGATTCGGGGTAGCTCGGGGGCGCCACAGCTTGCGGTTGAACGGGGGCACGTCGCTGTGCGCGGAATATCAAGGTTACCTATGATCCGCGGTTGTGCGGAAACTTGGCGCCGGGCAGGCCTCTTCCCGCCAAGGCCTGTTGCGGCAGCCGTGTGCCGGAGCACAGGCCGCGCCGCCAGCAGCTCGATGCATT
>JASJCV010000273.1 GCA_030065275.1 Desulfobacterales bacterium | reverse complement strand
GAATCCATGATAGGCAAGGCTTTGCGGGCAGACACATCTGTTGCCGGAGAGGACGCACCGGGATTCGGGCATGCGGTCGCGCATGGTCCGGGTGCCGGAAGCGGGTTTGCGCTCGGCTCAGCCAGATACCGCTGGAAGAGAAGGAAGACAGAATGCTGACGATTGATCTAAAGGGCAAACACGCCTTGGTGGCCGGCGTTGCCGATGACAAAGGCTATGGTTTCGCCATCGCCAAGGCGCTTGCCGAGGCCGGGGCCCGTGTGAGTGTCGGCACCTGGCCGCCGACCTGGAATATCTTCAAAATGCTGCTGAACCGCGGCAAACTCGACGCCTCCCGGCGTCTTGCCGACGGCGAGCTTCTCGAATTCGATCACATCTATCCGCTGGATGCCGCCTTCGACACCATGGCGGAAGTGCCCGAGGAGATCAAGACCAACAAGCGTTACAAGGATGTCGGTGACTATACCCTGGAGGGGCTGGCCAAGCGTCTGCAGAAGGATGGGGGCGACACCCCGCTGGACATCGTGGTGCATTCGCTGGCCAACGGGCCCGAGGTGCAAAAACCGCTTTTGGAGACCAGCCGCAGCGGCTACCTGGCGGCCGTCAACGTGAGCGCCTACTCGCTGGTGGCCATGGTGCGTCGTCTATCCCCTCTGATGGCCCCGGGCGGAAACTTCCTGGCCCTGAGCTATCTCGCCGGCCAGCGGGTCATCCCGGGCTATGGCGGGGGGATGAGTTCCGCCAAGGCCGCCCTGGAGAGCGATGTGCGTGTTCTGGCCCATGAAGCCGGCCGCCGCCATCAGGTGCGGATCAACTGCATCTCGGCCGGCCCCCTGGCCTCGCGGGCGGCCTCCGCCATCGGCTCGATCGACCGCATGGTGGCCTATGTCTCCCGGAATGCGCCCCTGGGCGATGCGCTCAGTGCCGCCGAAGTCGGTCAGGCCGCTGCATTCCTTTGCAGCCCGCTGGCCAGCGGCATCACCGGGACGGTGGTATACGTGGATAAGGGCTTCCATGCCATGGGCATGCCGCGTGACCAGTCGCTGCTTTGATGCCCGCCGCATGCAAGCTTATCACCCCCGCCGGAGCCAGCCGAGGAATCTCGCTTCCGTCGGCGGTTCATATCGCCTTTCCAACCCGTGTGATTCTGAAAGGAGCTGCAGATGCTATCATCGCCTGAGACGCGACGGATGCTGTTGACCGTGGGACTGAGTGCGGTTTTCGTGCTTGCCGTGGTCATTTCCGGTGTATCGGCCCAGAATGCCCCCTTCAGCGTGGAGCGCCTGGTGGTCGGCACCGACATCGAGCAACGTGAGCCGGTGGGCATCACCGACGTTTTCCCTTCAGGGACGGAAACCGTCTTCTGTTTTCTGGAAGCCCGCAACATCAGCCGGCCCGTCACGGTTCAACTGGTCTGGTATTTCGGGGAGGAAGAAGTGGCCCGGGTGCCGCTTGCGCTCAGCGCCGGTCCCCGCTGGAGAACCTTCGCCAGCAAGAAGATCGGAGAGCGTCAGGGCAACTGGAAAATCTATCTGCAGGACGATGCCGACCAGGTGCTGGGTTCGGTCCAGTTCGTGGTTGAGCAATAGCCGCCGATATGCGTAAACTGACCGCGGGACAGCAAAAGCTGGTCGTTCTGGTCATCGGGGTGACATCGGCCGGCGTGGTGGCCGTACTGGACTACCTGGCCGGCAGCGCCTATTCGCTGGCGGCCGTCTATCTGCTGCCCCTGTACTTCGTGACCCTTCAGGCCGGGCGCGGTCCGGGCCTGCTTCTCGCACTGGTCTCCGGGGGGTTTCAGTGGGCGGCCGGGCATTACGCCGGGGCCCAGCTGCAGCCGCTGAGTGAAGCCCTGTGGCGGCTGGTGTCGTGGGGCGCCGTATATATTCTGGGCGTCATCTTGCTGGCCCGCATGCAGCGAGCCCTCTCCCGCACCCGAGCGCTTTCCCTAACCGATTTTCTGACCGGCGCGCTGAACAGTCGGGCACTCTACAATCTGGTCGAAAACGAATACCTCAAGACCCAACGCTATGGGCGCCCGATGACACTGGCCTATGTCGGGGTTGATGCTTTCAAGGCCATCAACAGCCGCCTGGGCCACACCGTGGGCGATACCTTGCTGCAAAAAGTCGCCCGGACGATGATGCGTTACCTGCGTGCGACGGACCGGGTGGCGCGCCTGGGCGGCGACGAATATGCTGTCCTTCTGCCCGAGACCGATCAGGAGGCGGCCAAAGTGGTCATCCCCAAGATCCGCGACCACCTCGGCCGTGTGATGGAAGACAACGGATGGCGGGTGACCTTCAGTATCGGGGTCGTCACCTTCTTCTCGGCCCCCAGGACGCCGCGCGAGATGATCCGGGCCTCGGAGCGCTTGATGTGGTCGGTGAAAAAAGCGGGAAAGAACAAAATCCGCTATGCCTCCTACCACGGGTAGCCGGGACGTCAATCGGCCCGGAAAGCACCCCGCACCCGAGGGCCTGGTCAGTCCGCTGAAAATACCCGGGCCATCAACCCCTTTGATTTCTTGGCGGTGGCCGGCTGTGCCAGAGGCCGGACGACGCGCAAACCCACCCGCGGACTGCGACGCGTTGGGGCGCTCAGGCTGCGAGTGGCACTCCGGCAGTACCAGGCTTCCGAGCCCCAGTCACCACCGCGCAGGCACCGGGCCACGCCCTTGCGTGGTCCGCGCGGGTTTTCGCCGGGGCTGCGAGCATAGTAGTTGCGGTCGAACCAATCGGCGCACCACTCGTGCACATTACCATGCATGTCGAAAAGCCCCCAGGCGTTGGGCGCCAGACGGCCGACGGGGTGGGTGGCCTGCCCGCTGTTCTTCTGGAACCAGGCATACTCGCTCAGCCTGGCCGTCTGGGGACCGAAGCAGTATGTGCTCGTGGAGCCGGCCCGGGCGGCGTACTCCCATTCAGCTTCGGTGGGCAGGCGGTAGCCCGGGTTGTCTTCAGTGGCGTTAAGCCGCTTGAGAAACGCGGCCGCGTCCTCATGGGATACGGTATCTACCGGATGATCGTCCCCCTTGAATGTGCTTGGGTTGGCGTTCATCACGGCTTCCCATTGCAATTGCGTGACTGGCGTGCGACCGATGTAAAAAGGTTGTTTGAACGTCACTTCGTGCTGCGGCAGCTCGTTTTCGTCGGCCTGCTCGGCATCCCAGTCCCCCCCCATGACGAAATGGCCCGCCGGCAGTAGAATGAGCTCCATGCCAATGCTGTTGGTGATCGAGTCTGTCAAAGCGGCCTCCAGCGATCAATGGCCAATTGGCTCTGTGATACGAATCAAATCGGTCCTCTGGGGATTTTGCGGGCCGCTATCCCCATCTGCAGTTCGGTGACGTTGTCCTCCGCGTCGAAGGCCTGCCAGTCCTTGTAGACCTCGCGCCCCTGGTTGCCGGGGAGATAGCCGGCGTCCTGGACCTGGCGGAACAAATCATACCAGGCCCGGCCGATATGCTGCATCGGCCCTGCAAAATCCTCGCTCAGGCATTCGAATGGCGGAGTCTCCAGAAAGCCGAATGCATCGGGGCTCGATTGGGGGGCCCGCACGGGGAGGCCAATGATCAACCGAAACGGCTTGGTGGGGTCTCCGCCGGCGTTGAGATAGATAAATTCGGTGGGCCCGACGATTTCAAGCTGGTTTTCCCCGGCGGATTGAAACAACGGCTCGAACGTCTTGTCGGCGAAGGCCGGGATCCCGGCGACCGTCAACTCGGTGGCGGCATAGTAGTAATTGCGAGCGGGGATCTGTTTGCGCTCCATGCTCTGCGCCCCCTTCCTTCTCTTGGGCTAACGATCGCCAGCCGCGTCAAGCGCGAAAAGTTGCTCTTTGACCGCGGTACCCCACTGAACGCCGTCTTGCTGGCGGACGAGCTTGAATCCCCGGGATTCATATAGGTGGCGCGCCGCATCCAGGCCCTCGAAGGTCCAGAGAAAGACGCGATCATATAGCTTCTGACGGCAGTACGCGATGGCGACGTCGAGAAGCTGTCGGCCCGCTCCTTGGCCGCGCAGGGCGGCGGATACGATAAACCACCGCAGGTGCGCGCCCTCGGTAGCGGCCTGGATGCCGTCGATCACGACGACGCCCTCGATTTGCACGTCGACCACCGCGGTCCACAAACCGTCGCGGGCTTTGTCATAGCGCTGCAGAAAGGCAGCCAGTTCGGTGGCGACCTTGGCTTCGAAATAGAGGCCAAAATTCCAGTGGGCGTGGTAATAAGTGCCATGAAGCTCGGCGATCCGGCCGATGCAGCCGGGCGTGTAGCCGGAGAGGATCGTGTATGCGCTTGGTGGCGGCATGGCATATGTGTGGTTTGGCCTGGCCGGAAGGTAAAAGCGGCCCCTTGTTGCCGTGGTTGCCGCATAGCCCCCATTTTCAGAGCATCCTGAAGCCTGGCTGGTTACCGTAACAGACTCATCCCGGGGTTTCAATCCTGGCGGCGTTTTCCCGCCGGGGCTGAGGGCGAGGGGCGATCACCAGATGGCATCCAGCATCGAGGCCAGCCTGCCCTTGGCCGCCATCAGGGCATCGTAGGTGCCCGCTTCCGCGATACGGCCGTTTTCCATAATGACGACCCGGTCGAGGTCCTTCAGGCCCACGGGGCGGTGGGTGACAATGACGAGGGTGCGGCCTTGAGCCAATGTCCGGACGGTATGGATCAACGCGCGTTCGTTGACCGCATCGAGGCCTTCCGTGGGCTCGTCCAGCAGCCAGATGGGCGCCTCGCGCAGCACGGCCTGGGCCACGGCCAGACGGCGGGCCTCACCGCCCGATATCAGCTGGCCAAGTTCACCGGTCCAGGTATCCAGCCCCTCCGGGAGTCCGGCGACGAAATCCTTGAGACGGGCTTGGTCCAGGGCCGCCCAGAGATCCGTTTCCTGGGCTTCCGGCCGCGCCCAGAGGAGGTTCTCCCGCAGGCTGGCGTTGAACAGGTGGGCCTGCTGGGGAACGACGGCCAAGGCCTTTCGCAGCCGGGGCTCGGGCCATCGCCGGAGGTCCACGTTGCCGATCCGGATGCACCCTTCCGCGGGGTCGCCGAAGCGGCACATCAGGTTGATGAGCGTTGACTTGCCCGCGCCGGTGGGGCCCATGACGGCCAGGTGTTCTCCCGGGGCGACCTGCAGGTCAAAGTTTTTCAGCACGGGCGGCGCCCCCGGACGGTAGTAAAACGCCACATTTTCAAAGACGATCCCGGTGTTTTCGGGCTCGACGGGCGTGTCGGAGAAATACACCGGTGCCGGACGGCGGACGATGTCGTTCAGACGCAGCGCCGCCTCCTGGGTCTGCCCCAGATATTGGTAAGCGGCCGCCAGAGGGACCACGGCCTCGAAGGCCGCCAGGGTCGCAAAGGCCATGAGGGCCAGATGGGCGCCGTCCAGCGCACCGTTGGCCACCAGGTCGGCGCCGATGTAAAGCACGCACCAGAGAGCACCGCCCGTAAGCAAGGTCGTGCCTGCGGCACCGGCGCCGTTGATCCGGCTCATACGCTCCTGGCCCGCGATCAGCGACCGGTGGGCGGCCATGATGCGAGCGATCTGATGGCGGCCCGCATCGAAGGCCAGGAGCGTATGAGCCGGATCAACGGCGCCGGTGCCGCAGGCACGACCTTGCTTACGGGCGGTGCTCTCTGGTGCGTGCTTTACATC
>JASJCV010000272.1 GCA_030065275.1 Desulfobacterales bacterium | reverse complement strand
CGGTCCTCGACGTAGCCGGGCTACGCCTGCGGGCGTCGGTTGGCTGCGGTCTTGCCCGGAACCGGAATCTACCCCTTTAGGACGCTCCCTGCGCTCCTCATTGGGGCATTTTTTAGTCCTGGGCGGCGTTCTCGCCTCCTGCCATCCTCGACGTAGCCTCCAGGCGGCTGCAAAGCGGCGCCTAAGGCCGCCATTCGGCGTTGGCCGCAGGGCGGCACTTCTCATCTGGTTATCCATTTCCTGCTTGCGGTGAGTCGCATGTTTGCGGGCGTGCTCACAACCGGTCGGTTGCTGCGTGTCCTGCTTCATTTAGCGCCTGCGGGTCCGGGGAGGCGAATGCCCTCCTTATTAGCGATACCTCCCTCAACCGAGACGTCGTTTCGGCCCGAACGGCCCTTGGCGGTAAACTTATTTGGCTACCGGCCGATAAGATAGGCAGGAGGCCGTTGCGAGTAATGGGGCCACAGACACAACTTGCTGAAAGTAATGCCGATATGGAGTTGAATCCGGATTCCGCGACGACGACGGAGGGCCTTGCCGAAAAGGTGATTGCGGGTGGAGGCGAGTCTCCCAAGCAGATCCTGGTGGTGGATGATGAGCGCCCCATCCGCCTGCTGCTCCAGAAAATCCTCGAGGCCAATGGCTATCTTTGTCGAACGGCTGAAAATGCAAGTGACGCCAGGAATTTGCTGGATGAATTCACCAGCGATTTGGTTCTGTGCGACATCAATATGCCGGGCGAATCCGGTTTGGATTTTATCCGCTTTGTCCTCAAGGCCTACCCGGACACGGCGGCTATCATGGTGTCGGCCATCGGGGATCCGCATCTGGCAGAATCCATGCTGGAGCTGGGCGTCTACGACTACATCATCAAGCCCATGGATCGCAACGGGATCCTGATCAGCGTGGCCAACGCCTTTCGCCGCCGGGAGCTGGAAATGGCCAACCGTTCCTACCGGCGCAATCTCGAACAGATGGTGGACGAACGCACCGATTCCCTGCAGCGCAGTATGAGCAAATTGGAAAACGCCATGAACGGCATCGTGCGGGCCATCGCCCACACGGTGGAGACCCGCGATCCTTACACCGCCGGGCACCAGCGGCGGGTGGCCGACCTGGCGGCGGCGATCGCCCAGGAGGTGGGCTTCGACCGCGATCAGATCGAGGCCGTGCGTGTGGCCGCCATCATCCACGATCTGGGCAAGATCAGTGTGCCGGCCGAGATTCTGAGCAAACCCAGCCGCCTGACCGCCAACGAGTTCAATCTGATCAAGGAGCATCCCCAGGTGGGCTATGATATCGTCAAGGATATCGAGTTTCCATGGGACGTCTCCACCATGGTCTACCAGCATCACGAAAAGCTCGACGGCAGCGGCTATCCGCTGGGGGCGGCCGGGGACGAAATCCTGCCCGAATCCCGGGTGCTCACCGTGGCCGACGTGGTCGAAGCCATGGCCTCCCACCGACCGTATCGACCCGGGCTGGGCGTGGACGTGGCTCTGGGCGAGATCGACAAGAACAAGGGCAAATTCTACGACCCCGAATTGGCCCGGGCCTGCATTTCGCTCTTCAAGAGCGGGCGCTTTTCGTTCGATTAACAGCGGATATAAAAACCCCGCCGCTCCTCCCACCCCAGCTGCACCCTTTGCTTGCCTTCCTGCCGTCACTCGCTTTCAGGGCTGAACCGCCCGCATGCTGACCCGGCCGTATCATCGGCCAAACAATGCCGTGCGGCCGTCTCCCGAATGAAGAACTTCAGGGCCGGCGCTTGTCTTTGAGGATGTGGTTGGAAATGACCACGCGCTGAATCTCGGAAGTGCCTTCGTAAATCGTGAAGACCCGTGCATCGCGGTAAAAACGCTCCACGTCGTAGTCTTTGGTGAAGCCGTAACCGCCGTGTATCTGGATGGCCGTGGCCGTCAGGCGGTTGACCATTTCGGAGGCGAACAGCTTGGCCATGGATGCGCGCTGGGTGAACTTTTCGCCCCGGTCTTTCATGGCGGCGGCCGACAGGGCCAGTTGGCGCGCGGCCTCCAGTTCGGTGGCCATGTCGGCGATCATCCAGCGCATTCCCTGGAATTTGGAAATTTTCTGGCCGAACTGCTCGCGCTGCTTGGCGTATTTGACCGAAGCGTCCAGCGCGGCCTGGGCCACGCCGATGGATTGGGCCGCAATCCCGATGCGCCCCCCGTCCAGGGCCGTCATGGCGATTTTGAAACCCTGGCCCAGTTCGCCCAGCAGGTTGGCGGCCGGTACCCGGCAGTTGTCGAAAATCAGATCGGTGGTGTCGGAGGCCCGCAGGCCCATCTTGTCTTCGGTGTGGCCGACCTTGAAGCCGGCGGTGCCCTTGTCCACCACGAAGGCGCTGATGCCTTTGTGGCGCTGGGTCTCATCGGTCTTGGCGGTGACGATCACCAGCCCGCAGTTTTTCCCGGTCGTGGTGAAGCGCTTGGTGCCGTTGATCACGTAGTGCTCGCCGTCGCGCACGGCGGTCGTGATCTGGCTGACCGGGTCGGATCCGGCCTCCGGTTCGGTGAGGGCGAACGCCCCGATTTTCTCGCCGTCGGCCAGCACGGGCAGATACCGCTGCTTGAGGTCTTCGGAGCCCCAGCGCAGAATACTCTCGCAGACAATCGAATTGTGCACCGACATGACCACGGCGGTGGCGGCGCAGGAATAGGCGACCTCCGCCAGCGCCAGGAAATAGCTTATCGTGTCGGCCCCTTCGCCGCCGTATTCCGGGGGGACCATCATGCCCATCAGGCCCAGATCGGCCATTTTTTTCAGATTGTCGGCGGGGAATTCCTTGGTGCGGTCGCGCTCGGCGGCAGTGGCCGCAAGGACCTTGCGGGAGAATTCGCGGACCATGGACTGGATCATCAACTGTTCGTCGGTCAGGCTGAAAAGCATGCTTTCCTCCCGCGGTTATGGGCCGTAGACGACCACCAGCATTTCGGCCGTCTGGCTGCTGACATTGCGCATGCGGTGGCGGATGCCGGAGTTGAAGTGCAGCGAGTCGCCCTCGTCCAGCAGGTTGACATGCTCGCCCACCGTTATTTCCATGCGGCCCTTGAGCACATAGACGAATTCCTCGCCCTCATGCTGGTAGCCCACGCCTTCGTGGTCTTTTTTAGGTTCGACTGTCACCTTGAAGGCCTTGAGGTGCTTGTTTTCGGCCCCAGGCGTCAGGGTGGTGTAGGCGTAGTTGTCCGTGCGTTCCGAGTAGGCCTGAACCCGGGTCTGCAGAGCGGTCTCCTGTTCCCGCAGAAAGAAGCCCGTGTCGATCTCGAGCGCCCGGGCGATCTGCAGCAGCGCGCCCACGGCCGGAATCTTCTTCCCGGCCTCGATCTGTTTGAGATAGTCGATCGAAAAGCCGGTTTCATTGGCCATGCCGTCCAACGTCATCTTTTTTTTAGTGCGGACTTTCTTGATCTTTTTACCGACCGGTTCGAGCCCGCCTTTCTTTTTTGTCGCCATAATGCCTCCTGCCGACTGATTGTTTTCTCTGCGTCCCGGCCGTGGGCCGCGCGACGCATGGCTTGATGGGGGTGGCCCTTCGCCGGGGCCTATTTCCGGTCGTAGCGGTAGAAGCCCCTTCCGGATTTGCGGCCCAGCCACCCGGCTTCCACGTATTTGCGCAGCAGCGGGCAGGGCCGGTATTTGGAATCGCGAAACCCGTCGTTGAGGGTTTCCATGATGGCCAGGCAGGTGTCCAGGCCGATCAGATCGGCCAGCGCCAGCGGGCCCATGGGATGATTCATGCCCAGCTTCATGACGGTGTCGATATCCTCGGCCGTACCCACGCCGTGGTAGAGGCAGTAGACGGCCTCGTTGATCATGGGCATGAGGATGCGGTTGGCGATGAACCCGGGGTAATCGTTGGCCTGGGCCGGTGTTTTACCGAAATGCTCGGAGAGCGACCAGGTCAGATCGAAGGTCGCATCCGAGGTGGCCAGCCCGCGGATGACTTCCACCAGCTTCATCACCGGCACCGGATTCATGAAGTGCATGCCGATCACTTTTTCGGGTCGGCCGGTCTGGGCGGCGATCCGGCCGATGGGAATCGAGGAGGTGTTCGTGGCCAGGATGGCCTCCGGGGGACAGACGGCGTCGAGGTTGCGGAAGATGGTGAACTTGAGCTCCTCCCGCTCGGTGGCGGCTTCCACGACGAAATCGACCCCGGCCATATCATTTATATCGGTGCTGGCCCGGATGCGGGCCAGGACCGCGGATTTGTCCTCGGCGCTGAGCCGGCCCTTGGACACGCCGCGTTCGAGGTTGGCATCGATGGCCCCCAGACCTTTTTGCACGAATTCTTCCGCGATGTCGTTCATGATCACATCGAGGCCGCTGGCCGCGGCGACCTGGGCGATGCCGTTGCCCATTTGACCGGCGCCCACGACTCCGAAGACTTTAACTTCCATTTGATCCTCCTTTATTTTGCAATTGTTCATTTTCTTTGACGGCAAAGAAAACGAACCAAAAGAAACCGCCGCGTCCCGCTAACTCCTGCGCGTCGAGGTGGTGGCCGGAGCGTGCGGAAACTCGCTGTCGCTCAAACAATCCGCACGCTTCATCCCGGCCGCCACCTCGATGCTCGGCGCGGGACAAAGGGATCGCCACCCAAACCATAAATAGCCTTCAGAGCTTCATTACAGTTGGCAGGGTGGCGATTTGGAAAGTTCAACTTCGGGTGACCACCAGGGCGACGGCCTCCCCGCCGCCGAGGCAGAGGGAGGCCAGGCCTGTCTTGAGATCTTCCCGAATCAACTCGTGAATCAGGGTGACGAGCACCCGGCAGCCGCTGGCGCCGATGGGGTGGCCCAGCGATACGGCGCCACCGTTGACGTTTACCTTGTGCGGATCGAGATTCAGTTCCCGCATTGCCGCGAGTGTCGATCCACTGAAGGCCTCGTTGATCTCGAAGCGATCGACCGCCTCCATGGCGATGTTCTGTTTGGCCAGGCATTTGGGCACGGCCCAGATCGGTGCCACCAGAACGTATTTCATTTCGATCCCGTAGGCGGCCTGGGCGCCGATCGTGGCCAGAATGCGGCAGCCCAGGGCGTCGGCCTTCTCGCGGGCCATCACCACCACGGCGGCGGCGCCGTCGCTGATGATCGAGGCATTGCCGGCCGTGGCCGTCCCGTTTTCCTGAAATGCCGGGCGCATGGTGGACAGGGCCTCATAGCTTGTTTTCCGGGGGCATTCGTCCCGGTCGAATACGACGGGTGCGCCTTTGCGTTGGGGAAGTTCCACCGTCATGATCTCGTCCCGGAATTTGCCCGCGGCGATAGCGGCCCGTGAGCGCCGGTAGGATTCGGCGGCGTAGCGGTCCTGGTCCTCCCTGGAGACGCCGTATTTATCGGCGCAAAGGTCGTTGGAAATGCCCATGTGAAAATCGTTGACATGGTCCCAAAGGCCGTCGTGGATCATGTGGTCGCGCAGCACGCCGTGTCCCATCCGGTAGCCGGTGCGGGACTTGTCCAGAAAGTGCGGCGCCATGCTCATGTTCTCCATCCCGCCGGCCACCACCACGTCGGCATCCCCCACCTGGATGGCCTGCGCGGCGAGCATCACCGTCTTGAGCCCCGAGCCGCAGACCTTGTTGAC
>JASJCV010000271.1 GCA_030065275.1 Desulfobacterales bacterium | reverse complement strand
CAAGTCATTTGTTGCCGCCGGCTTTTTTTTTCGGGAACGCCTTCAGCAGCCGCAAGCGGCGCTACTCGAAAGGAACCTTGAGCAATTTGCTATAAGTATCTTTAATGATTTCAAGGCCGCTCTTTATATTGACTTCGAACGTCTTTTTTACGCGTTTGGGATCCTTGCTTTTAAGCGCATCGAAAATGGCCCGATGTTCCGCATTGAATCGGGTGCAATGGTCCTTCTCGCGGCGGTAAATATTCAGGACGCTTTCCACCGACTGCACCAGGGTCTGGGCAATGTGGCACAGATGGGGGAGCCCGGAGGCGGCGCAGATGATGCGATGGAACTCGCGGTCCAACTGATAATGGTTTTGCGGGAGCGCATCCATCTGCTTCAGCAATTCTTCCAGCTTGCGAAAATCCGCATCGGTCAGTTTGTCGATGGCTTCGACCGCGAGCTTGGCTTCCAATGCCGCGCGCAGGTCATAGATATGCAGAATTTCCTTTTGGGTCGGCGGTGTGGCGACAATCGCACCCTTGTAAGGGATATTTTTTACAAGACCGGAGCGGTCCAAACGCATCAGAGCCTCCCGGATGGGACCGCGACCGAGGTCCAGCTCGGCCTCCAGCTCCGACAGGACAAGACGGGTCCCGGGAAGCTTGACCCCGCTGAGGATCATGTCCCGAATCTTCTCGTACGCCTGCAGGGATTTCATGTAAGATTTATTGTCGGCCAAATCGAACGCTCCCTTGGCTAAACTGAAGGATGATGAGCGCAGCCCCAAGCCCCCTCAAAACAGTTGGCCGAACCCCTTCGCCGTTGCCTGCAATGCCAATCGAGCGATCGGGTTGCCTCAACGTTTGGACCCCGCCGGAGCTCTGCGGTGGGCCAAGGGTCGGCCTATGCGAATGCGTTTCCTTTTTTGGCCACCGCCACGATCTCCATCGCCAGGATTTCGGCGGCGTCCAAAAAATCGATCGGCAGTGCTTCGCCCAGCGCGCTCAGTTCGGTACAGGCCACGATGGCCAGCTGCGCCCCCCGCTGCCGGAGATGGTCACACACGGCGACATAGTCGAAACGCACGCCCGGTCCCGTGTCGCCTTTTTTGACCGCCTTGATGACGCCCAAAAGGCGCGTCTGGTGATCGGTGTCCGGCCAGATATCCGTGACGGCCAACTTGCGGAACCGCGAGGTATACAAGCCGGTCATGGCAACCGCCGGTGATGCCAGGATGCCGACCTTTTCGCGTTCCGGGAAATGGTCTTTCACATGCTGCACCACCAGATCGATCAGGTTGATCACCGGGATGTCGACGGCCGCCTGAACCGCGCCGTGGTAATAATGGGCCGTATTGCAGGCAATTACCAGAAAATCGGCCCCCCAGGCGGCCAGACGCCGCCCCATATCCGCCATGCAGGGTCCGGGATCTTCCCCGTCACCCTCGATAATGGCCTTTATCCGGGAAGGCACCTTGGGGTTGTTGTCAATGATACAGCGGATATGATCGGCATCATCCCCTGCCGGCGTCAGCCGGATGATACGCTGCATCAGATCAACCGTGGCTTCCGGCCCCATGCCGCCCAAGATGCCCACTATCTTTTCTTTTTTTTCGGCCATCTGTCTTCCAGCCCGGTGGTATCATTTCCGGCCGGGCACCTCGCATCGCAGAGGTGCTCGGCTGTATTTCGATGCGCGCCAAGATCAGACCTGCCGGAAGGTGTCCATGTAGGCAAACAGCGCCGGGGATCCGCCGGTGTGGAGAAAAAGCACGTTGGCCCCCTTGGGGAAATGCCCCTGGCGCACGAGGTCGACGAGCCCCGCCGCCGCTTTGCCGGAATAGACCGGATCCAATAGAATCGCTTCGGTTTTGGCAAAAAGCTTCACGGCTTCGACCATGGCGTCGGTCGGCAGGGAATAGCCCGGACCGACATACTGGTCGAAGCAGACAATGTCGTCGCGGGAAATGGCATTTTCGACCCCCAGCCTTTCAGCGGTTTCCAGGGCCAGCTGGAAGACAATCTCCTCCTGCACGTCTTTGGGCCGGGAAACATTGACACCGCTGATGGGAATCCCGCCGTTGACACCCGTCATGCCGACCACCATCCCGGCATGCGTTCCGGCCGAGCCCGAAGGCACCAGGATGTGATCGATCATCAGACGCATGGCATTGAGCTGGCCCATGGTCTCCTCGGCACAAACCGCATAACCCGTTGCGCCGATGGCGTTGGAGGCGCCGCCGGGGATGATGTAAGGTTTGCGCCCGGCTTCGGCCAGCGCATCCGCCTTGGCGCCCATCGCGCCCATCATGTCCGTACCGCCCGGAACGACATCAATACTCTTCACGTCCAGCAGCTCGAAAAGAAAATTGTTGCCGCTGGCTTCCGCTTTGTAGGAACCGGCCACGCGTTCTTCAAGAATGAGATGGCAGTCCAGACCTTCCTTGGCCGACCAGGCCGCCGTGAGCCGGCAATGGTTGGACTGTACGGCACCGCAGGTAATGATGGAATCGGCGCCCTGTTCAAGGGCATCCGCAATGCAGAACTCGAGTTTGCGGGTTTTATTGCCCCCGCCGGAGCCCGGCAGAAGATCGTCGCGTTTGACATAGAGGTTGACCCCACCGCCGAGCGCCTGGCTCAGGGACGGCAGGAACTCGATGGGCGTCGGTCCCTGCAGGTAATGCCGCCGGGGAAACTTGGAATAGTTCATGCGCTGTCCTTTCTACATCTAACGGTCATCTTAGAGTTGAAAAATGGCTTCGACTTCAACCGCCGCCCCCAACGGCAACGCGGCCACCTGAAAAGCACTGCGCGCGGGGAAGGGCTCCTTGAAGTACTGGGCATAGATGCTGTTGACGGCCTGGAAGTTGTTGATGTCGGCCAGATAGACAGTGCTTTTGACCGCTTTATCCAGGCTTGTCCCCGCCGCCGCGGCGATCGCTTCCAAATTCCTGAAAACGATATGCGCCTGGTCTTCAATGCCGACATCGGGAATTTTCCCGGTGGCCGGGTCAATGGGCAGCTGACCGGAGGTAAAAAGCAACCCGTTTGAAACCACCCCCTGGGAATAGGGGCCGATGGCGGCCGGGGCCTGGTCGGTTTTTATCGTTTGTTTGGACATCTCTTCTCTCCTTATTTCAATACGGTGGCAGAAACCTCTTTGATAATCGCCAGGATAAGCCGGCAATCGTCCGCGTTAAACGTCAGGGGAATGCGCATGTCACACATGACGGCCAGGATTCGTTTGGTGTTGGCCAGAACGGGCAGCTCCTTGAAATATTGCCAGCTGTCATAGGCACTCGTGAAGCCTACCGGTTCCTTATTGCCGAACCATTTAAGCTCGACCCCCCGCGCCAGGCAATCCGCCAGAAAACGCCTGATGGTGGCCTCGTTCTGACCGATCAGGGAGAACTGGATCGAGCTGCCCACGTAATTCTCGCGCGGATCCCGCGCGGGGCAGGTAATGCCGTCGATCGCATTCAACCCTCGCTCCAGAATCTGATAGCGTTTGTTCCAGCGCGCGCACTGGGCATCCAACTTTTTGAGTTGGGGGCGCAAAATGGCCGCGCGCAGATTGTCCATCCGGCAGGAGTAGTTGGGAACCAGCGTTTTGATCTTGTCGAAAACAGCCATGTCCGGCCGGGCGGTGTGGCGTTCGTAGAGCATGTAGGATCCCGAATAGATGATGGCCCGGGCCATCAGATCGGGATCATCGGTAACCAGCAGGCCCCCCTCGCCCGAGTTCATGTGTTTATAGGTTTGGGTGCTGAAACAGGCGGCCAATCCGAAGGCACCGGATTTCTTGCCATCCCAGGTGGCCCCCATGGTGTGGGCGCAGTCTTCGATCAATTCCAGACCATGGGCCGCACAGATGTCCATGACCCGGTCCATATTGGCGATGTGCCCGCGCATGTGGGAAAGCATGAACCATTTGACGTCCTCGGATTTCGCCTTTTTTTCGAGATCCGCCAGGTCAATCGTATAGTCGTCGACAATATCAACCAGTTCGATCACCGCCCCCGCATTTTCGATGGCGCCGGGAACGGGCGCCAACGTGTAGGCATTGCACAGGACTTTGTCGCCGGGTTGGACACCGGCGCTTTTGAGGGCCAGATACATGGCGCTCCCGCAGGAGGCGCAGGCCAGACAGTATTTTTTCCCCATATAGGCGGCGAATTCTTCTTCCAGAAGCGCGGCTTCGCCCTTTTCATCCGGATCGACATTGTAGCGGTGGAGCTTGCCGGATTTTAAAATCGCCATCGCCCTTTCAATCCCCTCGTTGCCGATGGGTTCCTGCAGGGTAAAGTCCTTCGTAAATTCAGTACTCGCCGTGTCAGCCATGCTTACGCTCCTGACGCAATGCTATCGAAAGCCCCGCCCTGTGGCGTGTGGATCAAGCCGACGATCGCCGCTCTAATATTTGGTTTGGTCATAGACTTCAAAGTCCCAGTCCTGATCGGGGAAATACTTGCGCAGCCGCCAGTCGCACGCCCGGGCATGGCCCTCCATGCCCTCCACCCGTGAAAGCCGCGATGCGGCACCACTGACGACCTTGTTGGCTTCCGGGCTGATCTCCTGATAGGTGTAGATTTTCAGGAATTTCATGACATTCAGTCCCCCGGAATAATAACCGGCCTTTTTGGTGGGCAGGATGTGATTGGTGCCTGAACACTTGTCCCCGTGGGGCACGGTGCTGCCTTCCCCTAAAAACAAGGATCCGTAGGATTTAAGATTCGCCACCCACCAGTCCAGATCCTCCGCCATGACCTGGACATGCTCGGCGGCGTAGACGTCATTCACGCGGCAGAGTTCTTCTCTGTCCGCACAGAGGACAATTTCACCATAGTCCCGCCAGGCGGCTCCCGGGACATCGGGGTTGGGCATGTCGGCCACAATTTTGGGAATCACCTCGAGGACTTTTTCCCCCAGTTCCCGGGAGTCCGTAAAAAGCCATACCGGGGAGTCATAGCCATGTTCGGCTTGGGACACCAGGTCGACGGCCACTGTCATATAGTCCGCGGTTTGATCGGCAATGATGGCGGATTCCGTAGGGCCGGCAAACACATCGATGGTGCATTTACCGGCGGAAGCCAGAATGCTCTTGGCTTCGGCAACGTAGGCGTTCCCCGGACCCGCCAGAATATTGGCCGGCTTTCCGGTAAAGAGACCGAAGGCCATGGTGGCGATGGCTTGAACGCCGCCCATTTCAAGAATGATGTCGGCGCCGGCCACATCCAGCGCATAAACCACTGCCGGCGCGATACTCTCACCGCGGGGCGGTGAGCAGGCGATCACGGTTTCGACCCCGGCCGCCTTGGCCGTACCCACACTCATGAGGGCCGAGCACGCATGCGCGAATCGGCCTCCGGGAATGTAACACCCGGCCACCGCCATCGGAACGATGCGCTGGCCCAGTCGCACACCGGGCAGGGTTTCTTTTTCAAACTCGCGAATGCTGTCGCGCTGGGCCCGGGCAAACCCGTAGACCTGCTCGTGGGCAAACCGGATATCCCTCTTGATATCATCCGACACCGTATCGATCAGGCGCTGTTTTTTCTCCGGGCTGAGAATAAAATCCCCTTCCCAACCATCAAATTGTCGGGCGAGGGCCACGACGGCGGCTTCGCCATTTTGTTCGATATCGGCAAGAATAT
>JASJCV010000270.1 GCA_030065275.1 Desulfobacterales bacterium | reverse complement strand
GAAGTCGCCCTTGGCGTGCGGGAACACATCAAGATCTACGGCGTCGACTACCCCACGCCGGACGGTACCTGTATCCGCGACTACATCCATGTCAGCGATCTGACGGCCGCCCATCTGACCGCTATCGACGCCCTCATGGACGGTGCCGGCAGCAATGTCTACAACCTTGGAAACAGCCGGGGCATATCCGTACGCGAAATCATCGAAACGGCCCGGCGCGTCAGCGGCTGCTCAATCCCTGTCGTCGAAACCCCGCGGCGACCGGGCGATCCCGCCGTCCTCATCGCCGGCGCCGACAAGATCAAAAAAGATTTGAACTGGCAGCCCCGTTTCGAAAGCATCGAAGATATCATTCGCACCGCCTGGAGGTGGCATACCGGAAAGTGAATCTTATCCCGCAGATCAGAAGTCGGGGGTTAGCCCTTTGGATTGAACCCTTTGCACTCGAGGCCAGCCAGTTAGGATCGCGCCATGAACGCATCAACAGGAACCTATCTCGTGACCGGCGGCGCCGGTTTCATTGGCACCAACTTCATCCGCCACACGCTTAAGCTTCGTCCGCAGTGGCGCATCGTGTGCCTGGACGCCCTGACCTACGCGGGCAACCCCGGCAACCTGGCCGATTTGACCAAGCTATATCCGGGGCGCTACCGGTTCGTCCACGGCAGCATTCTGGACGAGGCGCTGCTGCGCGTGATTATCGATGAAGAGACTTTAGACGGTGTGATCCATTTTGCGGCCGAATCCCATGTGGACCGTTCGATTCTGGCCCCCCAAGCCTTTATCGAAACCAACGTCAACGGCACCTGCCAGCTGCTCAAAGTTTTCCAGAGCGGCTGGGAGCAGAACGGCAAACCGGAGAATTTTCGTTTTGTGCATGTCTCCACCGACGAGGTCTACGGCACGCTGGGCGATACGGGCTATTTTACGGAGGCCTCCCCCTACGCGCCCAATAGCCCCTATTCAGCCTCCAAGGCCGCATCGGACCACTTTGTGCGGGCCTGGCATCACACTTACGGTCTTCCGGCCATCGTGACCAACTGTTCCAACAACTACGGGCCCTACCAGTTTCCGGAAAAGCTCATCCCGCTGATGATTCTAAACATCCTGGAAGAGCGCGAGCTGCCGGTTTATGGCGATGGCGCCAACATCCGCGACTGGCTTTATGTACTCGACCATTGCGAGGCCCTGCTGACCGTTCTGGAGAGAGGCAATCCCGGGGAAACCTACCTGATCGGTGGCGGCGCTGAAAAACGCAATCTGGAGATCGTGCACTTGCTTTGCGACCTCTTGGACCGCTTGCTGACGCGAAGTGGCGCCCAAGGCAGCCGCGGGCTGATCCGTTTCGTCACCGACCGGCCCGGCCACGACTATCGCTATGCCATCGATGCGACCAAGATTCGCAACGAGCTTGGCTGGCAGCCGCGCTTTCGGTTCGAGGGAGCCATCGAGGACACGGTGGCATGGTATCTCGCGCACATGGACTGGGTGGCCTCGATTCGCAGCGGCGAATACCGGCAATGGATCGAGACCAACTACAACAACCGCTAAACGTTAAAACGAACGGACGTCGTTATGAAAGGTATCATCTTGGCCGGCGGAAGCGCCACCCGGCTCTACCCGATCTCGCTGGTGGTCAGCAAGCAGCTGCTCCCGGTCTATGACAAACCCATGATTTACTATCCTCTCTCCATTCTTATGCTGGCGGGCATCCGTGAGATCCTGATAATCTCCACCCCCCAGGATCTGCCCCGCTTCCGCGAGCTTCTGGGGGACGGCCACCAGTGGGGACTGGCCTTCAGCTATGTGGAACAGCCCCGGCCGGAGGGCATCGCCCAGGCCTTCATCTTGGGGCGTGAATTCATCGGCCCGGATCCGGTAGCCCTGGTACTGGGCGACAACATCTTCTACGGCCACGGCCTGCCTAAACAGCTGGGGCGAGCCAAAGCGCGGGATCGGGGCGCCAGTGTTTTTGGCTATTGGGTGCGCGATCCGGAACGCTACGGAGTCATCACCTTCGATGGGGACGGCAAGGTCGTCGATATCGAGGAAAAGCCTGCTGCGCCCCAATCGAACTGGGCTGTCACCGGCCTATATTTTTACGACAACGATGTGGTCGCAATCGCTTCCGGGCTCAGCCCATCGGATCGGGGCGAGCTTGAAATCACGGACGTCAACACGGCCTATTTACAGAAGGGAGAGCTCTTCGTCGAAAAGATCGGCCGCGGAGTGGCCTGGCTCGACACGGGTACCCACACCAGCCTGATGCAGGCCTCCGGCTTCATCGAAGTCATCGAGCAGCGCCAAGGGCTCAAGGTGGCCTGCGTCGAAGAAATCGCCTATCGCCAGGGATTCATCACGGCCGCTCAGCTGGAAGCGCTGGCCGCGCCGCTCAATAAAAGCGGCTATGGCCAATATCTACTCAACGTCCTCAACACCGAAGGACAATTTTAGGATGGAAATTCAAGCGACCCCCATCGATGGCGTCTGGGTCCTGACACCCAGGGTGTTCAGCGATCCGCGCGGCTTCTTCATGGAAACCTTCCAGCGCGAACGCTTTGCGGCCGCCGGTCTGCCAAGCGATTTCGTCCAGGACAATTTGTCGTTTTCCTCCCGCAATACGCTGCGGGGCTTGCATTTTCAGACCCCGCGGGCGCAGGCCAAGCACGTCCAGGTTATTCAGGGTGAAATTTTCGATGTGGCCGTGGACATCCGCCTGGGTTCGCCCACCTTCGGGCAGTGGTTCGGCATAAAGCTCTCGAGCGCCAACAACCAGCAGATGCTGATTGCCGCCGGGCTGGCACACGGTTTCTGCGTTACCAGCGAAACCGCCCATGTGCTTTACAAATGTACCGACTTCTACGCCCCCGAAGCCGAAGGGGGTGTCCTCTGGTCCGATCCGGACATCGGTATCGACTGGCCCGTCGAAAACCCGTTGCTATCGGAAAAGGACCGGCAATATCCTCGGCTCAAGGCGCTTCCCCGTGAAATGCTGACCGGTGGAAAATGACATGCGCCTCCTGATCACTGGCGCCCAGGGACAACTGGGCCACGACGTCGCCCAAGCGGCCATTCAACAGGGCTTCGACACCCTGGCGCTAACGCGCAGCACCCTGGACATCACCCGCGCCGACCGCGTCGACCGGACGATCGATGCACGCCAACCGGACCTGGTGGTCAACTGTGCCGCCTACACCGCCGTGGACCGGGCCGAGGAGGAGTCAGAACAAGCCTTTGCTGCCAACCGGGACGGCCCGTCCCACCTGGCGACGACCTGCGCGCGGCATGGGATCCCCCTGATCCACGTCTCCACCGACTACGTCTTCGACGGCACCAAGGACAGCCCGTACACCGAGAGCGATCCGTTGCGTCCCATAAATACCTACGGGCGCAGCAAGGCAGCCGGCGAAGCGGCGGTTCAGGCCATGACCAACCGGTTCGTCATTCTGAGAACCGCCTGGGTTTTCGGCGCCCACGGGAACAATTTTGTCAGAACCATGCTGCGCCTGGGGCAGGAACGCCCATCCCTTAGGGTGGTGAACGATCAGGTGGGCTGCCCCACCTTTACCGGCCACCTGGCCGAAGCCATCATGGGGATCGCCGCGATCTATCGCACCGAAACAGAGTGCCCCTGGGGCGTCTACCATTATGGCGGGCAGCCACCCATCAGCTGGCACGGGTTCGCCGACCATATTTTCACCACGGCGCGGACCATGGGCGTGGCGCTTAAAATCGAAGCCCTCGAGGCCATTCCAACGAGCGCATATCCCCTGCCGGCCAAACGCGCGGCCAACTCGCGACTGGACTGCAGCAAGTTCGAACGGGTTTTCGGCCTGCAAGCCGGCGCGTGGGAGGATGGGGTCCGGACGGTCATTTCAGCCTGGCTGGCATCCCAGGCCATTAAACCCCCGGAATGATTTTTTCCCATTGTGTCTTATTTATAGTATTTAGATGCTTGTCCGTGCATACCCACCATTGGGTCATAAATCGACAAGTCGATGAGGAGCTTCGCCATGAACGGCTTTTTCATCCGCTGGCTTATCCTTGGTTTTTCAATCAGCACGGCCGCCTACTTGATGGACGGTATTCACGTGAGCGGTGTTTTCTCCGCCTTTGCCGCCGCGGCCATGCTGGGCATCCTGAACGCCGTCTTTCGACCGATCGCCCTGATCATCACCCTCCCGATCAACATCCTATCGTTCGGCCTGTTTACATTTGTCATCAATGCCGCCATGCTCAAAATGGCATCTGCGCTCATTGCAGGCTTTGATGTCATCGGCTTCTGGTCCGCCGTATTCGGCTCGCTTCTGATCAGTATCGTCAGTTTCGTCATCAATGCATTCATCAGCGATCGCGGCACAGTCGAATACATCGAGCTGCGTCACAAGGGCGGTGACCGCTGGGAGGTCTGAATCGCGCCGAAGCGGGCTTGATCCAATGAACCGATACGATGCTTTCAAAATTCTGGGCCTACACCCCGAGGCCACCCTGGACGAGGCCCGGCGCGCCTATCGCGAGCAGGTCAAGCTCTGGCACCCGGATCGATATTCGGACAACTCCGCACTCAAATCGATGGCGATGAGAAACGCCCAGGATGCGAACCGGGCCTGGGCCTTTCTGCGTTCCCGCCTGCCCCAATCGCCGCCACCGCGTCCGACGACCAAGACCGATAGGACCCTGCGACAGAATCGGCAGGGGCGGCATCCAGAGAAAAGTGCTGGATCTTCCCGCGCTGCGGGCCCGATCCGCTACCTGCGCCGCTGTATCGCTTGGGCAGCCCCTGTGATTGGACAGATCCGCAAAATCCACATTGGCGACATCATCGTTTGGCTCCGAGAGGATCCCGGTCGACGCTATCGCCCCTGGTTTCGGTATTCCCGGGAGACCGGCGACCGTCCTCCCAAATCCGGGTCACCATGTTTCAGACAGACGCTGACGGAAGTCATGAAGGCGCGCAGCTACGGCGCTTTAACGAATGCCGCCCGTCCGGGCCGGAAAGTACCGCCGGCTCACAGAGCGTCGAGATCGGCCGAGCAAAGGGATAAAGGCGATCATGGCCGTCTTGGCAGCGTCGATCCCGTTGATCGCAGCCATGAAGCCTGAGGAACACCTGGCAATTGCAGGATAGTTTACTTTCAACGGGTTTTGATACCCAGACCCGAAAGGTCATCGTAATTTGAGTCCTCAAAGGAAATGCCTATTCACGGCTGCAGGAATTGCGGTTGCACTGCTCGTGTCCGCCTGTGCAAGTCAACGACCGGTCCTTTACCCCAATGCCCATTATTACGCCGTCGGCCAAACGACAGCCGAAGACGATATCGACCAATGCGTTCAGCTCGCACGCACGCATGGTGCCGATACGGATCGTTCGGAACGGGTCGCTAAAAACACGGTCGGCGGCGCGGCCGTAGGCGGTGCGGCCGGCGCGGCCGCAGGGGCCGTGTGGGGAAGCCCCGGCCGCGGCGGCGCGGCCGGAGCCGCCGGCGGGGCCGCCGCGGCCATGACCCGCAGCATGCTCAATTCCGGCAAACCCGACCAGGTATTTCGCGCTTTTGTCGAAAAGTGCCTGCGGGACAAGGGTTATGCCCCGATTGGCTGGAGGTGAGTTAAGCTATGGGTTCAAGGATTCAAGGGG
>JASJCV010000011.1 GCA_030065275.1 Desulfobacterales bacterium | reverse complement strand
TATTCGGAGCCCTGAGATTTATGCACCGATATGGCGTAAGCCAGCGTGAGTTCGACCCGCTCGCTGAAAGCGTATGTCACCAGACGACTGTCATAGGACACCACGAGGGTTTCTTTCTGGCTGTCGACTTCCGCGACCATCCCGATATCTCCGTTGAAGACGCCCTTGGCATAGTTGTTTCGCAGGTGCATGACCTTGTCGCCGGTTTGAAACGCCGCCCTCGAATCGATCGGGGGTTTGTTCAGTTCGCGCTGCAGGGCCTGGTTGAGATTGATGGTGCCGATCTCGCCTTTATGCATGGGGGTCAGGACTTGAATGTCCCGGATGGGATCCAGGCCGAACCGGTTCGGCAGCCGCTGTGCACAGAGCTCGACCACCATGGCCGCCGCAGCTTCGGGTCTATGCTCTTCGATAAAATGAAAGGCCGCCAGTTCGGGCAGCGCCGGCATCTCCAATTCCGGCATCCGGCCCTGCAGGACGCGGTGGGCGTTAAGAACGATCGGGCTTTCCCCCTGCTGGCGAAAAATCCGGGTTAACTGATAAACTGCCGCGGCGGCGGCGATGACATCCTGAAGCACGCTGCCCGGCCCCACCGGCGGTAGCTGGAAGATATCCCCCACCAGAATCAATACCGCCGTGACAGGGACGGCCTGGAGGAAGTGATACGCCAGCGGTGTATCGATCATCGAGGCTTCGTCCACGATAAAAATATCGGCCTCGATCGGATCGTCCTGGTCCTTCGCAAAAGCGCCCTCAACGGGATTGTAGCCCAGCAGCTTGTGCAGCGTGGCCGCCGGTTGCCGCGTCACCTCGCTCAGCCGGCGGGCCGCCCGGCCGGTGGGAGCCGCCAGGCAGACGCGGCGACCGATAGCGGCGAACACCGCGCACAGGGAGCGAATGAGCGTGGTCTTGCCCGTTCCCGGACCGCCGGTGATCACGGCCACCCGGTGGTTCAAGACCCCCTGAACGACCTCGAGCTGGTCCTCGGAAAGTTTGATGGCCAGCCGCCGAACCACCGTGGCCGTGATGTCATCCGCCTGACAGGGCACCTCCGGGGGGGGCAGGGTCTGCATGGCCCCCAGGCGCGCAGCGATACCCACCTCAGCGGCGTGAAGGTCCGGCAGATAAATATGTCGGCTCCCGGGGGCGGATTCCAGAAGATCGCTGACGATTTCGCCCTCCTGGGCCAGGGTCGCCAGTGCGGCGGCCATGTCGGCCGGATCGATGCCAAAGCGGTCCCGGCCCGCCGCCAACAGATGGTCCTCCGGCAGGCAGACGTGCCCGTCGGAGGCGGCCTCCGATAGCAGGTGCCGCAGACAGGCGCGCAGGCGATCGGGATCGTCGGCCGGCAGCCCGCGTCGTCGGGCGATGATGTCGGCGATGACGAACCCGCGACCGGGCAGATCCGCCACCACTCGATAGGGAGTCTCGGTCAGGATCCTCAGGGCTTCATCCCCGTACGTTTTGAGCAGCGGTCCGCAAAAGGCGGGATTAAGGTCGTGATCCTGCAGAAAGGCCATCAGGTCGCGGGCGGCATGATGAACCTGCCAGGCTCGGGCAATCCGCTCGGCGGTTTCCGGGCCGATCCGGCGCACCTCGGTCAGCCGCCCCGGATGCCTGTCGATGACATCGAGGAGATCGGCCCCGAAATGACGGACCAGCCGATCGACGGTTTTGGGGCCGATGCCGGGAATCACGCCGGCGGAGAGGTAGCGCCGGATGCCGTCGACGGTCCCGGGCAGAAGGGTCTCGTAATGCTCGACCTTGAGCTGGGCGCCGAAGCGGGGGTGTTTTTCCCAATGCCCGGTCACCTTTAAACTTTCCCCCCGACCGACATGGGGCAGGTAGCCCAGAATGCTGACCCGGCTGCGGGTGGCCGCCACCTGCAGACGGGCGATTGTAAAATGATTGTCCGGATTGCGATAGGTGATGTGCGCAATGGTCCCCGCTACCGTGACACGCTCGTGCGGGGATGTCGTCACGCTTTGCTCCGGAGGTTGCCCAGGGCCCGGACGGCGGCAGCCAGGTCGGCGGTGATCAGATCCGGCGCAATCCCCAGTGCCTTCAACCGGGGGCGCTCGTCGTGCAGACCGGACTGTACCAGGATCGTGGCCCCGCATCCGGCCCGGCGGCCGGCGGCCACGTCGGTGGCGCGATCGCCGATCATGACGGTTTGCTTCAAATCGAGGCCGAAACGCGCCTGAGCCTGCAGAATCAGGCCCGGCTCGGGCTTGCGGCAGGCACAAAGTTCGTCGGGATGGTGGGGGCAGTGCAGGATGGCGTGGACACGGCCGCCGCTGCGCCTCACCTCACGGATCAGGCGCTGATGAATGTCCGCCAGCGTTTCCGGGGTCATCTTTCCCCGGGCCAGGGCGGATTGGTTGGTGACGACGATCACATCGATGGCGGCCGCTGTCAGGGCCGCGATGGCGTCCAGCGCGCCGGGCAGAAAAGCGAATCGATCCCAGGAGGTCACGTAGTCGGGAGAATCGCGGTTGATCACGCCGTCGCGGTCGAGAAAGACGGTTTGCAGGCGACCGGAAAAAATCGGCTTATTCAGCCACGATGAAGACATCATAACCCTGCTGCATCAGGGTGCGCTCATAGGCTTCGGCCTCGTCCAGCCGCCGAGCCCGCCCCACCCGGACCCGATGATAGAGCCCGTCACCACGGTCAAATGAGGCGATATGGACGTTGGCGTGGCGTTTTTCCAGTCGGGCGGCCAGGCGCTGAGCATTGGCACGGTCCTGAAAGGCGCCGACCTGGAAAGTGAAGTTGCCGCGGGTAAGGTCCACCGGCTCGAAGCGGCGCCCCCCGCCGTTTGTGGACATGCTGCGGGTCGGAGCGGCCAGGGCCACAATTTCCACAGGCGCCGTTCCGGGGCCGACCACGCCCAGCTTCTGGGCGGCGCCGTAGGAAAGGTCGATAATCCGCCCCTTGGCAAAGGGGCCGCGGTCGTTGATCCGCACATCCAGCTGGCGGCCGTTGCGCAAATTGGTGACCCGGACGACGGTGCCGAAGGGCAGGGTCTTGTGTGCCGCCGATATCCCGTACATGTTGTAGGTTTCGCCGTTGGAGGTCTTGCGTCCGTGGAACTTGCGCCCATACCATGAAGCGGTCCCGCGCTGTTTGAACCCGTAGGCGTCCGGGATGGGCTGGTACCAGACCCCGTTGACACGGTAGGGCTTGGGATAACCGGGCGCCCGGGCCGGCGGCGGTTCGGCGCGCCCGGCAGGCGGGGTGCTCGTGCTGCGGCACCCGTAAAAGGCCATACCGACCACGAGGAAGACCGCCACCCCGAGGGCGGCCATCTTCGCTATCCTCAAATGGAAATCAAAGTTAGACATTATCAGCTATCCATTATTGGCCCCGTATAAAAGGGCGGCATAAGATCCTCAGCTCTGGGAGGCTCGATTTCGCTAAAGGTAATGTTGGTTTTATCCCATTGCCCCGCGCCGAGCATCTGCCATCAAGCGGATTTTGGTTACTTTTCTTTCCCGCGAAAGAAAAGTAACAGCGATTTGGATGGCAGCTAATATTTGATCGCTTCCCGGCACGTGCTTCGGGACCGGGAAATCAGCGCCAAGGATCATTCCCCATCACCCCGCACCCAAAGCAATTTTGAGGACATCGCGCATCTTGGCGACCGGATGAAACGTGATGGCCTTGCGAACCTTCTCGGGCACATCGATCAGGTCCTTCTCGTTGGCGGCCGGCAGGATGATGGTCTTGATGCCGGCGCGATGGGCCCCCAGCATCTTTTCCTTGATGCCTCCCACGGGCAGGACCTGACCGCGCAGGGTGATTTCACCGGTCATGGCCAGGTCTTTTTTGATCCGCCGGTTGGTGAGAAGCGAAACCAGGGCCGTGAGCATGGTCACCCCGGCCGAGGGGCCGTCCTTGGGGATGGCGCCGGCGGGCACATGGATGTGGAGATCGTGATGACTGAAGTAGTCCTCGTCGATCTTGAGCGTCTTCGCGTGGGAGCGGATGAAGCTAAGGGCCGCGGCGGCGGATTCCTTCATGACGTCGCCCAGCTGGCCGGTGAGGGTGAGGCCTTTCTGGCCCTTCATGGCCGTGGCCTCGATAAACAGCAGCTCGCCGCCCGTCGGTGTCCAGGCCAGTCCCATGGCCACGCCCGGGGTGGCCGTGCGGGCCTTGGTCTCGCTGGTCAGTTTGATCGGCCCCAGGTATTCGGCCACGTCGTCCACGGCCACTTTCACCGCTTGGGCGTCGCCCTGGGCGATTTTGGCGGCCGCCCCCCGGCAGATCGCGGCCAGCTCGCGTTCCAGGTTGCGCAGGCCCGCTTCGCGCGTGTAGCCGGAAATGATCCGCTTGACCGCACCGGTGGAAATCTTGACCTGGCGGGCCTTGAGCCCGTGAGCTTCGCGCTGGCGCGGGATCAGGTAACGGTTGGCGATCTTGACTTTCTCCTCCTCGGTGTAGCCCACCATCTCCAGAATTTCCATCCGGTCACGCAACGGGGGCGGGATGGTGTCCAGAACATTGGCCGTGGTGATGAACATCACCCGGGAAAGATCGAAGGGCACGTCCAGATAATGATCCGAAAAGGAAAAGTTCTGTTCGGGATCGAGCACTTCCAGCAGGGCCGATGAGGGGTCGCCCCGGAAATCGCTGCCGACCTTGTCGATTTCGTCCAGCATCAGGATGGGGTTGTTGGATCCGCAGCGGCGCAGGGACTGGACGATGCGTCCGGGCAGGGCACCCACGTAGGTCCGCCGATGGCCGCGGATCTCGGCCTCGTCGCGCACCCCGCCCACCGAGAGCCGCCAGAATTGGCGTCCCATGGCGCGGGCCACCGAGCGCCCCAGCGAGGTCTTGCCGGTACCGGGGGGGCCATAAAAGCAAAGGATCGGTCCTTTGGTTTCGGGTTTGAGCTTGCGCACCGCCAGATGCTCGATGATCCGTTTCTTGGCCTTCTCGAGTCCGTAGTGGTCGGCATCCAGGATGCGGCGGGCCGCCTTGATGTCCAGGTTGTCCTCTGTGCTTTCGTGCCAGGGCAGGGAAGTGATCCAGTCAAGGTAGGTCGTGGCCACCGAGTATTCAGCCGAAGACGGGTGCATCCGCCCCAGGCGCTCGAGTTCACGTTCGGCCTCCTTGCGGGCCTCTTCGGGCAAGTTTCTCTCGACGATTTTGGCGCGGTACTCCTCGAGTTCCACGTTGGAGTCGTCGGTCTCGCCCAACTCTTCGCGAATGGCTTTGAGCTGCTGGCGCAGGTAGTATTCGCGCTGTGTTTTCTCCATATCGCCCTTGACCTGCGATTGGATCTTGTTGCCCAGCTCCAGGATCTCGAGCTGCTGGTTGACCATGCGGGTCACATGGCGCAGCCGTTTCTTGATGTCGTCGATCTCGAGGATCGCCTGCTTTTCAACGGCCGGAACGTTGATGGTGGAGGCCACCATATTGGCCAGGGTGCCGGCCTCCTGGATACCCTTGGACATGGCCCCGACTTCGGAGGGCAGCCCCGGGGAGAGTTCGACGACCCGGGTGAACATGTTGACCAGGTTGGTCATCAGGGCCTCGGTCTCCTTGTCCTTGACCTCCTGCTCTTCGATGTAGGCCACCCGGGCTACCAGGTAGGGTTTCTCCTGTTCGAAATCCAGCACCTTGAAACGGCTGATGCCCTGGACCACCATCTGGGTCTGGTTGTCCTGTTTGGCCATCTTCATGATCATGGCACTGGTGCCGATTGAGAACAGATCTTTCCGGGGATCGAGGTTGGCGGCTTTTTCTTTGTCGGCCGCCGCATCTTCGGCCTTCTCGTCATCCTCGTGGGCTCGGGCCACCAACAGGCCCACGATCCGGTTTTTCTGCATGGCTTCATCCACCAGGCGTACGGAGTCGCCCTGCATGACAACCAGCGGCAGGACCATCTTGGGATACAGGGCGGTTTCGTGCAGGGGCAGGATTGGCAGACGCTCGGGAAGTTTCTGACGTTTTTCTTCCGCCGGCGTTTTTTGGTCAGTCATTATTGTCTCCAGGGCGATCTTGATTACTTGCGTTGGTCGAACGGATAGGCCGTCACGCAGCGGACGGCAGGCGATTATTCTTCCGAGATGGGAATGCGCCGGGGCCGGGCCGCTTCGGACTTGGCAAGCCGCAACTGTAAGAGGCCGTTGGCATAAGTGGCCGAAACAACCTCCGGGTCGATGGGGGCCGACAAATTGAGCGTACGTTCAAAGTGGCCGTACTGGATCTCGGCCAGGCGGAAAGAGGCTTGATCAACATGGGGCCGGGGGACGCGACGGCCGCTGATGCGGATGGCCCGGTGGTTGATCTCAACGTCCAGATCATCCTTCTCGACCCCCGCGATTTCGGCCGTAATGAAGACCTCCTGTGGGGTTTCGAAAACATCGATCTGGGGAGTCCAGGCACGCTCGCTCTCGGCAAACATGGGGTTGACGGACCGGAAAATGGAATCCAGGGTCCGCTCGAAATTCGATCCCAGCCGGCCGGTTTCGCCGCCAAAGCGTATCTTTATGTATTCCATGGTCGGCTCCTGGTTGATAAGGCGGGTTTATTGTTATAAATCGGGTCTTTACTTCACCCGGCGAAGCTATCACTTCCTCACCGGTTTGTAAAGGCGTGATCTTGGCCGAAAAGGATGATAGCGTTCAGGCTTTAAGGCCGGTTGCCGACGGCCACAATGGGAGCCGCGATGACCTTCCCGCATCGACCATCAGCCCCGCATTACCTGCGCCTGCAGTACTTTATCTATTTCGGGGTCCTGGGCGTCTACCTGCCCTATTTCAACCTCTACTGCTACCATCTGGATTTCAGCGGCGTGCAGATCGGGGTCCTTTCGGGGCTGCGCTCGGCCACCCTGGTGATCTTCCCGTTTGTGTGGGGGGTACTTGCCGACCGCTTCGCCCGGCGCAAAGCCATCTACCTGCTTTGCAATCTCATGGCGGCCCTGCTCTGGTCGGCTTTCCTGTTCAGCCGAAGCTTTGGGCCCATGCTGATCATCACCGGCCTCTACGGCATCTTCTACGCGCCACTGATTTCCTTCCTGGAAGCCTATTCGATGGATATTCTGGGCGAGGATAAGAAAGCCTACGGGCGGGTGCGGCTGTGGGGTTCGATCAGTTTTATCATCGTGGTGACCGCCCTGGGCCCGCTCATCGATTGGCGCGGTATCGCCGTTATCGTCCCGCTGATTCTGGCAGGCGCCTTCTGCCAGACCGCCGGAGCTCTGAAGCTTCCCGCGATGCCGGCCACCCCCAAACGCCGGGAAACGGATCACCCGCCGATGGAATGGCGCCGCGTGGCCGTCTTCCTGTTCTGCGGGTTTTTGATGCTGGTCAGCCACGGTACCTACTATGGCTTTTTTTCGATCCATCTGGAGCAGACCGGGCGGGCCCCGACCTTTATCGGGATTGCCTGGGCCGTGGCCGTGGCCGCCGAAATCACGGTGATGTTCTATTCCCGCCGGTTGTTCGAACGCGTGAGCCTCGAAAAGGTGCTGCTCTTCTCGTTTCTCATGGCAGCCCTGCGCTGGACCTTGCTCTACCTGTTCACTGCGCCGGCCGTGATCCTCGCCACGCAGGTCCTGCATGCCTGCACCTACGGCACCTTCCACATGGCCAGCATCATCTATATGGATCGCCTCACGCCGGTGGGCGCCAAAACCTTCGGCCAGGCCGCCAACAATGCCATCACCTACGGCCTGGGGCTGATGGTGGGATTCTTGCTGAACGGCGCCCTTTTCGAACGGCTGGCCACACGCCACCTATTCCTGACCAGCGCCCTGGTGGCGCTGGCCGCCGGGGGCCTTTTCCTGGTGGGGCAGATGCGGTTGACGGCCACGGCGGCACGGGAATGAAGCGGATCCTCATTCTGGATCTGAAAGGCGTTCTCCAACGCCTGGCCGCTGATATAGCCCAGTTCCACCAGCAGGCTGCCGATGCGCATCGAAAGGTGATTCTCGCGGATGGCCGCCTTGACCTGCTCGTCGGTGATGAACTCAAGTTCTTTTAGGACATCCAGCAGGCCACGGGGGGTTTCGAGCTTGGCCTGTACCCGCTGGGCATAGGCGACTTGATTTTCCTTGAGGTGCCCGGCCTGCACGAGCATGTCCACGATTTCGGTGTACCGGGGCCCTGCGGATGCAGGGGGGACTGTCGAAGCGGCGGTTTCGGCTACCGCCGGCATCGGACTGGCATTCGCCTTCATGGCTGCCCTTTCTGCCCCGGCCGCGATCGGCAGGGATGAAACGATTGATCCCAAATGCTTCAGACGCATCGCTCCTGAAAGTACGCTCGGGATGTTCTTCGGCTGAATCAATGAGGAACTTTAGCTGTTGGGCGTGGCAAGGGGCTGGCGGCGGCCGCTCTCGCCAGAGGGGTTGGTTGTGGTTGCCCGCCTGGCTCTGGCCGGCATGTGGGTAGCCCTAAACAGCAGCGCCCGAAATGCGAATGCATCTCGGGCAACCTGGTATTGCCAAGCAATCAGTGGCCGTTGCGGTGCCCCGGCCCCTATCGCGGGCTTTTGCGACGGTCGCCGCCGCTGCGGCGAACGGTTCGGCTGCGACGCTCGGGGACGTGCCCCGTATATTCAAACTGGCGGCGCTCGATACCCACGCGGCGACCGCCGTTATCGATGGCCCCACCCCGATGAGGTGATTTTTCTGTTGGTTTCATGCTGCATCGATTTCAAAAACAAACAGGTTGCCGTGGAGTAGGGAAAGGCTGCCTGCTTAATTTAATTCTCGTTCGGGGCCGGCTCTTTCTTGAGTTTGCCCCGGCTCAGTCCAGCCATGCTCACCAAGGCAACTCGGACCGACATAACGGTCGACGGCTCGTAATCCGACCGACCCCCGACAGTACAACCGGATATATTGCCGATGGCGCCCGCATCGTTTCATCTCCAGTCCAAGTTGCTTAATATGGCCATATGCACCTCAAAATCGATACCATAATGATCATCCGACTCGCCGTCCACCCATTGGGCCGCATCATCCTCCTAGAACTCACCGGTTACCCATTCTCATCCGATTCGCGCGTAGTTGGGATCATCTTTTTTAATCGACGGGTCAACGACTTGATACGCGCCGGGCCAATATTCACCGCTGTAGGTGTTACCCTCGGCATTGCCCCCGTCCAGCAAAGACTCCAGAAAATCTTGTTCGCCGTCGGCATTGATGGTGGCCAGCGTGTCGCCCGCATGGCTGGCCTTGAGATGCTTTATGGCCTCATCCCAACTGGAATCGGCCCTAGTGACCACGATTTAGTCATGCCCGTTGACGCCCCACAAGGTGGCCCGCGCATTGGGCGCGGTCCCGGCCATGATAAAAAGGCATGCGAACACGAGGATGGTATTTAGCGCGGTATAGCTCCGATGTTGGAATATAAAAGAGCCGAACGGCCTATACAAGGCAGCCCGGCTGTCCATTTGCTCCGACCCATTCACGGATCCGCGGCTTTCCGTCCCTGGTTTACACCAGGTTTGGTTTTATCTTGCGCATATTTGCACATCGTATTAAAAACCCTACATGCAGCAATATTTGCGCCAAAGTCTCAGCATTTGGCGTTCTTCATCATCTGCACCCGCAACAACTTGATTGTCTTTGGTTATCCCGTATCGCATCGAATTCGGCATCTCTTGCCAGGACAAGCAATCGGCTTGTTTGTTTCCTATTTTACCCATAATCGGTATGAAAAACATTTCTCATGGCAAACAAATTTCATTTGTCAACAGAAAAGCCCCCGGCGGATTGGCCGGGGGCTTTCGGATGATGTGTGTTTGGGGCCGTCGATGCTATTTTTTCAGGGCATACTTGTCCGCAATCACGTTGTAGTATGCGTTCTCGGAGACCGAGCCCCAGACGCCCACCTGGGCCTTGAATTTCTTGAAGGCCTCGTGGACCTTGCGGCTCATGGGATCTTTGTCGGCCTCTTCCTCGAGGGTCTCCTTGGCGAGAACGCGCAGGTCCGCCAGGAGTGCCTCCGGGAAACGAACGAGGTTGACATTGTGCTCCGAGATCAGTTTCTGCAGGGCGGCGCCGTTGCCGGCTTCGAATTCAGAGAGGCTCCACATGTTGGTCTCGGCGGCGACGGCGTCGATGGCCTGCTGCAACTCGACCGGCAGGGACTCGTAGGCCTTTTTGTTGAACATGACTTCAAGGCAGGTACCCGGCTCGTGCCATCCCGGGTAGTAATAGTTCTTGGCGGCCTTGTAAAAGCCCATCCGCAGGTCGTGCATGGGGCCGACCCACTCGGTGGCGTCGATCACACCGCGCTCGAGCGAGGTGAAAATCTCGCCGCCGGGGAGCAGCACCACCGTGCCGCCGGCTTTGCTGATAACCTTCCCGCCCAGCCCGGGAATCCGCATCTTGAGCCCCTTGTAGTCCTCAATGGAGTTCATATCCTTGCGGAACCAGCCGCCCATCTGAACGCCCGTGTTGCCCTGGGGACGGGGGATCACGTTGAAGGGCGCATAGACCTCTTCCCACAGTTCAAGTCCTCCGCCGCTATAAAACCAGGCGTTGATCCCCTGGGGGTTGAAGCCGAAAGGTACGGCCGCAAACCACTGGGCCGCGGGCACCTTGCCCGCCCAGTAGTAGGAGGCGCCGCTGCCGCACTCCACCGTGCCGTCCGACACGGCGTCGAAGACGCCCAGCGGAGGCACCAACTCGCCGCCGGCGAAAACCTGGATCTTGAGCTGTCCGCCGCTGACCTCTTCCACGCGTTTGGCGAATCGCTCCGCTCCGGTCTGCAATACCGGCAGGTTGGGCGGCCATGTGGTAACCATCTTCCACTCGAAGGTTTTCTTGGGCTGCACCGCCGGGCCCTTGGCTTCCTCCTGCTTCTGCTGGGCGCAGGCGGCCAGACCGGCGGTCGTGGCCAGCGCGCCGGCAGCGGTCATACCGGCCTTCTTAAGAAAATCGCGTCTTTCCATGCCTTCCATCTCCTTTGCTGCGGGTTTACGGGTAGGATCGATCGACAGGACATCCATCTCGACATTTTTTCCCGGTGCGGAAGGAGGGTGAGCATTCCCCGCCAACCGTGTTAACCTGGCGACGACCCGGGCATGCCGTCGCCGGAAGGCGCTCGATGGGCTCCGAGCGTCTGGCGAAAAACCAAACAGGCGACTATCCGAAAACGACCTTGGGCAGCCAAGTGACCAGAATGGGAAAAAACACCACGATCAGCAATCCGATCAATTGGAAAACGACAAACGGTATGATCCCGCGGTAGATATGGCCCGTACGGATCTCCGGCGGTGTCACCGCCTTGAGGTAGAACAGCGAAAAGCCGAAGGGCGGTGTCATGAACGAGGTCTGCAGGTTGACGGCAATCAGGATACAGAACCAGGCCGGGTCGAAACCGAACTCGATCATGATGGGCGCCAGCACCGGCACATGAATAAAGGTGATCTCGATAAAATCCAGGAAGAAACCGATGATAAAAATGATCCCCATGACGATGGCCAGGACGGTCCACTGGCCGTGATTGGCGGCGATGCCGCCCAGAAAATCGCGCACCAGTTCATCCCCACCCATGCCGCGAAAGACCAGACCGAACGAGGCCGCGCCCACCAGGATGATGAACACCATGCAGGTGAGCTGCATGGTGGAGTGCATCACTTCCCGCAGGATCTGCAGATTGAACTTTTTGTTGATGATTGTCAACGCAGTCGCGCCCACGGCACCGACACCCGCCGCCTCGGTGGGCGAGGCCACGCCGGCGAAAATCGAACCCAGCACGGCCACCATCAAAAACAGGGGCGGAAACAGGGCCCGGGCAAACCTGCGAAACATCTCCCGGGGCGTGATCTGGGCCAGTTCCTCGGCCGGGATGGCCGGGGCCCAGTCCGGTTTGAGGTTCGATACGATAAGGATGTAGAGGATGTAGAGCCCCACGAGCACCAGCCCCGGAAGCACGGCCCCCATGAAGAGGTCACCCACGGGCACGCCGACGATATCGCCGATTAGCACCAGTACGATGCTGGGCGGAATGATCTGCCCTAGCGTGCCCGAGGCCGAAACCGTGCCGGTGGCCAGCTCTTTCTGGTAGCCACGCTTTAGCATGGTGGGTACGGCCAGAAGCCCCATGGTGACCACGGTGGCCCCCACGATGCCGGTGGAGGCGCCCAGAAGGGCGCCCACGACCACGACCGAAATGGCCAACCCGCCGCGCATCCGGCCGAAGGCCAGCCCCATGGTGTCGAGGAGTTCCTCCGCCAGCCCGGAGCGCTCCAGCATGACCCCCATGAACACGAAGAGGGGCACGGCCAGCAGCGTGACATTGGTCATAACACCCCAAATCCGCAGCGGCAGCAGATTGAAGAAGTCCCAGCCGAAGCCGATCAGTCCGAAGACCAGAGCGGTACCCATCAGGGTGAATGTGACGGGAAACCCTACCATCAGCAGAATCGTCAGGGCCAGAAACATCCATCCGGGCAGGTATTCCATCAGTGGCCGCCCTCCGATTCGATCCCGCGGCCAACGATGGTCAGATAGCTTTTGATGCCCAGCGAGATGCCCTGGAGCAGCACCAGGGTGAAGCCGGCCGGAATGCAGGCCTTCAGAAGATAGCGATAAGGAATCCCGCCGGGGTCAGGCGAGCCCTCCATGACCAGCCAGGCATTGTAGACGAATTTGAGCGACGTGGCGATGATCATGTAACAGCCGGGGATCAGGAAAAAAATGACCCCGGCCAGGTTGATCCAGGCCTGGGTTTTGGGGCTGCAGCGCTGGTAAAAAATATCGACACGGACATGGCCGTCCTTCAGCAGGGTATAGCCGGCTCCCATGAGGAAGATAAACGCGAACAAATGCCATTCCAGCTCCTGGGTGAACACGAAGCTGGTTTTAAAGGCATAGCGCATGACGACGTCGACGAAGACAACGACCACCACCACGGCGGTCGACCAGGCCACGAAATTACCGACCCAGGTGTTCAAGGCATCAATCCACTTGCAGATCTTTTCAAGTATGCGCATCGATCGCCGCCATCAAAAAAACCAATCCGATTATCCCCAATCCGACAGGTCAGACCCCTTCGCCGCCCCAGCGGGCACGCTCACCGAGCATGGCCCGCCGAGTGAGCCTAGCGTATTTTTTGAACAGATACCGTATATTAGGGATTAAATATTATGTCAATAGATGAATGGCGTTCATTTTTCTTGGTGCTATCGGTCGTTTCTTGGGATTGGGCTTGGGCTCAAAAGGTCGGAACCAAACGCCGCACAGGGCGGCCGGGGGGTTGATTCGTGGGGTTAGGGTCCGGAGGACCGCACCGCGTCCCCGACCCAGCGGAGAAATGCAGGATGACCGCCGTCGATGTTGAAGGCAACGATACAGGGGCAGTCGTAGCTGTGGAGGGCCTTCACCCGCTCGATCAGCGCCGGCAGCCGGGCAGCGGCAGTTTTGGCGATCATCACTGTTTCGCGATCGTGCTGCACCGCCCCCTCCCAGACGTAGAGGCTCTGCATGCCCTCCAGGATATTCACGCAGGCGGCCAGCTTTTCATTGACCAGCGCTTCGCCGATACGGCGCGCTTCATCCGTGCTTCCGACCGTCATGTAAACGAATTGGAGCGCCATGACCTCGTATCCACCTTTCCGGCAACACCCATCGGTTGAACCGGCGCGGGGGCCGGGAAATAAACAGCCCGATCAGCCGCCGCGGCCGTCATCGCAGGGTCCGTCCTCGAGGTCGAAACGCGTATTCTCGGCCGAACCGGGCTGGGTGCACACCGGCAGGGGATCGCTTTCCAGCCAACGGGCCTGGCAGCAGTCCGAATGTTCGAGATCGGGTGGGGTCTCTTCGACCTCCCGGCCGCATTGCTGACATTTGTAGTTTTTCGTGGCCGCCATGATCTCTCCTCCTGATTTGGTTGCCGATTAGAGCGCCAAATTAAACGAAAACCGCCCACTTGTAAAGTCGTTCCCGGTCGTAAGAACCACTCGCCTTGCTGATGCCTATGCGAATGTCCGTTCAACAAACCGGCGGATGGCCTCATTGACGGCCGCGGGCTGCTCCACCGGCACGAGATGGCCGGCCCGGGGCACAACGCATCGCTGAGCCCGGTCGATGTGACGGACCAGATAGTCGCTGTATTTCACGGGCGTGAGCTGATCGTCAGCCCCGCAGATAACCAGCACCGGGTGATCGATTTCCGCCAGGCGGTCCAAGACGTCGAAGCGGTCGCAGGCACGATAGTCGGCCGCCGTGACCGCCGGCGGACAGGCGGCCATTAGTTCCCTGACCGGGGCCAGCACCCCGTCGGCCGTTTCCGGGGCGGCCGCCAGCGACCCGCTGGCCGCCACGAAGGCGGGGTAATCGGCGGCGATCAGATCGAATATCTCGGGCCGCACCCGCAAACGAGCACCGGTGCCGATGAGGATGCCGCCGGCCAGTTCGGCCGGATAATCGATCAGCATCTGCAGAACAATGGCACCGCCCAGGCTTAAGCCGCAGGGGACGGGCCGCGGCAGCCCGCACGTCCGGATGAAGGCCATCAAGGCGGCCGCATAGGCGGGTACGCTGTCTAGCGCCGGGGCATCGCTTTGCCCGTGGCCGGGAAGATCGATGGCCAGTGTGTGCATGCGGCGGGACAGCGCGCTCAACTGCTGGTCCCAGAAAGCCCCGGCCAGGCCGGACCCGTGCACCAAAATGATACTGGGCGCGCCCGATCGCGCCGAGAACGGGCCGGCGGTAAAGGCGATACCATTGATTTTGGCTTTCATTGCGGACCTCCTGGGTATCGGGTGCTTGGCAATGGCCGGTGGTTTCTGATATCACAGGCAGCCAATCAGGGGGCTTTAAGGGAGCCGACGGCCGGACGAGGGAAAGGGATGGGATTAAGACGGCTTCGCCGCAAATTACAGCAGCAGCGCATTGCCGCCCGCAAGCGTTTCCGACGGCAGAAAAATGCCAACCGGCTGGCGGTGCCGGGCGCCCATAGCTTTATCATCGTCCTGGACAGCCTCAAGCCGCACTTCAACGTCGGCAAGATCTTTCGCAGCGCTGACGCTTTCGGGGCCCGCGAAGTGCACTTGATCGGCATCGATTTCTTCGATCCGGCCCCTTCCATGGGCTCCTTCAAGTGGGTACCGGCCCGTTTTCACGAGCATTTCGCCGGCGTCCACGAGGAGTTGGCGGCGCGCGATTACAACCTGTTTGCTCTGGAACCGGAGAATGGTCGGCCGCTTCATGCCCAGCCCCTGCCGCGACGCAGCGCGTTCATCTTCGGCCACGAGGAGTATGGCCTCAGTTTCGACCCCGCGGACTACCCCGACATTCGACCCCTCACCATCCCTCAGTTCGGTCGGGTGCAGAGCCTCAACGTCAGCAACGCCGCGTCGGTGGTCATGTGGGAGTTCCTGCGCCGCCATCACCTGGAAGCAACTACGCTCGGCGCGGCCGAATGAAAACCCGCGGTTACGGACGGATGATTTTTTCGATTCCTTTGATATTGACGTCCATCGGTCGGATGCACAGCGCCGGCGGGTCGCCCGCCCGGAATTCGACCCTGAATGTATCGAAGACCCCCCCTAAAAACATGTCGACCCGGCGAGTGCGTTCAATAAAGATTCCGGCGCGATCGTAGAGAATGTCCCCTTTCGCGTCCTTGACGATCAGGACGGCGAAGAGCTCCTTTTGTCCCCGCTTGACCATAAAGCGGTCCCCCACGGCCAAACCGGTGTCAGCCAGCTGGCTGGCTGGAATCAGGATGCCGCGACGCCGGGGATCGTCCAGGGCCAGGCGCTCCGGTTCGTTGTGCGTTGATGCCATCGTTGGATGTCCTTCCTCAAAAAAACCGCCGCCCCGTAGCAGGTTCGTCTGCCGGGGCGGCGCGGCACCCGTCTTCATGACGGGCAATTGGGGCCTACCGGGTTTTCCGGCCCTTGGGTCGGAACGGGATGACATCCGGCGGGCGCTCGACCGTCTCGGGCGCGGGATCGCCGGAAGGGACCTCAGCGACCGGGGCGACTTCGTCCTCGCGGCCGGCGGTGGCATTGAGAACGCTGTAGATCATCCGGGAGAGTCGGTCGATACTGAACGGCTTCTGAATAACACCGTCGCAGCCGCGCTTGAGAATACGGGCCGCTTCACCGTCGATGCTGTAGCCGGTGGCCAGAATGGCCTTGACACCCGGTTTGATGTCGCGCATCCGGTCGTAGACCTCGCCGCCACCCAGGTCGGGCATGATCATGTCCAGGATGACGAGATCGATCTTGGCCAGATTTTCGCGGAAGACCCGGATGGCGTCGCGGCCGCTGCAGGCCTCCAGCACCTGAAAACCGAGCTTTTTGAGCATCCGGCCGCTGATGTCCAGCACGGAAGGCTCGTCGTCGACCACCAGAATGCAACCGCTGCCCTGGATGACACTCTGGTCCTTGTACCCGATTTCATCGACCTTGCGCGAGGATGCCGGCAGATAGACAAAAAAGGTGGAACCGTAGCCGCGCTGGGAATCCACATCGATGTAGCCGCCGTGTCCTTTGATAATACCGTAGGCCGAGGCCATGCCCAGGCCGGTACCGCGCCCCAGCTCTTTGGTGGTGAAGAAGGGTTCGAAAATCCGACGCCGGGTTTTCTGCTCCATCCCCACCCCGGTATCGGCCACCATGACCAGGACATATTCGCCCGGCTTGATCTTGTAGTTGCGCCGCCGGATCTGCTCGTGGTTGACGTTCATGGTCTTGATGAAGAGTTCGCCGCCTTCGGGCATGGCGTCGGCGGCATTGTTGAAGATGTTGATCAGAACGTGCTCGAGCTGACTGCGATCCCCGGCGATGGTATACAGTTCGGCCCCGCGGTTGGCGGCGACGGTGATGTTCGGATGGGTCTTGCGGAAGGTGGCCACCGTGCGCGTCAGGAGTTCGTTGAGGTCCAGACCCCGGATGCGGTACTTGCCCTTGCGGGCGTAACCCAGCAGCTGAGAGGTGAGCTGGGAGCCGTTTTCCACGTGTTCCTGGATTTTCTTGAACTCCACGAGGCGCGGGTCGTCATCCTCGGTATCCAGCAGCAGCAGCGACACATTGCCCTGGATGGCCATCAGCAGGTTGTTGAAATTATGAGCGATGGCCCCCGCCAGAGTACCCACGGCCTCCATCTTGCGTGCGTGCTGGAACTCGGACTCCAATTTTTTCTGGTCATCGATGTCGCGGATGAAGTTCAGGGTGGCCGGGCGGCCGTCCCAGGTGATCATCACCGCGTTGACTTCGACCCAGAACTTCTCCCCATTCTTGCGCAGCAGCCTGAAATTGTAGGTCGAGGGGACGACCTCCCCCTTGAGCCGACGGAAATGCCGCTCCAGGATCATGTTCTGATCCTCGGGCGCCACGTATTCGAAAAAGGCGTGCTTCTTCAGATTGACCCCCATCTTCGCGCCCATCTTTTTGGCCTGCGGATTGGGGAATTTCACCTTGCCGTCCTGGATGACGAAGATGGCGTCCGTGGCCGTCTCGATCAATTTGCGGTATTTCTCTTCGGACTCTTTGAGCGCCTCGCGGGCGCGCTTGAACTTGTCGATATCCTTGGTGATGGCCAGCACGTAGGGCTGGCGGTTCAAGACGATGAGATTGGCGGACATGAGGCCCGTGCGGACCTCGCCGTTTTTCAGACGGAAACGGGCTTCCATGTTGCGCATCGATCCGCTGATGTTGATTTCGTGCATTAATCGCTTGAGGTCGGCGCTCTCGGCCCAGATGCCGAGTTGTTCGGTGGTTTTGCCCACGACCTCCTCGCGGCTATAGCCGGTGAGGGCGGCAAACCCGTCGTTCACCATGGTATACACACCGTCGCGCAGGCGATTGAGGGTCACGGCGTCCGGGCTGATGGCAAACGCCGTCTGGAACAAAGCGTTGCTCAGCTTGAGGGCGCTTTCGGCTTGCTTGCGGCGGTCGATGTTGCGGGATACGCAGATGCAGCCGGTCAGGCTTTTCTCACTGTTGAACATGCCCGAAACCTGGGTTTCAAACCAGAAACCGGTGCCGTTTTTATGGCGGTGCTCCAGATCGAGCATGGTGGGGTTGATGCCCAGTCGCAGCATTTGAAGCGCTCGCTTGAACTGATCGCGGCTGGAGGGTGTCAGTGTGGCCGTGAAGTTGCGGTTGCGGACTTCCTCGTAGCTGAAGCCGAGGTGCTTCTGCACCGATGGGGTGACGTAGGTGGGTTTGAGCTTCCCGTCGAGCGACCAGACGATGTCGGGCAGGTTGGCGGCCACCCTTTCGTACTGGACCAACTGGTCATCCCGCGCGGCCTCCTGCAGGCGCAGGCCTTTGATCTCGGCCTCCAGCGACTGGATCCGCTCTTCCAGGTCTTGGTATGTGGGTTTTTTCGCCACTGTCCCGCGTCCCTGGTCGTTTCCAACACCCGCCGGTGGTTAAATCGACCGGTGGGCTTGGCTTTCGATGCGTCCGGCCGGTGTGATCCGGATAAAGTCGAGTTTGCGCTGAAGCTCACGGATGGTCGAAGCCCCACCGTAGGTCAGTCCGGATCGAAGCCCGCCGACGATGTCGGCCAGTATCTGTTCCTCGTCCTCGCGGTAGTTAACATCCAGGCTGACGCCCTCGGCCGTCTTCCACTCGGTCATGCCGCCATGGAAGTCGTCCTGGGCCTCGCTGCTGGCCATACCGCGGTAAATTTTCACTTTGCATTCATTGCCCAGCGCATCCCGCCGAACAATGACCTCCCCCGGCGTGGGCCGGGTGCCGGCCAGCATGCTGCCGATCATGACGAAATCGGCGCCAAAGGCCAGGGCCTTGACCATGTCGCCGGGGGTGCGGATGCCGCCGTCGGCCACCACCGAGCGGTCCACCCGGGCGCAGTTCTTGATGGCCGTCAGATTGGGAACACCGAATCCGGTCTTGATCCGGGTGGTACAGACCGACCCGCCACCAATGCCGACCTTGACGATATCGGCGCTCAGCGAAGCCAGATAGTCGGCGCCGGCGTATGTGGCCACGTTGCCGGCCATGAGGCAGGCCTCCCGGCCAAGCATGTCACGAATCTTTTTCAGGGTTTTACCCACATAGCGGGCATGGGCGTGGGCCACGTCGATGCAGAACAGGTCCGCGCCGGCGTCGCGCAGGGCCTCGGCGCGCTCGAGGTCCTCGGCCGAGCAGCCGATGGAGACGAAAGTCCGCGGTTCGCAGGCCTTGAACATGCGCACGTTGTCCTCGATGGAGACAAAACGGTGGAGCACGCCGATGCCGCCCCTGGACCCGATGAAATTGGCCATGGCCGCTTCGGTCACGCTGTCCATGTTGGCCGTCATGACAGGCAGATCCAGCTTGAGCTTGCCGCTCTTGTCGGTGATGGAGGTGTCCACCACTTTGCGGGATTCCCAGTGGTTGTAAGACGGCACGAGCAGGACGTCGTCGTAGGTTATGGCATCGGTCATGACGGGTTCCTCCGGCGGAGCGCCGAACGGGCGTGGCGGCCGTTCATAGCATCACGGTGGGGTGATGGCAAGGCGTGATCCTAAAATCGGCCGCCATAGTAATACCTCCCGACCAGCCGATGCAAGGATTCTTTTTGGAAGGCCAGCGGCCCGTCGAACCGATGCGGACCGCGGTTGATTTTCAACGGCAGACCCCTTAGGTTGACGCGTTCGAGACCCTGACGGCGCGGGGGTCCATCGGTCGGACCCGCCAATGCCCTCATATTGAAAGGCCCTTTCGTGAAACCTGTCGTTACCGTGGCGGTGCGCACGCTCGTGGATTTCGTCCTGAAATCGGGTGACCTGGCGTTGGGCTTCAAGGGCACCCGGCGGGCCCTCGAGGGGTTGCGCGCCCACCAGAAAATCCAGAGCGGCCGGCCGGGGGGCTACACGCCCGAGAGACCGGTGCACCACCGCCTCGAGACCGAGCGCATCGTTCTGGCCATCGACGGCCGCATCGACGGGGTTTTCCAGGACGGGACGGGAACGGTCATCGACGAGATCAAATCCACCCGACGTGAACTGGAGACCCTCCGCGACGAACCCGACGCCCTGCACTGGGGCCAGGTCAAGCTCTACGCCTGGATGTATGCAATCGAACATGGCCTGGAGCAAATCGACGTTCAGCTGACCTATTATCACCTCGAAACCGGACGCACGCTCGAGATCCGGCAGCGCTTCGATTTCGAGGCCCTGGCCGCGTTCGCCGAGGCCGTCGTGGCCGAATTCCTGTCCTGGGCCGAGGGGCTCGACCAATGGCGGCAGCGGCGCGACCGCGCCATCCAGGCCCTGGATTTCCCGTTCCCAACCTACCGCGCCGGCCAGCGCCGCATGGCCGTCGCCGTCTATCGCGCCCTTCAGGAAGGGCATCCGGCCATGATCCAGGCCCCGACCGGGATCGGCAAGACCCTGGGCAGCGTCTTCCCCGCCGTCAAAGCCATGGGCGCGGGCCTGACCTCCCGGATTTTCTATCTCACCGCCCGCACCACGGGGCAGCGAGCGGCCGAAAAGACCCTGGCGCTGCTTTGCGCGGCGGACCTGGCGTTCAAAAGCCTGACCCTTACGGCCAAGGACAAGATCTGCCCCCACCCCGAAGCGGCCTGCACCCCGGAGGAATGCCCCCGCGCACGCGGCCACTACGACCGCCTCAAAGGCGCCCGTCGGGCCGCCTTCGAGCCGATGGCCCTGGACCGCCGCACCCTGGCGCACCTGGCCGAAGTCCATGCGGTATGCCCCTTCGAGCTCGGTCTGGACATGGCCCTGTGGACCGACATGGTGATCGCGGACTACAACTACGCCTTCGACCCCCGCGTCTACCTGCGGCGCTTTTTCGACGAGGCCGGCAACGATTTCACTTTTCTGATCGACGAGGCCCACAATCTCGTGGAGCGCTCCCGCGAGATGTTCTCGGCCGATCTGGACAAACGGGTTTTTCTGGAACTGCGGCGCGATCTGCGGGAAGACCATCCCGGGCTCTACCGCGCGCTGGGCCGGGTCAACGCCTGGCTGGCCACGGCCCGACGCGCCTGCCTGGAAGCCGGCGGGGCCATGGCCGCCGTCGAGCCCCCCGAAGCGCTGCTGCCGCGGCTGATGGCCTTTGTGACCCGGGCGGAGAAATGGCTGCTGCAAAACGTCAAGACGGACTGGCGGGAGGACCTGATTCAGCGCTACTTCGAAGCTTCGGCGTTCCTGCGCGTGGCCGAACAGTACGACCAGGCCTATGCCACCTGCTACAGGGGTGATGTCCGGGACCTGCGAATCAAACTCTTCTGCATCGATCCGGCCCGCCAGATGGCCGAAGCGCTCACCCGCTGCCGGGCGGCCGTCTTTTTTTCGGCCACTCTGACGCCCTTCGACTATTTCAACACCCTTTTCGGCGGCGATGAACGCACACAGCTCCTGCGGCTGGCCTCGCCCTTTCCCCGCGAAAATCTGTGTCTGGCCATTGATGGGCGCATCTCGACCTACTACCGCGAAAGGGAGCAGAGCGCGGATGCGGTCGTGGCGGCCATCGCCGATCTGGTCCGCCATCGCCCCGGCAACTATCTGGTGTTCTTCCCCTCCTACGCCTATCTGCAAATGGTGCACACGCGCTTTGCCGGACGACACCCGGATCTCCCCGCCTGCGTCCAGACGGCCCGGATGACCGAGAGCGACCGCGATGCCTTCCTGGCCCAATTCCGCGGCGACAGCCCCGACCCGCTCGTGGGTTTCGTCGTCATGGGCGGCATATTCGGCGAGGGGATCGACCTCACCGGCGACCGGCTTGCGGGTGCCGTCATCGTGGGGGTGGGGCTTCCAGGCATCGGCCTGGAGCGGGACCTGATCCGCGACTATTTCGAGACGCACCGCCAGGCGGGTTTTGACTTCGCCTATCGGTTGCCGGGCTTCAACCGCGTGCTGCAGGCCGCCGGCCGCGTGATCCGCACCTCACGCGACCGGGGGGTCGTGCTGCTGCTCGACCAGCGTTATGGCCACCGGCACTACCGTGCGCTCTTTCCAGCCGAGTGGCGGCCCGTGCGGCTGGGATCGGGGCGCGAAGTGGCCGATGTACTCGAGGCCTTTGCCGACACCGCGCGCACCGACAGCCATTGAAAGCGTTGCATTCAGGCGTTAACTTCTCCCTGTCTCCATCCCGGAGAAAAGCCGTCCTAAGCGCCCGAGCCCCTTGTCGTTCCTTAGGGGCCACTTTTCGTCCCATGCGACTATTTCCAGGAGCACCGACCATGCCACCCTTGACGACCACCACCCCCAGGGATGAACTCGACCACCGGATTGAACGGTTCCAACGCCACCTGACCGCCACCGGCACGGATGGCGCCCTGATTCTGCAGAACACCGACCTTTTCTACCTGGCCGGCACCGTCCAGCAGGCCCATCTCTACGTGCCGGCCGCAGGCAATCCCGTACTGATGGTGCGCAAAAGCCTGGCCAGGGCCCGGGCCGAATCGGCCCTGGACGACATCGTGGCGCTCAAAAGCCCGCGGCAGATCGCCGAGATCCTCGAGGCCCACGGCCATTCGCCGCCGCAGCGGTTGGGAATGGAATTGGACGTCATCCCGGCCGCGCTCTACCTGCAGTACACCCGCTTGTTTACGGACGCCGCCCTGATCGACATCTCCCCCGGCCTGCGCCAGGTACGGGCGGTCAAATCCGGCTACGAGCTCGACCTGATGCGCGAGGCCGCCCGTCAGGCCGACGCCGTGGCCGGCTGCGTCAGGACGATCATCCGCGAGGGCATGACCGAGGTGGAGCTGGCCGGCCGGGTGGAGGCCGAGGCCCGCCGGCGCGGCCACCAGGGCATTGTGCGCATGCGCATGTTCGGCGGCGAGCTGTTTTACGGGCACCTGCTGGCCGGACCGCCGGCGGCCGTGCCCAGTTACCTCGCCTCCCCCACCGGCGGCACCGGGGTCAGCCCGGCCGTGGCCCAGGGGGCAGGCTTCGACCGCATCCGGCCCGGCGAGCCCATCCTGCTGGACTACGTCTTTGCCTGGCAGGGCTACATCGCCGATCACACGCGCATCTTCGCCCTGGGCGAGCTGCCGGCCGATCTTCTCAACGCCCACCAGGCCATGCTGGAACTGCAGAAGGTCATCCGCCGGCAGGCCCGGCCGGGCACCCCGGCCGGCGATCTCTACGCGGTCGCCGTGGCCTGGGCCGCGGACAACGGTTGGGGGGAATGGTTCATGGGCGCCGACGACCAGCGCATCCGCTTCATCGGCCACGGGGTCGGGCTGGAGCTGGACGAGTATCCCTTCCTGGCCAAAGGGCAGGACATGCCGCTGGACGAGGGGATGACCATCGCGCTCGAGCCCAAACTGATCATTCCCGGCCGGGGGGTGGTGGGTATCGAGAACACCCACGTGGTCACCGCCGATGGTCTGGAACCGCTGACCCGTTTCGACGACGCCGTGCAGATCATCGCCTGAGCTTGCCGTTCACCGGCTCAAATATAGCGATAGGTCATCCAGAAATGGGCCAGGCTGCCCATCATCACGAACACGTGGAATATTTCGTGAAAACCGAAAATACGCGGCCAGGGGTCCGGTTTTTTCAGGGCATAAATCCCCGCGCCCAGCGTGTAAAAAAGGCCGCCAAGCGCCATCCACACCAGCCCCGGCAACGCCAGGGCCTGGCTCAGGGGCCAGATACCCACCACGATGACCCAGCCCATCAGGACATAGATCGACGTGTAGGCCCAGCGCGGCGCATTCAGCCAGAAAATCTTCATCACCAGACCGGCCAGGGCGATCCCCCAAACGGTCCCCAGAATCGACCACCCCCAGGCCCCCCGCAGTGTGACGAGGCACACGGGCGTGTAGGATGCGGCGATGAAAATGAAGATCATCATGTGGTCGAGTCGGCGTAAAAGCTCGCGGCGAGGCCCCGCTACGGGCGCCCAGTGATAGAGGGTGCTGCAGGTGTAGAGCAGGACCATGGCGCCGCCGAAGACGGAAAACCCCACGGCGTGCCGGATCGTGAAGGGGCCCGCGGTCCGCGTGAGCAGCACGATCAGGCCGACAGCCGCCAGAATGATGCCGACAAAGTGGGTCAGGCCACTCAGGGGATCCCGTAATTTGAAATGCATGCCGGCAGCTCCAAATCCAATGGTTGGCGCGTGTATCGATCGCGAGATAACACGAGAACATAATAGCGCCGAAATTGGCGGGCGGTTGTAAAAGAAGTGTCAAAAGGCGTGCGATTGTCCCGGGGGTGGGATCAGGGCGACATAAGGACAGGCCTTCGGATCGGAGCGGGCCGCGGCTGCGGGCCGATCGTCGGTTACCCGCGGCTACCCCTGGGCGGTGGGGGGGGGCCGTCCGCATCGTAGATCAGGCAGGAGCCGGTACCCATGGCGCAGAGCCGTCCCTGATGGTCCCGTATCTTGCCCTCGGCGGCGGCCAAGCGCCGGCCAGCGTGAACCAGTTGAGCCTCGCAGACCAACCGGCCGTTCGCCGCGGTGACCGGCCGCAGGAAGTTCACCTTGATCTCGGCGGTCGAACAGCTCTGCCCCCGGGGCAGGGTCGAAATGACGGCGGCCGTCAGGGCCGAATCCATCAGCGTAACCAGGATGCCGCCGTGAACCGTGGCAAAAGGGTTGTAGTGCGCTTCTTCAGGCACCAGCTCGTAGCAGACCCGGCCGGCCGCCAGCGAAGCGATGCGGTAGCCGACCAGGACAGCCGCCGGCGGCCGTTCGACCCGGCCGTCCTTGAGGGCCTGGAGATATTCGAGCCCGGTGTGGCTGGCGGTGTCCCGGCGGCTTGCTTCCGGTGGATGCCAGGTGATGGTCTTTCGTTGCATGCGCGTTTGCGTTCGCCGGGTCGCGCCGGCGTCTCAGTTGGCGCGTCCCGCTTCGCCGTCCATGATCGGTTTCGCTGCCGCGCGCGCCGCCGCGTGCAGCTGCTGCTTGAGCTGTTTCAGCTGCCGGAACAGATCGTGTTCGGGCGTGACGCCCGCCGGCAGGGTCGGACTTTTGAAATAGAAGGCCAGCCAATTCTGTAGCCCGTGCCAGCCGCAGCGGGCGGCCAGATCCATGAAAAGGGCCACGTCCAGAATCAGGGGGGCCGCCAGAATGCTGTCGCGGCAGAGAAAATCGACCTTGATCTGCATGGGGTAGCCCAGCCATCCGAAGATGTCGATGTTGTCCCAGCCCTCTTTGTTGTCGCCCCGGGGCGGATAATAGTTGATTCGGACCTTGTGGTAGAGCTCGCCGTAGAGTTCGGGGAAACGCCTGGCGTCCAGGATGTGTTCGAGGGCTCCCAGTTTGCTTTTCTCCTTGGCTTTCAGCGCCTGGGGGTCGTCGAGGACTTCGCCGTCGCGGTTGCCCAGGATGTTGGTCGAAAACCATCCGCTCACGCCCAGCATCCGGGCCTTGAGCGCCGGCGCCAGCACCGTCTTGAGCATGGTCTGGCCGGTCTTGAAATCTTTCCCGCACACGGGCACTCCGACTTCCCGGGCCAAGGCCTGAAGGGCGGGAATGTCTTCGGTCAGATTGGGCGCGCCGTTGGCAAAAGGCACGCCCTCGAGGATGGCCGCATAGGCATAGAGCATGCTCGGGGCAATGCCGGGGTCATTGCTTTTAAGCCCCTCTTCGAAATGCGCGATCGACTCGTGCACGGGGCCCGGCTCGGAATAGGTTTCCGTGCTGGCGCACCAGATCATGACCAGCCGCTCGAGCCCGTGGGCGGATTTGAACCGCTGGATATCGGCGCGCAGCTGCTCGGCCAGGTCCATCTTGGTGCGGCCGGTCTTGACATGTCGGCCCTCGAGCCGCGGGACGTAGCGGCGGTCGAAAACCGCCGGCATCGGTCGGATGGCCTCCAGGCCCGGCCGAATCGCCGCCAGCAGGTCGGGGGCCAGGACACCGGCATTGAGCGCGGCGGCGTACATGTCTTCGTCGAAGATGTCCCAGCCGCCGAAGACGAGATCTTCCAGGCGCGCCAGCGGCACCAGATCCCCGATGGGGACCGCGGGATCGCCCGACGCCGGATCGATTGCGAGGGTGTCCATCTGCGACAGGGCGCCGATCGGCGGGCCGAGCCCCTGGCGAATGGCCAGGGTGCCGCCGATGAAGGTGGTGGCGATGGCGCCCATGCCCGGCGTCAGGATCCCCAGGCGTCCCGGGGATCTGTCTTCACCGCTGTCCGGCTGCATCGGATACTTTTCGAGATTCAGTCGTTCGTCCACGTTTTCTCTGCCTCTTGTTTGCGGTTTGCTGCACGGCCGGTTTGAGCGTTGGCGGTTAAAGCGGCAGGCCCACCCGGTGAAAACCCTCGGCCAGTTCGAACTCGGTTCCCGCGGCCATTTCCCGGCAGCGCTCACGCAGCCAGACGACGGGGTCCGAGTGCTTGAATTCCTTCATCTGGCTGGCGTGGCAGCGCAAGGCCGCGATCTTGCGATCGAAAAAGGCCGTGATGTCGGCGCGGTAGTTGATATCCTCGCCGCCCCAGAAATAAATCTCGGCCACCTTGTGCGGCTCCAGGCCTTCTTCCAGCAACTCGGGATAGGCCAGGTGATCGCGGGCGTAAGGGAAAACGGCATCCATGGCCACTTGGCCGATGATGCGGTGATCCCGGTGCCAGAGGTAGCGCCGGTAAGGATCCGACGTCACCAGGATACGGGGGCGATAGCGCCGCAGCAGCCGAACCACGTCCTTGCGCAAGGCGTCGCTCTCCTCGAGCCCCTGGTCGGGGTAGCCCATGTAGACCACCTCGCGAACCCCGATCGTGGCGGCGGCCTGGGCCTGTTCGGCCCGGCGGATTTCGGCCAGCCGGGCCGGCGTCAGCTGCCGGTCGCTGGTGCCCTTGTCGCCGTTGGTGGCAATCGCGTAGACCACGCGCTGACCCTCCTCGACCCAGCGAATCACCGTCCCGGCGGCGCCGAACTCGGTATCGTCCGGGTGAGCGGCCAGGGCCAGGATGTCGCAGGGGGCCGGGGTCGTGTCCGGGATGCCCTGGTGGATGATGGTTTTCATGGATCTCCTTCATGCGTTGGGGTCAAGGATTCAAACACTGCTGGTCGAGCGCGGTTTGGCCGGGGCGCCCGCCGCTGGAAGCACCCCCAACGTTTTAAAACCTGCGGCGGCATGACGGCGGATGACGTGCCGGTAGGCCGCCAGGGCCGCATCGGCCGCCTGGGTCCAGCTGAATGCCTTCGCGGCCGACCGGATCGCGTCGGGCGGCCAGGCCTGCCGTTGCTCGCGAACCGCGGTGATCCCGGCCGCCAGTCCCGCGGGCGATCCGTCCGTCAGGAGACATCCGGGCTGCGAGCGCGCGCCCAGGGTTGCCATGATGCCCACCGGGCTTGTCACCACCGGACGGCCGCAGGCCAGGGCTTCGAGCCCCACGAGTCCGAAACTCTCGTAGTGCGAAGCCTGGACGAAGACATCCGCGGCGGCGTAAAGGGCGGGCAGGTCGCTGTGGGGCAGGCTGCCGGTGAAGGTTATGCGCTTCGCGAGTCCCGCCCGCGCGGCCAGTCGTTCCAGGCGCCGCTGTTCCGGATCGGCCGGGCCGTCACCGCCCACGAACACCAGCCGGAGGTGCGCGTCCGCCTCGAGCCGCCCGACGGCCTCGAGAATGCGGTCCTGCCCTTTCAGCGGCGCCAGCCGCCCGATGGACAAAATGATGAAATCCTCGGCATCGAAACCCCATTGGCGGCGCGCCCGATGGCCGTCCAGCGGACGGAAGCGCTCGAAGTCCACACCACCGGGCACCTGCATGATGCATGCGGGATCGGCCCCGTGATGACGCACCAGATTCTCTTCTTCGCCCGCGCAGGCCACCAGCAGGGCGTCGGCATCTTGCACCAGCGCACTTTCGGCCGCCAGACGCCGGGCTGCCGCCGGTCGCCCCCTGCCGGTGCGGTCCTTCATCGCCGCCAGGGTGTGAAACGTGATGACATGAGGTCGATGCCAGCGCACGCCGAGCTGCCGGCCCACCTCGCCGGAAATCCAGTAATGGCTGTGGACCAGATCGTAGGCGCCGTCCGCCTGCGACCGGAACGATTCGACCGCCGTGACGCAATCCGCCGCGTAGCGGTGGAGTTCGCGCTTGGGGGGCGGCGTCTTAAGCCCGATATCCAGCGTCACCAGGCGCACATTGGGCGCCAAAGCCTGCATGGCCGGAATGTCCGCGTGCCGGCGCAGGGTGAAGATATCCACCCGGTGGCCGGCGCGGCCCATGGCCCGCGCCAGAGCGCGTACGTAGACACTCATGCCCCCGGTGTCCCGTGTGCCCAGGACGCCGAGCGGGCTGGAATGAATGCTGAGCATGGCAATGGTCTGCGGCCTTTTCACCGACAGGCCTCCTGTTTCGGGCCCCAGACGATTTCGCAGCGGTAGAGATTCACCGGCAGGCCCCCCAACCGCCTTTTGTAGGCTTCCGACCCCTTGAGGAAGTCATAGCTCCTGCAGCCCGCGCGGATGCTCTCACGGATCGTCAGGACCTTGCCGAGCAGACCGGCGCTCAGCGAGCGGTAAGCGTCGTCATACCCATTGTTGTAAAGATAGACCGCGCCGTTGTGTTCGAAGCACAAACTGGCGGCAATGGGCCGTCCGTCAAGATCCAAAAAATACAGCCGCAGCAGACCGGACGCGGCCATGCCTAAGGTCAGGTCGCGAAAGAACTGCGCACGCACCTCGGTCATGAAAGCCGCCTTGTCGGCCCGGTTGGCCCTGAAGAGTCGCATGAAGGTTTCCAGGGCCGGCGGCAGCGCCGCAGGTGTGCGCACGCAGCGCAGCGTGACCTGCCCGGCCGCCTCCAGACGCCGCAGCTTTCTCCGGGTTTCGTGGCGCTCCTTGCCGCTGAGCCGCTGCAGGTATTCCTCCCAGGTTGCGGGCAGCGGCATGGCAAATGACTGTCCGTGGGGCTCGCTTCGCACCCGCGCGCCCCATCCCTCGGCCGCCGCCCGCAGCGCGGTCATGGCCGAGGCATCTTCACGCACCGACCACAGGGTCAGGCGTTCAACTCCGTCCGCCGCCAGGTGATCGAGCAGAGCGCTGTAAAATTCGTGCGCGTGGTCCGGCGCGACCACGAAGTCCATATGGTCGCAGACATCCGGGCCGCCCATCATGCGGACTTCCCGGCCCTGCCGCATCAGCGGGGCCAGCCCCACAAGACAATCGCCCACGCGGATCGAGAGCAGGTAAGGCGTCCAGCCCTGGCCGCAGGCGGTCCACCAGGCCTTCAGCCAGGGCGGAAGTCCGAAGGGGTCCGACCAGACCAGCGACGCGTTGCCAAACCGCCAGTGGGCCGCGTAGCCATCGAGCGTTTCGAGCCTTATCGCATCGGCGATCGGCGCTGAGCTCACCATGGGTTTGCTCACGGCATTATCCATCGTCTTCGGGTCCAGGGTCTTGCAGTGCGAGGCGCTCACCGCTGCGGGCGGCCGCGGCCAGGGCGTCCAGAACGCGCATATTGGCGATGCTCTCGGCAGGCGTAAAAAACAGTGGCGCATCTCCCCGGACGACATCGGCAAAATGCTCCACCATGAGCTGGTATTCGTCGGCGCCATCCACCAGATG
>JASJCV010000269.1 GCA_030065275.1 Desulfobacterales bacterium | reverse complement strand
ACCGCACAACCGGTGCAAATGTCCGGGTCGATGTGGACCTTGTCGCCCTCGAGGAAAAAGGCCGGACAGCCCAAATCGTTGATGCAGTCGCGCTGATTGGTGCAGCGCGCGGTGATCTGAAAAGCCTTGCCGTGCAGCTGTTTGAGTGCCTTGGCGTAAAGGGTGCACTTTTCCTTGGCAATGACCACCGATACGCCGTCGAATCGGACCGCTTCGCGGATGGCGGCGATGCTCTTTTTCAGGTTGTAGGGTTTGATGGTGGACACGTGTTCCACGCCCAGCGCCCGGACCAGGGGTTCGATATCGATCTGGCCGTAGCCCGCGAGGTCGAGCTCGTTCATGTCCACGCCCGGATTGGGCTGATGGCCCGTCATGGCCGTGGTGCGGTTGTCCAGGATGATCAGGGTGATGTCGTGTTTGTTGAAGACCGCATTGATCAGCCCGGGGATCCCGGAGTGGAAAAAGGTGGAGTCGCCGATGAAGGAGACAACCTTCTGGTCGGTGGCCTGAGCAAATCCGCCGGCGCTGCCCGTGGAGGCGCCCATGCAGATGACGAAATCACCCATCGAAAGCGGCGGCAAAAACCCCAGCGTGTAGCAGCCGATGTCGGAGGGGTGAATCACATCCAGGCCCTCGGTGGCCTTTTTGACCGCGTAGAAAGTGGCCCGGTGGGAGCAGCCGGCACACAGGGTGGGCGGCCGCGGCGGGATTTCCGGTACGTCGGACAGATCGGGCACCGCTGGTGGTGTGTGGTCGATGCCGAAGAAATGGGCAATGACCCGGCGCACCATGGCGGGGTCGAACTCGTAGAGCCGCGAGAAAAGCTCGTCGCCCTTGCCCCGGATGGTCAGCGTAAGGCCTTCTTCCTGGGCGATGGCCTTCACGGCTTCCTCCATGTAGGGCTCCCCCTCTTCGATGACGAGAACCCGGTCGCATGCGGCCAGAAAGGTTTTCACCCGCTTGCGGGGCAGGGGGTGCGAGAACCCGATCCGCAACAGCCGCGTGCTTCCTTCGATCGCCAGGTCCCGGATGGCATCGGCGGCATAGGCATAGCTGACGCCGTTGCAGATGATCCCCCAGGCGCCCTCGCCCGCTTCGAAATTATAGGGGCTGCTTTCGGACTGCTCTTCCGCCCGGGCGATGTTATCCAAAAGCCGGACATGCAGTCGGCGGGAGACCGCCGGCACGGTGACGAAGCTGAAAGGGTCTTTTTCAAAATGCCCGCGGGGCTGCGGCGGGGTCATGGCCCCCAGCTCCACCACGGCCGTGGAATGGTTGATGCGGGTGGTGGTGCGCAGTATCACGGGTTCGTTCAGCTGCTCGGACAACGCGAAGGCATCGGGCACCATCGCCTTGGCTTCGGCCACCGAGGACGGCTCGAGCACCGGCAGTCCGGAGAGTTTACCATAGTAGCGGTTGTCCTGTTCGTTCTGGCTCGAGAACATATAGGGGTCGTCCGCCGAGAGGATCACCAGGCCGGCGCGGGTTCCCACGTACGCCAGTGTCATCAGGGCATCCGCCGCCACGTTCACCCCAACATGCTTCATCATGCACATGGCGCGCACCCCCGAATTGGCGGCGGCGGCAGCGACTTCAAGGGCCACTTTTTCGTTTGTGCTGTATTCGAAATAAAGTTCGGTTTCGCGTGCCACTTGAAAGAGGTTGAGCGAGATTTCCGAGGAGGGCGTTCCCGGATAGGTCGAGGCAAACGCCACGCCGGCCTCCAACGCGCCGCGGGCGATGGCTTCGTTGCCCAGCATCAGCATCCGCGTTCCCGGTTGGTCCGTGAGCAGTTTGTGCATGTTCGATCCCCTGCTTGGTGGGTTGGGTCTTCCGCTACGGTCTGGAAGACAACCGTTGCCCGGCCGCTGCTGTTTCCGCTCCCGGCGGGCCGCCGGCCACACGGGCGAGCAAATCTGCAAAGGCATACCGTTTACAACAGGCCCGAACGGACTGTAAAGTCATTTCTGCCGCGCGGGGTCGGCCGGCGGCTTAAGTCGACGACCCAAACGGGTTTACAAACCGGGCGGGTTCGTTTAACAGATACCGATTGGATTGATTCATCAAGGCCTTGAAACGCGGGCCATCGAACGGGCAGCATGAAAGGTGCGCCATGGAACAACCGCTGGTACTGGTGATCGCCACGCGCAACGCGGGCAAAACCGATGAAATCCGAGCCCTGCTAAAAGATTTTCCCATCGATATTCGCAACCTGGATGATTTCGGCCCGATTCCGGAGGTGATCGAGGACGGCGACACCTTCGAGGAAAACGCCTACAAGAAGGCCAGCTTCACCGCCCGGGTGCTTGGGTTCCCGGCCCTGGCCGACGACTCCGGCCTGATGGTGCCGGCATTGGACGGTGCTCCGGGTGTGCATTCGGCCCGCTGGGCCGGCGAAGCGGCCACCGATGCCGACCGCTGCCGGAAACTGCTGCAGGCCATGGACGGGATCGACGACCGGCGGGCATCCTTCGAATGCGTCCTTTCGATCGCGGTACCGGGAGGCTCTGCCCTGACCTACGAGGGCCGCTGCGAGGGTGAGATTACGCGTGCGCCCTCAGGGGAGCACGGGTTCGGCTACGACCCGGTCTTTTATTATCCGCCGCTGGGCAGGACGTTTGCCGATCTGACCCGGGACGAAAAAGGCGCCGTCAGTCACCGGGGCCGGGCCCTGCGGGATGTCAGGGATGAATTCGACAAAATCCGGATCTGGATCCGGCAGCACATGCCGGTTTTCGAGCGATCCGGATGCGCCTCCCCCTCCTGAGCCTTGCGGCACCTGGCTGCAGGCGGATTCAGAAATCTATTGACGAATCGTCGGGGGAAAACATAGATAGTGGTGCTCCGCACCCGAACCGCCCATCCTTGTGATGTCCGCGGCCGGCGGTCCTTTTAGCTTGGCAGCGCGAAAAGAGCCGCCCGCCCAGATATGTTGCGCCCTTAAAGCCCGCTTCGACACCGATCTTCAACCGGTCTTCAACCGGCAGCAGGGAGACAGCCATGAGCCATGCAAGCACGAGGTATGACATCGCCCAGGTTCTCGGGGGCATTGAAACGATCGAGGCTGCCCAGGGTCTCTTCCGGGAGCACATGGATGCCGAACAGTACGCCCGCATCAGCCGGATTCAAACCCCTGAGGTCCTGATCAAGATCGCGAATGCCATCTCGCTGTGCGACCCGTCGGCCATTTTCGTCAACACCGGTACGGACGCCGACAGGGAGTGGATACGGCAGCATGCGCTGGAAAAAGGCGAGGAAAAGAAGCTGCCCATGCCGCAGCACACGATCCATTTCGATCTCAAGGAAGAGCAGGGCCGCATCATCGACCGCACGTTCTATATCGTGGATGCCGATGAGAAAGTATCTTCCCTGGCGCTCAAAAAGCTGCGTGACGAGGCCCTGGAGGAAATCCGCCATCGGATGACGGGCATCATGCGCGACAAAACCATGATGATCGGTTTCTACATGCGGGGGCCGGTCGGCGCGCCGGTATCCAATCCCGCCCTGGAAATCAGCAGTTCGGCCTATGTCTCCCACAGCGCCGAGATCCTCTACCGCAACGCATTCGAGGCTTTCGATCGCGAGGTGGTCCGCTGCGGCCATTTCTACGCCAATCTCCACAGCGAAGGCCTGAACCGGACCGAGGACCTGCCCCAGGCCCGTGTGTTCATGGACCGACGCTTTCGGACGACCTACAGCTGCAACTGCACCTACGCCGGCAACACCCTGCTGCTCAAAAAAGGCAACCATCGCTTTTCGGTGGACAAGGCCGTCTACGAAAACCCTGGCGTGGAACTCGCGGAGCACATGTTTATCACCGGGATCGAAGGGCCGGGGGGGCGTGTGACTTGGTTTGCCGGCGCGGCCCCGAGTGGGTGCGGCAAGACCACCACGGCCATGGCCGGCAGCTGGTTCGTGGGTGATGATCTGGCGCAGATGTGGATCGCCGAGGACGGCACGGTCCGCTCGATCAATCCGGAAGCCGGCATCTTCGGGATCGTGGAAGACGTCAACTGGGACGGGGATCCCATGTTGATGGAGCTTTTGCGCCAACCGGGCACCGAGGTGATCTGGTCCAACGTGCTCATTGACGCCGACGGTGTGCCCCACTGGGCCGGCAATGGTGAACCCCAACCCGGCGAAGGGTTCAACTTCCAGGGCGCGTGGGAATCGGGCATGACCGATGCCAACGGCAAACCCGTGCCCATTTCACACCCCAATGCCCGCTGCACCGTCGCGGCCCGGGCGCTGCGTAATTATTCCGAACGCTGTGAAGACCCCAAAGGGGTTCAGACCCGGGTGATCACCTACAGCGGCCGCGACAGCAACACCATGCCCCCGGTCTGGGCGGCCAAGTCGACCGACGAAGGGGTGCTCATCGGCGCCTGCATCGTCTCGGCGGCCACCGCCACCGAGGTGGGGGCTTCGGGCGTCAAGCGCGCGCCCTGGGCCAACGCGCCGTTTATCCCCGGTGCCCTGGGCGACTACATGGCGACCCAGTTCGCCTTCTTCGGCAGCGACGCGATCGCGGACGACAGGCGACCGGTCATGGCCGGGTTGAATTATTTCCTGACGCACGGAGCCCGCGGTGGGGAGGGCAAGCAGCTGCTGGGCGAGAAACGCGACGTCAAGGTCTGGCTTGGCTGGCTCGAACGGCTGGCCTACCGGGAGGTGGCCACCATCGATACCCCCATCGGTTATCTGCCTCGCTATGGGGATCTCAGAGACCTGTTTGCCGCGATTATCGACAAGGACTACCCCGAAGATCTCTACACCAAGCAGTTTTCGCTTTACATCGATCACATCCTCGCTCGGATCGATCTTCAAAAAACCGCCTATGCCAAGGACGAAAATATCCCCAAGCGCCTGTTTTCCATTCTCGACCGCCAACGCGGCGGGCTCGAGGCCCTCAAGGCTGCGCACGGACCGATCGTGCCGCCGCAGGCATTATAAGCCGCCCGAGCATTTGCCGGTCGGTTCAACCAGGCCCCACCCCGGGGGCTCGATGCGGCAATTTTGCCGGGCGGACGTTCGCGATCGAACGGACCGGCAACCAGCCCCTCCTTCAAAACGTACGGTGGCCTCCTGCCGGGCGATGGTCATGGCCGCCCGGCCCCGCGCCGGCTGAATCGGGGTCGTGCGGCCGGACATATCGTTCACCGTCGCGCAGCCGACACTTATGCGCCCGACCCTTCCAGGCGCCCGGGCGGCGTGTCGAAACCGACCCTCTATACGGTCACCTCGAAGCCGACGGCCATGCCCAGGTGCATGGCGGCATGGCAATCCGGTTCCTGAGATCGAGGCTGTTCATGCGCAGGGGTTCAAACAGTCGATCGATCATGGTGTCTTTTGTGTGTGATAATGGGCGGCCACGCCCGCGAATTGTTTCCGGCCGATGTGTTTGATCATATGCTTAAAATATTTAGGCCGCAAACGGTAAAGCGATCGCAAGAGGCGCCGCAGTCTCCAGGCCCATACAAGCGACCGTTTCCAATCGGCAACAGGCTTCAATTCTCCGGCCGGACGTGTTAACCGTGTCCATTCGAGCAAAGAAAAACGGT
>JASJCV010000268.1 GCA_030065275.1 Desulfobacterales bacterium | reverse complement strand
TTCGCGTGCGTTGTCAACTGAGGGACGCGAATCGGCGGCCCCGGCTTGAGACCGCCGATTCGCAGCGCGAACATAGCACACCGGCCCGCCAACCGAAAGACCGGACGGTCAGGATGAATGGCCGACTGTCCGTTGACCGGTCCGGGCGGGTCGACAACGCCTGCTGCCGGCCGCCTCCTGGAAGCGACGCGATGGCCCCGGGGTAAAACGGTGCGGCCACACATGCCGGACGATGGGTCCGCACGCGCGATTGCATCCGGCCCACCCGTTCATTAACATACATATGAACGCCAAACACGATGATGGAACCAAATCCGGAGGACAGCGACCGCGGATGAGCGCCGAAGACGCCCGTACGATATTGATCATCGAGGACGATCGCCACACGGCGGCTCTGGTGGCCCTCTATCTTGAGCGCGACGGCTTCAGCCCATTGGTGGCCACCGACGGCCGGGCGGGGCTGGCGCTGGCAGGCGAGCATCGGCCCGCCCTCGTGATCCTTGACCTGATGCTGCCCCACATGGACGGCTGGGAAGTCTGCCGACGCCTGCGCCAGGACGCCGATGTTCCGGTGATCATGCTCACCGCCCGTGACGAAGAAAGCGACCGCGTGGCCGGTTTGACGCTGGGGGCCGATGATTACGTGGTCAAACCCTTCAGCCCGCGGGAACTGGTGGCCCGCGTCCGGGCGGTTCTGCGGCGCAGCCGTCCGACGGCGTCCGCACCGGCCCGGGTTCTGGCGCAGGCCCAGATATGCCTGGACCTCGACCGGCGCCGCCTCACCGTCCAGGGCCGGAGCGTCGACCTGACCCCCCGCGAATATGCCCTGCTGAGGGCCCTGATGGCCAAACCGGGGCGCACCTTCACCCGGGACGAGCTGCTGACCCATCTCTACCCCGACGGCGACGCCGTGGTGATCGCCCGGGTGGTCGACGTGCACATCGGCAAACTGCGCCAGAAAATCGAGCCCGACCCGGCCCGGCCGCGTCACATCCTGACCGTACGCGGCCTGGGCTACCGTTTCGCCGACCCGGAGCCGGGAACATGAGGCCCTACCTGATCCTCAAACTGCTGGCCATCCACCTGGTGGTCATCGGCTTTGCCATGGCGATCGTCTGGCTGGCCATCGACACCCTGGCCGCGGGCTATTTCGTAACCCTGATGGAGAAGTACGGCATCTCTCCGGAGCCGGCCCATGCCATGTTCGTGGACGCCGTCCACCGCTACCTGCTCTGGGCCAGTCTGGGGGCCGTGGCCCTGGCCGTGGTGCTGAGCTTCGTCTTGATGCGCCGCGTGCTCGCGCCGCTATCCCGCATGACCGTGACGACCCGCGAAATCGCCGCCGGCAACTTCGGCGTGCGGGTGCCGGCCGAGACCGGGGACGAGGTCGGCCAGCTGGCCCGGGCGTTCAACCGCATGGCCGCAAGCCTGGAAGACATCGAGCGTCTGCGGCGCGATCTGATGATCGATGTGGCCCACGAACTGCGCACCCCGCTGACCAACATGCGGGGCTACCTGGAAGCCCTGAACGACGGCGTGATCCCGCCCTCGGCCGACACCATCGCCCTGCTGCAGGACGAAACCCTGCGGCTGGTCCAGCTGGTCGAGGACGTTCTGCAGCTGGCACGGGCGGACGCCGCCCGCAGCCGCCTGACCCTGGAGCCCCTGGACCTGGGCGCGCTGATCCGCGAAGCCTTCGCCGCCCTGGCACCGGTGTTCGCGCGCCGGGCCATCACCGTCCGCTTGGACATGCCCGAATCACCGGTGGTGCTGGCGCTCGACCGCCGCCACATGAGCCGCATCCTGCGCAATCTGGGCGACAATGCCGCCCGCTACAGCCCGTCGGGTGGGGATGTGAAGGTATCGCTCGAAGCAACGCCGGAGAGAGCCTGCATTCGCGTCGTCAACACCGCCCCCCACCTGGTGGCCCGGGATTTACCCCTGATCTTCGAGCGCTTCTACCGCGGGGAGAAGTCCCGCTCCCGTGACCATGGCGGCGCCGGCATTGGCTTGGCCATCGTCAAGGAGCTCATGGAAGCCCACGGCGGCCGGGTGGCGGCCGACCGGCATGACGACCGGCTCACGATCCGCCTGGAGCTGCCCCGCACCCGGCCCTGAACCCCCCGGGCTGAATCTTTACCCAATCTTTACACGGTTTTTATGGCGTCTGGCGGCAGCGGTCTTATCGTTTTTCCAGTGTGTACCGCATTTCAACGACCGGAGGTGCAACCATGCGTTATTTTTTTACGACCATTCTTGTTCTGGCGGTGCTCGTCATCGGCCACCACCAGGTGCAAAGCATGGACGCCAAGTCCAGCGATAAAACCAGTGTGCCGGATGGCCCCCGGGCCGAAGCCGTCTTTGCCGGCGGCTGCTTCTGGTGCACCGAATCCGACTTCGAGAAGATCGACGGAGTGATCGAAGCCGTTTCCGGCTACACCGGCGGCAAAAAGCCCAACCCGACCTACAAACAGGTCGCGGCCGGCGCCACGCGCCACGCGGAGGCCGTTAAGGTGGTCTACGACCCGGACCGGATTTCCTACGCCGAACTGCTGGATATCTTCTGGCGCAGCGTGGATCCCACCGATGACGGCGGCCAGTTCGTCGATCGCGGCTACCAGTACCGCAGCGCCATCTTCTACGCCAGCGAAGCGGAGCGCCGGCTGGCCGAGGCGTCCCGGGACCGCCTGACGGCTTCGGGGCGCTTCGACCGGCCGATCGTGACTGAAATCGTTCCCCTGGGGCCGTTTTATGTGGCCGAGGAATACCATCAGGATTACTACAAAAAGAACCCCATTCGCTATGACTGGTACCGCTCCGGATCCGGACGGGACCAGTTCCTGGCCAATACCTGGCATGACGATAAGACAATGGAAGCCACCGGAGAGAAGAAGCGTATGAAAGCCACGCCCACCAAGAAAGCCGCTGAAACCAGCCGCGACTACACGATACCCGACGATGCCACGCTGCAGCAGAAGCTGACCCCGATGCAGTACAAAATCACGCAGCAGGACGGCACCGAACCGCCTTTCCGCAACGCGTACTGGGACAACCACGAGGCCGGTATCTACGTAGACGTGGTCTCGGGCGAGCCGCTGTTCAGCTCGACCGACAAGTTCGATTCGGGCACCGGGTGGCCCAGCTTTACGCGCCCGCTCGAGCCCGACAACATCGTCGAGAAAAAGGACACCAGTTTTTTCATGGTACGCACCGAAGTGCGCAGCCGGCATGCCGACTCGCACCTGGGCCACCTGTTCGACGACGGCCCGAAGCCCACCGGCCTGCGCTACTGCATCAACTCAGCCGCGCTGCGGTTCGTACCGGCGGAGCAGCTTGAAACGGAAGGCTACGGCGATTACCGGCGGCTGTTCCAATAACACGGCTGCCGATCCCATAGGAGCGTGCGGCATGAAGAACCTGACCATGGCGCTGGTGGTTATCGTGGCGGCGGCCGGGATGCTTACCGTCCCGACCGCGGCCGGCGATGAAGCCCGATCCACTGCCGTTTTCTACGTGCACTGATACGATGTCGGCCAATCCGCCCTGGAGGGGCTGGACGGTATCGAAAAGGTGACGCGGGGCTTTCGCGGTTTTCGGGAAATCAACACGGTGACCTATGATCCTGCGCGAATCAGCGTGGAGACGATGGTGGCGGCCCTCGAAGCCGCCGGAACCTATGCCGGTAGGCCCGATTGACAGGCGTCGCCGTGACAATTTGAAAAACCGTGGGCCGCGCGGTCGGCCGAATGGCCGATTTCTTTGTCGTAACGCCTCGCGATAACCAGCGGAATCGGCGTTATGCGCCTTCTTCCCTGGCCCGGGCCGCTTTCTGTGCTTCCTTTTTTGCCACGATGCAATAGATCCCGCCTTCTTCGAGACCGGGTTTGAAGCAGCCGTTGCAGGAGATGCAACGCGCCGGCGAGCGATCGCCGGCCTGCCAGCGGGCCGGAAGCGCCGGTTCGCGGATCAGGGGACGCGACATGGCGACGTAGTCCAGACCATCCGCGCTCACCGCCCGAGCGGCCACCTCGAGGGAGCGGAACCCGCCCACCACCATCACCGGGCAGCGCACGGCCGCCTTGATGCGACCGGCCAAGGTCAGGTGATAGGCCTCTTTATCGGGTGCGTTGATCTTCGTGCGGGCCGGGCTGCGGCCGCCCGAGGCGGGCGTTCCGGCCGACACCTCGATGGCGTCGATGCCCAGGGTGTCGAGCATCCGCGCAGCGACAAGCGCGTCCTCGACTTCAAGACCGCCCTCGAGATTGTCCGCGGCATTGAGTTTGATCATCACCGGAAAGTCATCCCCCACTTCGGCCCTCACAGCCTGATAGACTTCGCGCAGGAAACGGCAGCGGTTCTCGGCACTGCCGCCATAGGCGTCCGTACGCTTGTTGGTGAGGGGGGAGAGAAACTGGTTGATCAGATAGCCGTGGGCCCCGTGAAGCTGAACGGCATCGAATCCCCAGGCCCGGGCCCGGCGGGCACCGGCGGCAAAGGTCGCCACGATGGCGTCGATTTCGTCCTGGGTCAGCTCGGCCGGCGCCTCGGAAAACTGGTCCACCTTGACCGCGGAGGGCGCCAAAGGCTGGCGCCCGGCCACGGCGCTGGCGGCCTGCCCCCCCGCGTGGACCAGTTGAACGGCGATCCGGCCTTCGGCCCCGTGCACCGCCGCGGTCAGCGCCTCGTAGCTTTCCTGGAAAGTATCATCATGAATGCCCATCTTACCTGGCATCTGCTTGCCGTCTGGACGCACGTAGGCGAATCCCGAAACGATCAGCCCGACGCCCCCAAGGGCCAGCTGGCGATAACAGGTCATCAGCTTGTCGGTGGGGCGGCCGTCGTCGGCGCACATCCCCTCCCAGGTGGCCGAGCGCACCAGCCGGTTTCTCATCTGCATGCCATTGATGGCGGTGGTCTCAAACAAGGTTGCCATGGATTCGGTCTCCTCGATGCAAAATAAAAATGGATTGGTATCAGTTGGTTGTTGGCAGTTTGCAGCGCCACGATAAACGCATTTCAAAGGGAATGTCGAAACCTCTGCGGGGGTACCGGAGGTGCCGGGCGGGCTTTCGCAATGAACGAGAAGAAAGGGTGTCGGCGGCGATCGGCCGGAAGATGAATCAGCAATGGGGAGACGCCGTAATTCTCAGCGATCCGGAAGGCCCGGGCGGAATCGGTCGATGCGCCCGAACAAAGTGTGCTTCGCACCGTCGCTGGTGGTTATACGGGACAGATGGATAATCGGCGTCTGGCCGGTCAGTGCAGCCTCGCACGGGCATTGCGGCGCTCGCGCAGCAGACGCAGCACGCGGCGGGCCTCGTGCGTTTCCTTCGGCGTCAGCAGCCCGGCCGAGATCCAGGATTCGATGTCTTTAAGCCGGGTTCCCAATTCCTTGGGGCTGTCGTCATCGGCATAAGCACTCATTAGTTCCATATCGGAAAGATACATGACGGTTTCCTTTCAAAATCGAGTTTGCTTTGAGGACTGCAATAAACGCACCAAAAACCTAGATAAAATCAAATTTCATTGGAAAACAAATATTTGAACATTATCAAGGGTCGAAGTACCGTTAAACCGGAAATCACAAACCTTTCATATGCGTTATTTGTGCCCTTAACATACGACAATAATGTTGATCACGGCGGTCGCTTAAACAAACAGGGCATAAGGGGCGCAGATCGGGAGGTAAAAACTGCCGATTTAATTCAAGAGCCGCGCGCGGCCGATGGCATTGACCACCTTCCCGGCGGCCCGGCGGCGCTGCGGGGCGCTCTCGACCGAAACGGGATCATCGCGCCCTTGAACCGCATTGCGTCCGCCGTGCTTGGCCCGGTAGAGGGCCCTGTCCGCCGATGTGACCAAGTCGGCAACGCCGGCTGCAACACCTTCGCCCGGCACCGTCGCCGCCACCCCGGCGCTGACCGTGACCTGCCGTGTATCCGGAGACCCTTCGTGGCGCAGATTAAGGTGCATCACACTGCGGCGCATAGCCTCGGCGACCTCCCGAGCTCCGCGCTCGTCCGTGTTCGGAAGCACCGCCAGGAATTCCTCGCCCCCGTAGCGGGCCACCAGGTCGCCCGCCCGGCGAACGTTCTTCCGCAGGCTGCTGGCGACTTTGCACAGGCAGTCATCCCCGGCCTGGTGGCCGTAGAAGTCGTTGAAGGCCTTGAAATGGTCGATGTCCAGGATGATCAGCGCCAGCGGCTGCCGCTCACGACGGGCCCGGTGCCACTCACTCTCCAGGACCTCGTCCAGCCGCCGCCGGTTGGCCAGGCCTGTAAGGCCGTCCTCCATCGAATATTGGCGCAGAATCTGGCGGGCGCGCTTTTCCTTCAGAATCGACCACATGCTTTGCATGAACAGCGAGAGCTGGTTGATATCGGATTCGTCGTAGGCCTCCTCCTTATTGCCCACGCCGGCCACGGCCACAACGCGCCCGTCATCGAGTACCGGGACGCTCATGTGGCGGTTGATCGGGAAATGACCTTCCGGCAGCCCCTTGCGACCCGGAAGACCCTCGAAATCGTTATGGACCACCGGACGGCGCAGGCGGATGCTGTCGGCCCAGACGCCGGCATTTTCCAGGGGGTTATGGCGCGTCGGCTCGGCCCGGCATATCTTGAGTGCACCCTCGGACCAGGACACGCCCTCCAGTGATCCGTTCTCCTCGTCGAAAAGGTGCAGGTAGCCGGCTTTGCTGCGGGTCAGCCGGACGATTTCCTCCAGCGCGAAAGCCCGGATTTTTTCGTCGCTGACCCCGCTCATCTGGCTGAGCTTCAGAAGCGAATCCAGGCGCTCCTCGTTGAGCCGGATGCGCTCCTGGGCGGCGATCTGATCGGTGACGTCCCGAGCCACGGCGTAGATCTGGCCTTCCTCCCCGGCCGGCAGGGCGTTCCATTCCAACCAGCGAATGCGGCCGTCCTTGCAGACGTAGCGATTGCGGAAATCACGCAGCATCCCCCCCTGCATGAGCTTCTGGGCCGAGGCCAGGGCCTCGTCGGCGTCTTCGGGATGGACGAAGGACAGCCAGGGGATGCTCAACAGCTCTTCCCGGGACCAGCCCAGAATGTCGCTCCAGGCCGAATTGAGATCCTTGAAATAGCCGTCGAAGCCGACGATGCAGATGGGATCGAGCGACAGACTGAAAACCCGTTCACGGTCCCGCTCGGCCTTTTTTAGGGCGGTGATGTTCTTGATCACACTGACCACGCGGTCCACCCGGCCGGAAGACGAGCGGACCGGATAGTAGCGCACAAGCATCTGCCGGTTTTCCTGAGCGGCACCGTCCGGGGTCATTTCGTATTCCACGGATTCGCCCTGAAAACACGCCTCCAGGTGCGGCCGCAGGGCATGAAAGGCCTCGGGCCCCATGACATCGGCCACCGTATGGCCGATCACCGCATCGCGCTCGGC
>JASJCV010000267.1 GCA_030065275.1 Desulfobacterales bacterium | reverse complement strand
CCGGCGAATCGAGTGGACACCATTCCAATATTCAATCCCACGGCGCCTCCTTTGGTAACGCTACGGACATCGAACAGGCCTCTGAAAAGGGCTGACATACAAAAGGGATCTATCCACCACCGACAGCAATAGTCATGCAAAGGGCATGATAATATTTATTTTAAAATAATTTCAGTATTTTAAGAAGTTTTTTCACTGGGGCTGCTGGAGTAAATGGGAAGCGGATTGCCCTTGTTCCGGGCGGCAGGTTTCATAGAAAGAAAATTTTTTCCCAAAACTGTTTGGGAATTAATGGCGCTGGGCGGGGTCAGGCGCTCTGCGCAGGATGGATCCGCCTCGCTGAGGTCTCCCTCGCAAACCCAGCCGGCACCACCAAACGGTGGTACTCGCCCGGATCCATCCTGCGCAGAGCGCCTGACGCCGGTCTGCGTCATTAATTTCCAAACGGCTTTAGGAAAAAATTTTCCTTCTATGAAACCTGCCGCCCGGAACAAGGGCAATCTGCTTCTCATTTACGCCACCACCTCCAATGAAGAAACTCGTTAAAATATTGAAATTATAATAAAATAAATATTATTAGGCCCTTTGCATGACTATTGCTGTCGGTGGTGGATAGATCCCTATTGTTTGTCAGCCCTTTTCAGAGGCCTGCTCGATGTCCGTAGCGTTACCAAAGGAGGCGCCGTGGGATTGAATATTGGAATGGTGTCCACTCGATTCGCCGGTCTGGACGGTGTCAGCCTCGAATCCGCCAAATGGGCTGAAGTCCTGGAGTCCATGGGTCACCGCATATATTGGTTGGCCGGTGAGCTTGACCGCCCTTTAAAACGCAGCATGCTGGTGCCTGAGGCACATTTCCAGTCAGCGCTCAACGGGTGGATCAACGAAAGGGTCCTGAACCGCAACCGCCGTTCTCCCCGTTCGACAACCGTCATCCACGAGCTTCGGGCGCTTTTGAAAATCCGCCTGAATCACTTTCTAGACCATTTTCAGATCGACGTTCTGATTGTCGAAAATGCCCTGGCCATACCGATGCATATCCCTTTGGGCCTGGCCCTTACCGAGGTCATTGCCGAACGGGCCCTGCCGTCTATTCTGCACCATCACGATTTTTACTGGGAGCGCGCGCGTTATGCCGAAAATGCCGTTGCGGATTTTCTGCGCACGGCTTTTCCCCCCACCTTGCCATCGGCCGAACACGTGGTCATCAATTCGACGGCGCAGCGTCAGCTCGCTTACCGCTGCGGTCTTTCCGCCACACTGATTCCGAATGTCATGGATTTCGAGGGGTCGATCGAATTGAGCCCGGGCAGCCAGCGGGATTTGCTCAAGACCATGGGCATCCTCCCGGAGGACATCGTCATTCTGCAGCCCACGCGGGTCATCCAGCGCAAAGGAATCGAACACGCCGTGGATCTGATGCGGGCGCTCGAACCCTCCAACGGCAAGCTCGTGGTCAGTCACGCCGCCGGGGACGAAGGATTGGCCTATGCCGACTGGATAAAACGCTATGCCGCCAAGAGCCGTGTCGATCTGCGGTTTCTGGAAATCCAGTCCGGCCCGCAGAATGGCGCCTCCCCCGATTTGGCCCGCCAATACCAAAAACTGTGGGCGCTCTACGCGCGTTGTGACTTCGTAACCTTTCCCAGTCGGCAGGAGGGATTCGGCAATGCCCTTTTGGAGGCCATTTACTTCCGCAAACCCGTGCTCGTCAACCGGTATGAAACGTTTGTCCGGGATATCGAACCCTTGGGGTTTGACTTGGTGACCATGGATGGCCTGCTCGATGAAGATCAGATCGGCGAAGTCGAACATCTGCTGTCCTGCTCGGAGCGCAGGGCCGCAATGACCCAACGCAATTTTGAGATCGCCCGCCGCCACTTTTCCTATCGACAGGTGCAATCCCGGCTGAATGTCATTCTTGAAAAACTCGCCGCAACAACATCACCCGCCCCTGCGGTGACAGCCCGCCGTGCGCACCGTAAGGTGATTCCCATCAAGCCGGCCCCTGTCGCAGCGGATTCCCAACCCGAATGCAACCACCGCTACACCTGCCATCGGTATTGACGGCCACCCGGCCCCCTTCAGATCCATCATGACTGTGGCGCCGGGGCCGCTCACGACACGAACAGGCTGCACGGTTGCCCCGCTTGGATGGAGCGCTTGACAGTTGCATGAAACCCTTTTATTCTCCGACCGCGCTGTAGGTGAGTAAATGTTTTCGGAAGCCTGCGCACAAGGAATTGACAACGGCTGGCTTTTCTATCATAACAATCTGTAATTTATAATCAATTAAACTGGCTGACCGCAAATGAATCCGCAACCGAACACTGGGGTAATGCTTGTATCTAGTCATTTCGATGAGTAATACAACGCCGTTGTAAGGTTCAACGGTCGCCACGACTGGCGTTCGACAGGATCATTGGGGCAGGGGGAACGGAGTAAGCAATGGAAGCCAAACGGGTTGTCATAACCGGTATGGGGGCCCTTACGGCCATCGGCCACAATCTCGAGACCTTTTGGGAGAGCCTTGCCGCGGGTCGCAGCGGCGCCGCGCCTATTACCCGTTTCGACACGGAAAAATTCAAAACCAAGTTCGCCTGCGAAATCAAGAACTATCAGCCAGAGAAATACTTTGATCCGAAGGAGTTCAAAAAAATGGACGCCTTCACCCAGTATGCCCTCGTGGCCAGCGACGAGGCCATCGACAACGCCGGGCTCGATATCAAAAGCATCGACTCGGACAGGGCCGGCATCATCTGGGGATCGGGTATCGGCGGCCTGCATACGTTCCAGGAAGAGGTCAAGCGCTACGCCCGCAGCGATGGTCGCCCCCGCTTCAACCCTTTCTTCGTGCCCAAGCTCATTGCGGATATAGCCGCCGGTCACCTTTCGATCCGTTACGGATTTCAGGGGCCCAACTTCGCCACCGTATCGGCCTGCGCTTCGGCCACCAACGCGCTGCTTGACGCCTTTGCCTATCTGCGGCTCGGCTTTTCCGATCTGATTATCAGCGGCGGGTCGGAAGCCCCGATCACCGAAAGCGGTGTCGGCGGGTTTGCCTCGATGAAAGCCCTCTCAAGCCGTAACGACGACCCCGAGCACGCCTCACGCCCCTTCGACCGGGACCGCGACGGCTTCGTGATCGGCGAGGGGGCGGGAGCGCTCGTGATGGAAACGGCTGATCATGCCATTGCGCGCGGCGCGCACATATACGCTGAAGTCATCGGCGGCGGCATGTCCGCCGATGCCCACCACATCACCGCGCCGCATCCCGAAGGCATCGGAGCCGAGAAAGTCATGCTGAATGCCCTCCGGCAATCGGAAATCCCGCCCGAAGCGGTGGATTATATCAATGCCCACGGAACCGCCACCCCTTTGGGGGATATCAGCGAGGCGTTGGCCATTCGCCGTGTGTTCGGCGATCACGCCTCGAAACTGAACGTCAGCAGCACCAAATCCATGACCGGACACCTGTTGGGAGCAGCCGGGGCCATCGAAGGCGTCGCCTGCGTAATGGCCATCCAGAAAAACGTGGTCCCTCCCACCATCAACCACTTCACGCCCGACGACAAGATCGACCCGGATATCAATTTCACCTTCAACCAGGCTCAGGCCCGCAAGGTGGACGTCGCTCTCAGCAACACTTTCGGATTCGGCGGCCACAACGCCTCCGTCATTTTTCGCCGCTGGGAGCCATAATTTACGCCAGCCAAAGCGCCCAAAGAAGCGGCGGCATCGGCTGTCGGTCATAGATGCGCATAGGGTTTTCTCTACCCTCCGTCCGAATGCGCCAGGCCAGCAACCGCCTTTCGGCGGATACCCTTCCCCCCGGCGGCCTGCAAATGGCATGCGAGGCTGCCTTTATGGGAATTACGTTGCAATCTCCAGAATCACTTTGCCGCAGTTACGGTTGGCTTTGACATGGGCGTGGGCCGCATCGGCATCCATAATCGAAAAGATGCGGTCGACAACGGGACGTAATTTGCCCGCCACCAGAAGCGGCCAGATACGATCCCGGAAGGACTGTATGATCTGTCCCTTATTCTCTCGCGAGCGCGCCCGCAGCCGGGTTCCTTTGATGGTCAGACTTTTCATGAGCACGGCCGCCATGTCGATCGTGGCCTGCCCCCCGCCCAAAAGGCCAATGTTGATCAGGCGCCCGTAAGGTTTGAGGAGGCGGACATGATCGGGCAGATACGCCCCACCGATACAGTCCAGCACCAGATCGATGCCTCGACCCTCTGTGTGGGCTGGCAGGGCTTGGCTGAAGTCCTCGGTGCGGTAATTGATCACGATATCGGCACCCAACTTGGTGCAGACCGCTCGCTTGGCGTCCGAACCGACGGTAACCGCCACACGCGCACCCATCTCGCGGGCCAGTTGAATGGCGGCGGTTCCCACACCGCTGGCACCGGCATGGATCAGTACCGTCTCGTCCTTCCGCAGCCCGCCCTCGAGGAAAAGGTTGGTGTCGGCGGTCAGCCAGACCTCCGGTATGGCCGCCCCTTGGGTGTAGGACCAGTTGTCCGGTAATGGCAGCAGCCATGCCTGGGGGACGGTCACCTGGGTCGCATAGCCGCCGCCCGGCACCAGGGCGCAGACGCGATCCCCCGGGTGCCAGGCTTCCACCGCCGTGCCCACGGCCACGATTTCTCCGGCCGCCTCCAACCCCAGGATGTCAGAATCCTCGCTGGGCGGAGGATAAAGACCCTGCGCCTGGAGCAGGTCCGCACGATTGACGGCCGTGGCTTTGACCGCCATGAGGACTTCATCCGCCCCGCAAACCGGGTCCGGTGCATCCGCCCAAAGCAGCCGCACGCCTTGATCGTCTTGGTGAAGGGTTATGGCTTTCATTCGCGCTGATCCTTTCGGCTGACGCCCCAGCCGGACCGGGGCCCGACCGCAACGAATTTGATAAATGACAATATTTCGATTAGATAGAATTAAAAGCGCACATTAGAACCTGTCTCCAAAAATCTTGGCGCTCCTGGCGGCGTTACCCGCGTTGTGAGATTCAACATCGTTGTTTTGATCCGTCGCTGCATCGTGAGCCCGCTCTTGGCAGGATCGCAGGGTCCTAACCCTATGAACCTGTTGACATCCGGCGTGTGTGCCCCGTTTTCTCGCCGCCTCACGCTGCCCAGGCACACCAACCATGGTTGTAAAATACGTTCTTAGGCATCGAACCATCCATCAGACGATGCATCGGCTGACAGCTTGGCACCATTAAACGGGCAGAAGGCAACGGCCCGTTCGAGGAGAATCTATAATGCCCGCTTTCAAGGAATACAATCAATACGATGGTCTTGGACTGGCCGACCTGATCCGTTCCGGCGAGGTGAGCGGGCCGGAGGTCGTTGAAGCCGCCATCGAGCGCATCGATGCGGTCAACCCGCTGATCAATGCCGTTATCCATCCGATGTTTGAGCTGGGCCGCCGGGCGATGGCCAGCGGGCTTCCCGCGGGCCCCTTTCAGGGCGTTCCTTTTCTCCTCAAGGACCTGATCGCCGCATACGCCGGCGTCCCCATGGCCAGCGGCTGCCGGGCGCTCAAACACCATGTCCCCGATTACGACACCGAATTGGTCAAACGCTACAAAAAAACCGGGGTCGTGATTTTAGGAAAAACCAATACGCCCGAATTCGGGCTGATGCCCTATACGGAGCCGGAGGCTTTCGGCCCCACGCGCAATCCATGGGATACCGCCCGCATCTGCGGAGGATCAAGCGGCGGGGCGGCGGCGGCGGTTGCCGCCGGTATGGTGCCGCTGGCATCCGGCGGCGACGGGGGTGGCTCGATTCGCATCCCTGCGGCCTGCTGCGGGCTGTTTGGCTTGAAACCCACCCGAGGCCGCACCCCCAATGGCCCATACGATGGGGAACACTGGCAGGGGGCCACGGTCCAGCACGTCATCACCCGCTCGGTGCGCGACTGTGCGGCCATGCTCGACCATACCCAGGGCGCCGACGCCGGAGCCCCGTTCATCGTCGCTGGGCCGGTGGAACCCTATTTGAAGTCGATTGAAAAACCGCCCCGCAAGCTCAGGGTCGCCTACAATACCCGCTCTCCCATCGACAGCGAAGTCGACCCGCTTTGCAAGGCCGCCGTGATGGAGACCGCACGCATACTCGAAAATCTGGGGCATGAACCCGTCGGTGCGGAACCCGCCATCGACGGGGACGCGTACGCCCGGAGCTATGTCGTCATGAACTTCGGGGAGGTTGCCGCGGATCTGGAAGAACTTCAGATGCTTATTGGGCGGCGCCTCACAGCCGCCGATGTCGAAACCCTCACCGGGACCGCGGGGCTTCTGGGGCGCACATTCTCCGCCGGCGATTTCGTTCGCTGCCTGCGTCACTGGGGGCACCTGGGTCGGACCATGGGGCGCTTTTTCGAGGACTACGACCTATACCTCACCCCGACGCTGGCCTGTCCGCCACCGGCGGTGGGCGCCCTGCAGCCCAAGCCCCTGGAAAAAGCCGCCATGAAAGTGGTCAACGCGCTGCGGGCGGGACGCCTGCTCAAGGCCTCGGGTGTCGTCGACAAGCTGGCCCGCGAAAGCATCAACTTCACGCCCTTCACCATTCTGGCCAACATGACCGGGATTCCGGCCATGTCCGTTCCGCTGCACTGGACACCGGAGGGTTTGCCGCTGGGCGTCCAGTTTTTCGCGCCCGTGGGCGATGAAACCACCTTGCTCCAGTTGGCGGCCCAGCTCGAGACAATCCATCCTTGGTTCGACAAACGCCCCTCGCTTGACCGTTAAATACGCTGCTCGCGGGGAAGGATGGCCTTGCATGGCGCCGCTGAACCAGAACATGGGAGGACCGCCGGCGAATCGAAAAAGCGTTGCGCTTCGCGGAAATATCGGGGAGAGACCGGCCCGGTGCGGAAAGGTTCACGCCGCCGACAAGGCGGTGGGTAGAATGGCACACCACGACCCCGCGGCAACGGGTGAAACCATCAGCGCCGCGAACCTAGGCGAGGTTATAGGGTTAGGGCTTGGTTGGCAACGGTTGCCGGCTCACGGCCGGCGGGTCAGACGCCTCACGTGCCTCCGTACCCCACCGAGACGACGCCGCCGTCATCGATTACAGGGACCTTGCGGACGCCTTGGGAGAGCGTAAGCATTTCATCCATGTGCTCCGGATGAGCCTTTACGTCGAAGTAGTCGTGTTCCGGATAGGCCTGCCTGGCCTTCTGGGTGTAGGGTCACCCCGATTTGCCGAAAATCTTAACCGCTGTGCTCATCGTTCCTCCTTGAAAGATTGGCTCCACGAGCGGATGATAGCCGGGTTCCATCAAACAAGTACAAAAAAATGGCCGGGAAGCGGGCATCTTCCCGGCCGACTGTTTAGGAGGTATGTAGCATCATACAACGCGAAGGGTGATGGCAGTCCCCAACACTAGGT
>JASJCV010000266.1 GCA_030065275.1 Desulfobacterales bacterium | reverse complement strand
CGAAAAAGCGATCCTGTCCCGCGGCCGTCCACGGACCGACCCGGGATGGCAGGTCGCGCTTGAGACGCTCAAGGGGACGGGCATGTATGTCGGGGGGCATATGGCCTACCACCAAGCTTAGGACGACAATAACACGGGCCAGCCAAGCCGACCGGATGTGAACAGCGATTGCCATAAGTGCACGCATGGCGTTAGCGGATTTGATCTTGCTGCAATTCGTGGACGCGCGTGCCGCTTGTCCCCCAACACGCATCCGGTGGCGCCGGGACGGGGGACTAAAGCCTGCGCTCCGCGTCCTCTGTCATTCGATCATGTCGTCGGGAATGTCGGCATTGGTATAGACTTTCTGGACGTCGTCGCAGTTGTCGAGCATGTCCATCAGGCGGATCATCTGCTGGGCCTCCTTGCCGGCAAGACTGGTGGTGTTCTGCGGCAGCATGGTCACCTCGGCGGCGATGTGGGCGATACCGGCCGCGTCGATGGCCGCCCTGACGGCCTCGAAGTCTTCAGGCGCGCTGATGACCTCGAAATTGCTCCCGTCTTCACGTACGTCCTCGGCCCCGGCCTCGAGGGCCGCCTCCATGAGTTGGTCCTCGTCGGCCGCCGATTTTTCCACGACCAGGTACCCCTTGGTGTCGAACATCCAGGCCACGCAGCCGCCCGCGCCCAGGTTCCCGCCGCATTTGGAAAAACAGTGCCGGATCTCGGAGACGGCCCGGTTCTTGTTGTCCGTGAGGGATTCCACGAAAACGGCCGCCCCGCCGGGGCCGTAGCCCTCGTAGGTGCTTTCCTCGTAGTTGACGCCCTCCAGTTCGCCGGTGCCCTTCTTGACGGCCCGGTCCATATTGTCCTTGGGCATGTTTTCGGCCTTGGCCGCATCCAGGGCCCGGCGCAGCCGTGGGTTGGAGGCGGGGTCGCCGCCGCCCATGCGGGCCGCCACGGTGATCTCCTTGATCAGTTTGGTGAATATCTTACCGCGCCGCGCATCCTGAGCGCCTTTGCGGTGCTTGATATTGGCCCATTTGCTGTGTCCTGCCATCTATGCCTCCTGTGTCCTGCCCTTGCCGATGACGAAGATTTCGCGGCTCGCCTTGCGGCTGCTCTGGGGTTTGTATAGGCGCTGGGTTGAAAAAGCGTTGCGGACCTGCCGGACGAACGCCTCGAAATCCGGACCCTGAAAAATTTTACAGACAAAATGCCCGCCGGGCAGCAGGTGAGCTCGTGCGATGCCGAGCGCGGCTTCGCCCAGGGTCAAGGAGCGGGCCGCGTCCACGTCCCGGTGACCGGTGGTCGCCGGGGCCATATCGCTGAGAACGGCCCGGAAACCCGGCGCCAGCGCCGCCGCGACGGCCGCATCCGGCGCCAGAACATCGCCCTGCAGCACGCTGACGTTGCCCGGCAGGTCCAGGTCGACCTTTTTGATGTCGATGCCGACGACCGCTCCGGCCGGCCCGGCGATCCCGGCCGCGAACTTGGTCCAGGCGCCGGGGGCACAGCCCAGGTCGAGCACCCGGTCGCCCCGGCGGATGAGATGAAACCGCTTCTGGATTTCCTGGAGCTTGTAGACCGAGCGGGCCGGGAATTTGTCCTTCCGCGCCCGGCGCGTGTAGTGATCCGCCCACTGATTGGACGCGCGTTTGTTTTTGGGGCGCCTGGAGCGCATGCGACCCACCTCTCCGTCGACCGTCCCTGCGGGGGCAGCTCTAACGTCCTATCGGTAAACAATTAAACGAAATTTCATACAATTTTTTATTCGCGTTCGTCAACCAGGGCGGGCCGGATCGCGGCGGAAGGGGCGGGATGGTTAGAAGATGGTTTCGAGCGTTTCCTCGAGGCTGCTTACGCCGATGATCTTGCCCCGGGTGCGTTTGTCAAGGCGCCGCAGATTGCTGCGGGGGGCGATGATGCGCGTAAATCCCATCTTGAAGGCCTCGCTGGCGCGGATGTCCACGTGGCCCACGGCGCGGACTTCGCCGGTGAGACCCACCTCGCCCACGATCAGGGTGCCTTCGGGCACGGCCTTGTCCGTGAAGCTCGAGGCCAGGGCGGCGGCCACGGCCAGGTCCACCGCCGGTTCGTCCACCTTGACGCCGCCGGCCACGTTCATGAAGACATCCTGGCCGATGAGGTGCAGCCCGACTTTCTTCTCCATCACCGCCACCAGCAGGGCGACCCGGTTGGCGTCCAGGCCCAGGATCGTGCGGCGGGGCGTGCCGTAGCTCGACCCGCTCACCAGGGCCTGGAGTTCGACCAGGATCGGGCGGGTGCCCTCCATGCTGGCCGTCACCACCGAGCCGGCCGCCTCGGCGGGGCGCTCGGAGAGAAAGACGGCCGAGGGGTTGCCGACCTCCATCAGGCCGGACTCCCGCATTTCGAAAACCCCGATTTCGTTGGTGGAGCCGAAGCGGTTCTTGACGGCCCGCAGCACGCGGAAGACATGATTGCGGTCGCCCTCGAAATAGAGCACGGTGTCCACCATGTGCTCCAGCAGCCGCGGACCGGCGATGGCGCCCTCCTTGGTGACGTGGCCCACGAGCAGCACCGGCGTGCCCGTGCGCTTGGCGAGCAGCATCAAGCGCACGGTGGATTCGCGCACCTGGCTGACGCTGCCGGGGGCCGAGGTCAGCTCGGGGCTGAACATGGTCTGGATCGAATCCACCACGAGGACGTCCGGCCGATGCTCCTCGACCATCTGGGTGATCTGGTCCAGGTCGATCTCGGAGACCACCAGCAGGTCGGGGGCCACGGTTTCCAGCCGCTGGCTGCGCAGCCTGATCTGGCGCACGGACTCCTCGCCCGAGACATAAAGCACGCTTGCACCGCTGCAGGCAAGGCCGTAGAGCGCCTGGAGCATGAGCGTCGACTTGCCGATGCCCGGGTCGCCGCCGATGAGCACAAGGCTGCCGCCTACGAGGCCTCCGCCCAGCACCCGGTCGAATTCGGCGATGCCGGTCGGGCGGCGTTCTTCGGCATTCAGGGTGACCGCATCGATGGGTACGGGCTTGGCCACCACCTGGCTCCCGGTCAGGGCCGTGATCGGGCCTTTTCCGGCCGGGCGTTCTTCGGTCATGCTGTCCCACGCCTGGCATTCGGGGCATTTGCCCATCCAGCGCGGGGTCTGATAGCCGCAGGACTGGCAGGTGAAAACGGTTTTAGGGGATTTTTTGGTGGCCATGGGGTCGTACCGGATTCCAATTGTCGTGATCGCCAACGCTCGCTCGGCATTGACGTTTTCAGCCGCGGGCGAACGGCTGCCGGCCGCCTCAGCGGGGCTGCCCCTAAATAGCAGAGGCCGCCGTCGATGCCAATAGTCGCGCTTTTTTGCCGCCGTCGCCCGCAAACCATGGACTTGAGCCCCGGTTGTGGTTAAAATGAGGATTCGTTAATGAACCGGCCCCACGTGCAGGCCGGGCGGCGGCAATCTTCGGGTGGATATCCCTGGGTTCTCGCTACGATCGGCGACCAGCAGGGTCGAGACGCTGAATCGGTCAGAGCCTATTGTTAAGTCTTGGCCGTCAACCCTTGGGGTGACAGGATTCAAAACCATGCGCGTCCCGACCGGTATATATTGAAAGACCATCTAAACAGAATCGATCCAATGGCGAAGACAAACGCAAACATGATGGGCAGGGATGACCGGCCAAGCAGGCCGGAACGAATCCATCGCAGCTTCAGGCGATGGGTCCTCGTGCTGGCCGGCCTGATGCTTCTCGGTGCCGCCGAGAATCCGGCGTATTTTGCTTCTCTCCAACAGCGTTTGGTCGACGACGGTTTTGACGACGGGCAGGTTGCTGCCGTTTTCGACCGCCCTGAAACCGAGATGGCCGTCGACGGCGTCTCCCTTTTTTTCCGGCACAGCGAGGCCCGTCTGGACTACGATCAGTTTCTGCGCCCCCGGCGGGTCGAAAAGGCCCGCCGCTATCTGGAGACCCATGCGGCCGACCTTGCGGCCGCCCAGGCGCGCTACAGGGTGGCCCCCGAGGTGATCGCCGCCATCCTGCTGGTGGAAACCAACCTGGGCGGTATTACCGGTCGGCAGAAGGTCTTCAACGTGCTGGCCACCATGGCGGCGCTGGAGGACCAGGGCTCACGGGAGGCTTTTTGGGCCACCATGCCCACCGACCGGCGCATCTCCCGCCCGAAATTCGATGCCAAGGCCGACCGCAAATCCCGGTGGGCCTACAGCGAGTTGAAAGCGCTCTTGAAGTATGTGCGCCGGGAAAACCTCGATCCCCTGGCCCTTCAGGGCTCCTACGCCGGCGCCATGGGCTACTGCCAGTTCATGCCGAGCAATGCCCTCCGACTGGGCGTGGACGGCGATGGTGACGGTCGCGTCGATCTCTACTCCCACGCGGACGCCATCGCCAGCGTGGGCAACTACCTCAAGCATCACGGCTGGCGCCCCGAACTCAGCCGCAAGAAGCGCTACCGGGTGATCCTGAAATACAACTACAGTAAACCCTATGCCAATACGATCCTTGCGATCGCGGACAAATTGAAAGGCTGACAATGGATTTCAAAATGGCGCTCACGGTGCTGGTGGCCAGCGTGCCTTTTTTCATATTTACAGTCTGGGCGCTGGTGGACGTATTCATGAAAGACTTCGGCTCCACCGGCCGTAAAGTCGTCTGGGTGCTGGTGGCCGGCTTTCCCTTCGTGGGCGCCGTGATTTACCTGGTTTTTGGCTTCCGCCGGGGTCGCAAGCCCGAAAACGCTTGACGGCGCTCGCCGGCGCCTTAGGTTTGCGTTTGACAAGCAGGACAATTTTCGCTAAATCAGCCTGACAATTTCACGCATACGTGGTCCCATCGTCTAGCGGTTAGGACGCCGGCCTCTCACGCCGGTAACGGGGGTTCGATTCCCCCTGGGATCACCATAAATAATACCAAGGGCTTACGGATTTTTTGTAAGCCCTTTTTCGTGGCGAACACAATTAACACCCAACACTATACCCACCAAACAACCTAATTTGGGATGTGTTTGATTCCTGATTTCCCATTTTAGTCTACGACCGGCCATAAAGGAGCATTTGGAAGAGGATTTTAACACCGGATGACCAGGCGCAATCGTTTTCAACAGCCTGCTAAGCAGACTTCCGGTAAGATGAAAGGGTCAGGCTTGGACACGGTCGCGGGCGGGATGCATCGGCGGTTGTGGGGGGGTATACCCGACTGCCGCAAGGCAGGGAGAAAAGGCAGGCCAGCTCTTACTGGAACCTTAAGGCAGTGCCCACGCAAAGCATCGAACTCCAGCAGTCGTTGCGCCAGTCGGTCGTTCGATCGGGCGCACATTTAATATTGACGACGGCGTCCGCACCCTGCTTGGCGGCCGTGAGTTTCCCCGCTAAAGCGGGATTTCCCGCCTGATCGATTGTTGCTTGTGGGTCGAACCTGCGGCATACGCCGATATTTCGATGATTCAATTTGATCGCCCAATATAGCCTTGGGGCTAAAGAACATTTTTGAGATGCCTTATAATCAAAGCTTATTGATCGCTTCTGTATGGACCTTATAGAGGCCAGGTGTTTAGGAGAAGGGAAAAGGCTATGACCTCAATTTCCTACCCTTCATTCAGGTTCTCAACCAACGCCAATTATAGCAGCCCTCAAAACCAAAGTGCCCGCCGCCTACCCAATCGAATTTTTTTTTGAGGCAGATCGATGACTACATCGCCGCCCACACAACCAATGCACGATTGTCGGCTTGAGCTGGTAGACTGGCAACTTTGATCCAAATCGATTTTTAGACTTGGATCGTATTTGCACGGCTGAGATCTCTGCATTGCTCCAGACACGCTTCATTTCGTAGCATTGCCGTTGGTTTTAAACGAACGGACGCTTGATGCCACCCATGTCCTGATTTTATAACAACAAGGGCTGCAATCGCATAAAAGGAATGGTGCTCCCGGCAAGAATCGAACTCAATGTTTGCATTTTTCTAGTTGCGCAGGAAATACGCTGTCATCATTGGAGACATAAGGCTGTCTGATAGCAGATTCCTAAATTATTGAATTGGGAAATGAATTGCACAAAGTAGGTTGCCTATTGACAATCTGAAAATGTTTCATCTAAAATCTTTCCTAAGCGCGGTAATCCTAAATTTGATTGAATTATTGGCTCTTTAATTGACCATTCACCGCGCTTCCCTCCTCGAGTCGGCACAATTTGGTATATCTTTTGCTGGGTTGGTTTGGGCCCGAAAGGGCACCATACGCCCAAAGCAAGAATCGTATTTAAGCGTCGAATCCATGTACCGACGCATTTATAACCGGATACCGGCCGGGGCGCTGCTTTGCGACGGCCATCGTCGAAGATATCTAGAACGTGATCAGATGATAAAGCAGCCTCCCCGTAGCGCTTTTGTTGAGATGAGATACGAGATCACAAATAAACGAAACATACAATTCGTATGCTTTCCGTGGCGCGGGGTTGGGGCTTTCGCCCCGGCCCACTGAACTGCCGGGGACCATTAGGTTTATATACCAGGATCCATTTAGTAGTCCGTTAAAAAACGATATAGAACTGAGCGGATATTCTTCCTCCCATCGAAATTTTTTCTAAAGGGGCGTCGGGCATGGGATGTAAACGGGCGATTCTAGTATCTTCAGTGGCGATTATGATGGTGGTAATAATTGGGTTGGCGCCCGCAAATGCGCTGGAAGGAGGTGATTGGGTCGGTACATGGCACAAGATAAAACTTAAGCTAAAGAATGTTTGCGAATTCGATGGCTTAGATCCACTGTATAAAATCAAATCAGGTGGGCCCGCCTGGATATATATCAGGAATTGGGATGGCGTTGATACTTATGGGGCCACATTGATGTTGGCGAGCATGGACGATCAATGGATACCCAGTGGATTTACACTGACCCGAATTGACGGAACGGCAGCTGATGGATTACTTCAATCAAGTAACATTGCCTTTATCGATGATAATATCGGGGAGGAAATAGAACTGTCTTTCGTGGTGCGACTGAAGGGAAAGGCAAAAGAGGGGGAACTGAAAAGCGGCAAAATACTTAATGTGGTTGGATTGGCCAAGTTGAAATACCCATTTGCCGAATGCTTCGCATCCATGACATGTTCGGGGAAATTGGTAAAAGAGAATAAAGTGCCACCAGACATTTACGCTGCAAAGAACTCCTCCAAAATATTTACCATCGCCGGCGAGGTGGCCCAATGCTCTTTCCATGACTCTACGCCTCGTACAGGCATTGCATCTGACGGAACCAAATTTTTGGTGGTGACCCGTCGTTGGGATGATTCTCTAAAGGGACTGATCGGTGTCCTGCTTTCGTCGGGAGGACAAGTTATAAAAGAGTTTGTCATTGCACCATGGGGTGCCCGTCCAGCGGTTGCCTTCGACGGCACCAATTACCTGGTTGTCTATACAGT
>JASJCV010000010.1 GCA_030065275.1 Desulfobacterales bacterium | reverse complement strand
CGCCACCGGCACCAAACTACCCGGCCGGACGGTTTTTAAAACACGTACAAGTGTGAAAAATAATTTACCAGCTAACGATTGTCAAACTGCAGCATCTGATAATTGGCCACATAGAAATCATCAATAATGCCTTCAGCTTTCAACCGGTGGCCATGGGAACGGGCCGCCTCCTTGGTACGGAACCGGCCGAGGCGCACCTGATACCAGGTTTTCTGCTGGCGCGGTACTTCAATCCGGTAGGCGTCCTGTCCGCGGGTTTTCAGGATTTTGATGAAGCGCTCGGCGTGTTCGGGCTTCAGGTAGGCGGCCACCTGCAGGGTGTAGGGGGCGGGCGCCTCCTTGACGATTTCATTCGACGCGGGTGCCGGCGGCGGCGATTTGACCAGATGGCCGGCCGTGCTGAAGATCAACGCCACGGCGGAAATGACCAGGCCGCCGATCAGGGCGGTTTGGCCCAGTCTGCGCCAGTAGGGCGTTTTTACCCCGACGGCGACCTTTCGGGTGCCTTGGGCGAGTCTGCGGCCGATGGTGCGGCAACGCTCAAGGACCCGGGCAATCCCTGAGCGCAGGCGGACCGCCGGTCGATCGGTCCCCACCGCCGGATCGAAGCTCCCCGTGGGCGGGACAAAGCCGGAAGACATCCGCTCGAGCTCTTGCGCTTCGATCGGGCCGACGATGCGGCGGGCCTGCGCAAGGCGGGCGCGATGGCGCTCGGCGCCCCGCGTCCATCGGAGGCAGGCCGCGAGGCCGCATCGCAGATCCGGCGTGAGGGCGCCTTGGCGGGCGGCCCGGACGTAGGTTTGCAAGGCCAGTTCATCGGCGCGCCCCTCCCTCGTGAACAGTTCGGCCATATCGGCGATCAACGCATCGTCAGCGTCCTCGGGGGCGGATAGCACTTGTTGATAAGTCTGCAGGGCCGGAAAATCCGTTCGGCCGGTGCGGATGTAAATCCGCGCCAGGGTCGCTTGGGTCGGCCGGTCGTCCCGGCAGGCTTCTCCGATACGGGCGGCCAGGTCCTGGCGGGCCTGGCCCCATCGGGTCCGGCCCTCCATGTCTTTGAGCCACGCGGCGGCGATGGCGCCGTCCGCGGGGTTGGCTTTCAGGTAGCGTTCAATCCACATATAGGCCCGGTTGTTTTTTTCCGCTCGGGCGGTGTAGAAGCGCGCCATCCTTTCGCCCAGCACACGGAGATAATGCCGACGCCGCCGCGGCGAGACCAGGAGGCTGTCCAGCAGGGTCAGGGCCCTGTCGAAGGCTTGCTCAGCCTCTGCCGCCATCCCGCCGCGTTCCAGGATCTCGGCCTCCTGGATCAGGGGCGCGAACTGGGTGCGGACAACACGGTCGCTCAGCCACCCCAGGCCGACGAACGCCAGGCCGAAGAGAACGCCGAATACCGGCAAAGCGGCGTCGAGGGCGAAGGCCGCACCGGTTTGGGTCAGCAGCCAGAGGCTCGACACGAAGGCCAGCATTCCGGCTCCCCAGATACGAAAAACCCAATTTTTGAGAAAAGGAATCATCGCGTCGTTATTTCATTCGTCCAGCGGCAGATCTTCTTCGACAATCCCCGAAACAGGCGGTTCGCCCGGGTCATTGCGCCGACCGGCGGCCGGAGGGATCGTCAGTGGTCCGGTTTGACCGCGGGCCATGGCGCCGTCGGGTGTCTGGCCGGCGGTCAGCGCAACCTGCAAAGTCGCCCGCGTCAGCACGTCCGGCCGCCTTCCGGTTTGAGGATCGATGGCTTCGAAATGAATGCCGGCCGGCACCGTAAAATTGCGCGTCGGCTCGCCCTCCATGGCTTTGTGCATGAATGCGGTCCAGATGGGGGCCGCCCCGCGGCCGCCGGTGATGCCGGCCCCTTGCGTGTCTCGAAGCGCGTGGGCCCTGTCGAAGCCCACCCACACCGAAGCGCTCAGGGTGGGGGTGAAGCCGGTGAACCAGGCATCGTGGTGGTTGTTGGTCGTACCGGTTTTGCCCGCCGCCGGGCGGTCGAATCCCAGCCGCCTAACGACCGCCCCCGAGCCGTGGTCGATGACCCCCCGCATCATATCCACCAGTTGGAACGTCTTGACCGGATCAAGCACCCGCCGGCCGCTGACAATGTGGTCGCGGAGGATTCGCCCCCGGGCGTCCTCGACGCGGGCGATCCAGTAGGGCCGGTGGTGGACGCCGCCGCTGCTAAAGGTGGCAAAGGCCCCGGCCATTTCCAGCGGGCTCACGCCCGATGTTCCCAAGGCCAGGGAATAAAACGGTGAAAGGGGACTTTCGATGCCGCAGCGCCGGGCCGTCTCGACGACGCTGGCCGGGCTCACCTGCTCGATCAGCTGGGCGGCCACTGTGTTGACCGACTTCATCAGAGCTGTTTTGAGCACCATCGGACCGTCAAAGTCGCGGTTGAAGTTGCGGGGTTTCCAGTCGGCCGACCCCTTGACGGGAATGATCACGGGCTGATCCACCATGAGCGTGGCGGGGGACAGATCGAGTTTTTCAAAGGCCGCGTAATAGGTGAAGGGCTTGAAACCCGAGCCCGGCTGGCGCTGGTTGTGGATGGCCCGATTATAGGCCGACTGGTGATAGGCGCGGCCCCCCACGAGAGCGCGCAGCGCCCCGGACTTGGTGTCGATGGCCGCCAGGGCACCCTGGGGTTTCTCGACTTCCGCCTCTGTAGCGGCCGGGAGTTGCAGTTGGCCGTCCAGGTCCTCGAGCCCGCGCTGGATCGCCTCGGTGGCGTAGAGTTGCAGGCGGGGGTCGAGGGTCGTGTAGACCTTCAAGCCGCCGTGATGGGTGATGTCGGTCCCGTAGGTGGTTTCGAGGTCACGGATGACCATATCCAGAAAATAACTGCCCGTATCCGCGCGCTCGCGGGGCGCCACCAGATGGATGGGGGTCAGGAAGGCGGCGTTCGCCTGGGCACGCGATATGTAGCCCGCAGCCACCATGCGCCCGAGGACGACCTTCTGACGTTTTTTGGCCCGTTCCCAGTGCCGGTAAGGGTTATAGCGCGTCGGTGACTTGGGCAGTCCGGCCAGGAGGGCGGCCTCGGCCAGGTTCAGTTCGGAAGCGGTTTTGCCGAAAAAGGTGCGGGTCGCCTGCTCGATGCCGTGGGAGCGCGCATTGAAAGCGATCTGGTTGATATAGGCCTCCAGAATCTCCTCCTTGCCGAATTGGGCTTCGATCTGCAGGGCCACCAGCAATTCGCGGAATTTGCGCATATAGCTGCGTTTGAAGGAAAAAAACAAATTTTTGGCGAGTTGTTGGGTGATGGTGGAGGCCCCCTGGATCTTGTCGGGGACGAAAAGCGTGATGCCCAGGGCTTTGACGATGCGCAGCTTGTTGATCCCGTGGTGGCGCCAGAAGCGGTGATCCTCGGTGGCCACCACAGCGTTGATAAACTCCGGGGATACCCGGCTGATGGGAACGGCCTCGCGTCCACCGATAACCAGCAGGCGCTCGCCGCTGGCGGCGAAGATCTCCGTCGGGGGCGTTTCGATGATGCGGCTCAGCGGTTCGGGAACCCGCGGCAGTTCCCGGACGGCCGTGAAGAAGAAGACGATGCCGGCCACAGCGCCAAGGCCTGCCAGGGCGAGCCCGGCGTAGAAAAGGGTGCGCAAGCATCGGATCATGCGGCGACCACCCCTCCGAAAAGATCGACGCGCGAGCGCACCGGCCGTCTGGCGCCGGAAGCCGCAAGCCGACAGGCTGGCTCCGGATGCGAACAGCGTTTCGGCCTCGGATGTGGTTTTATCTCACGTGTGTGCATGCGTTGTTCCCGGCCGCGGTCGCGGTCGCTAAAACTCGAATTCATTCTGAAACCGTTCGCCTTCCAGCGCCGAGCGCAGGCGGGCGACGGCCCAGTCGCGCCCCTTGACAAGCACGACGCGTGTGCGCCGGGCATCCTCCATTTCCAGGCCGATTTCGATGTGTCCGGAAATCACCTCGTCGGAAACACCGACCCGCTGGATGCGCCCCGGGGTCTTGAGGAGCTTTTCCGGCCAGGGAATGATATGGCGTTGAATGTCCTCGGGCATTTCCTCGAGACCGATGAAGAATTGCTCGGCATCGTAAATTCGGCCGCTGAACTGCGGGAGGTGCTCGAGACTTTCGCGCTGCTCGCCTTCATCCTGCTCGATGCCTTCCAGCAGCTGCGCGTCAATCTGGATCTGATGCATGACACGGTTGTCCCGGTTGAGAAAGTACAGGGTCAAGCCCTGCTCGGCCGGTTCGAAAAAGGTGCGGTCCCACTTTCCTTGGCTGCGCATCCGGATGAGGCTGTAAGGTGACAGCAGTTCGCCGGCGCGCTCCGGCGGCAGGGCGTTGTAGAGCGCCTGAAAATGTGAGGCCGCCAGAATGACGTCATGCCCCTCGGCCAGGGTTTGGGCGATTTGCGAGAAGCTTCGGGCCTCCCGGGCCTGGCGTTGAACCGACTGCTTGTCGGTAATGATCTGATTGAGGGTCTGCAAAGCGGTGGCGGTCCTGTGGCCCTTATCCCATATGGCACCGGACTCGGGCCGGTGGTCATTGGTGGACAACAGAAAACGGCCGATCAACTGTTCGCACCAGTCGAAGCGCAATTCCGAAACGCCCACCAGGCCAATGATCAGCACGACCACCAGTGGCCTGAAGCCGAGGGTGCGCCTCAGCCAGGTGGTCCAGTCATGGGGTGCGGTCCAGGAATTCATGGGCCCGGCAGGAGATCCTTGTAAAGCGTTTGTTCGGGTAATGAAACGGCGCATTGGTCCCGGCGGCCATCGGCTCGCGGTATCGATCGTCCGGAAAAAACGCCGGTAGGCACCGTGCCGTCCGCAAGTTCAGACAAGGCTGGTTACTGACGGTAGAAGACCGTCACCGTCAGGTTCCAGGCATTCTCGGCGCCTTGGGATTCCGACTGCAGAATGTTGATGATCTCGACGTCGGCGTTTTCTTCCAGCCAGCCGTTGATCTTGCGCGAAAGGCTGGAGATGATCGACTCGAAACGGTCGCTGGGTATATGGCCGCCGTCGTAAAAAATTTTAACGCGCGTCGTTTTCATCGTCGTTGCTTTCCTTTGCTGCCATCTGACCGCCTGCGGGGCGGTGACGGCAGGCATATCCGCAAAACAGAACCACAATGGCTAGGAAATACCATGGAAGGGCCTGGAAGGACAGCCAAAAAACCTGCGCCACGACATCGGCGGTAGGGTTTGCGGTAATCCCGCGGCAATAGCCCAGAACAAGGGCATAAGCGATGCCCACCAGCCCATAGCCCATGTTGTAACTGAGTCCCTTGAAACTCAGCACGGTGGCTCTCTCGGCTGAGGGGGCGACCTGGTTGAGGTAGTGGCTGGTAAAAAACTGGTTGAAAACCATGACGCTGTACAGCAGCGCCAGTGGTATCAAGCCCCAGATGGGTATGAACCAGGCGGTTCCAAAGAGGCCCGCTGCGCTGAGGAGGACGAGCAAGCCAAAGTTGAAGACCGGCGGGTGGTGTTCAGCCATGCCCCGAGCCAGGCGGGGAATGAAGACGCCAAACAGTGAAAAACCGGCGGCAATGATGCCGAAAGCCGCCTCCGGCAAAGCGATCTGGCGCAGGTACTGGCTGTTGAGGGTGATCACCAGGCGGATGATGTGATCGAAAAGCAGCCCGGCCAGGATCACGGTCAGGGCGAAGGGTGTTCGCAAAATCCAGCGCCCGGCCCGGAAGGTGAGCGCAAAGGCGGCACCCAAGGTCGGTCCCTCAGCAGGCGTCGCTTCAATGGTGGCCGGCGGCGATGGCTCCCGCATCGCCAGGGCCTGTCCCAACGTCGCCAGGGCCATGATCAGGGTCAGAAAGAGAGGAAACCGCAGGGCCTGTGCCTGATCGACCCGCAGAGATGACCCGCACCAGGCCAGCACGCGATTGAGCAGGTCGGGGTCGTAGACGGCCGCGCCAACGGTCATGGCGGCGATAAAGCCGATGGCCTGATAGCGGATCTGGCGCTCGAGCACCAGTCCCCAAGCTTCCGGCCGGCCGGCGTGTATGAGGGTGTCGTAGGCCAGGGCTTCGTCCGCCCCGCTGGCGGCGGCTTCGGCCGCTCCGCTCAGGATGCGGTTGCCCAGAAAGAAGAAAAACAGGAGGGTCGGATTTCCCCGTGGCGCCAGGCATAAAAGGGCCATCTCAGCCACCATCAACCAGGCGGCGCCGATCAGCAGGCGTCGTCGGCCGATGATATCCGCCAGGGCGCCCGAGGGAACTTCGAGCAACACGATGGCAACGGCCCAGACAGCGTTCAGGAGGGCAAACTGCTCCAGGCTGAGTCCGAAATCCAGAAAGAGAATGGCAAATACGGGATAGTAAAAACGGGCGTTGAAGCACACACGAAAGGCGATGAAACGCCGAATGTTGGGAATGGCCAGCGCTTCCCGGCCGCCGCGTTCCTCAGCTCCGGGCTTCATCGGCGTCCGCGATGATGGCTGCCCGAGGCGGGCTCTGGGCCCACAGCCGGCACAACTGCAAGATGACCTCGGTACTTTTTTGCAGCGCTCGCACCGGGATCCATTCCTTGCGGCTGTGAAAAAGAAGACCGCCGGCAAAGATATTGGGGGTTGGAATACCCATGAAGCAGAAGCGGGCACCGTCGGTGCCGCCCCGGATGGCCTTGTCGACGACCGCGACGCCGGCGGCATCAAAGGCCTGCCGCGCCACGGCCAGAACGTCGGGGTGCCGCTCCAGGACCTCCTTCATATTACGGTATTGTTCCTCCACCGCGAGATCGATGATCACGCCCGGATAAAGCGCCCGATAGGTCGCGCACAGCTGTTCGAGAACCGCCACGCGACGCGCGTTGCCGGCCGCGTCAAAATCGCGCAGGATCAATTCCAGGCGGGCCTTGCTTTCGTTTCCGCCGATAGCCGTGAGGTGATGGAACCCTTCGCGTCCAGCGGTGTTTTCCGGGGTTTCGTGGGCGGGCAGCGCCGCGGCGAACCGCGCCGCGATGGCGGCCGCGTTGATCATACGGTTCTTGGCATATCCAGGGTGCACGTTCAGACCGCTGAAGGTGATTTCAGCCCGGAGCGCGTGAAAGCACTCGGCTTCTAATTCCCCCAGAGCGCCCCCGTCGATGGTGTAGCCCACCTGCCCCATGCGCTCCGGGCGCACATGATCGGCGCCCTCCCCGATTTCCTCGTCCGGCGTGAAAACGATGCGCAGTTCGGGATGCGGCCAGTCCGTCTCGACGTGAAGGAATTCAAGGGCGGTCATAATGGCCGCCAGGCCGGCCTTGTCATCGGCCCCCAGAAGGGTGCGGCCGGAGGCGGTCACGATATCCTCACCGATATGCTGCAACAATTCAGGTGAATCTTCCGGCGTGAGCAGAAGTGACGGGTCGTCCGCAAAATGCAGCGCTTCGCCGTCGTAGTTGCGATGGATGACCGGCTTGACCCCGCGGCCGCTCACGGAAGGTGAGGTGTCCAGATGCGCGCAGAAGGTGATTGCGGTCTTGCCGACGGCCTTGCGTCCTGATCGCGCGATGTACAGGTAGCCGTAGTCGTCGAGAGTGACCTCGAGGCCGTGCATGGCCGCCAATTCGGCCTGCAGGCGGCGGGCGAGCTCCCCCTGTCCGTCCGTCGACGGGTGCCGGCCGCTTTGGGGATCGGAGCGCGTGTCGATGGCCACATAGCGTTGGAACCTTTCTAGTGCTTGCCGGCGGATCCATTTCCGGCGCTCGGGCGGGATGCGCATCTCAACCATGGTCGGGGCCGAGCGCCTCTAGCGCACGAGGTGCTTCATATGGGGAGTGTCGAGGTTGGCCGCGTCGACGCGCCAGTCGCCGTTTTCGCTTTGGGTCCCCTTCAAGCGCCCTTTCTTGAGCCAGTCCAGGACACCGGATTCGGTCAAATAGGTCATGGCGCTGAATTCGGCGACACTGTAGCCTCTGGTTCGACGCGCGGCCGGCGTGGGTTGAGCGGCGGCGGGGGAGGGCGCCTCCGGGAGAGGGGCTGCAAGACGGTCCAGTTCATCGGCGGGGATTATCCATTGGCGGCCTTGCTTCTGTCCCTTGAGGCTGCCGTCCCGCAGGAGTTTGGTCACCTTGGAGACGGGAAGACCGGACTGCTCGGCGAATTCTCGGGATGATAAAAATGGTTTGCTTGCGCCCATGGGGTGCGTCCTTTCGGTTGATAATCGCAGCTCGCGGTTATTGAAGCGCGACCGTGAAACCCTCGTCCATTGTCTCCGGACGACGAGAAAAAACCAAAGCATGCTCGACCGTGCCTGACACCATACTAAAATCACCCGCCTTCGTAAATGCCCCTCTTGCCCGGGATGGCTACGGATATGATTTACAGTCAAGATATTGAACAATGGTCACAAAACTTGATCGACGAGGCCCTGGTGTGCCGGCCTGTTATTATTGGGAATATCTATAATTACTTATTGATGATATCAAAGCAAACGATTGGCTTTTGATTTGAAATTTATCTAATTTACACAAGCCTCGCGGATAATGGCCTGCACCGCGTGCAACCGGCTTGTGGCATTTTCCGTTTCAAGCTTTGGCGGGCGTTGGCCGTGGACCAAACCATAAAGACTTTCCGGGATGCCAGGTCGCCGAGCGGGGTATTCCGGACCAAAGTCATGCAGGGGGAGGATGCGATACCGGGATTTCAGCTATGCGCTCGCACGTTGGGTGCTCGGTGCGCTGTTCATTTACGCCGGCGGCCGCAAACTTATGGATCCGGAAGCGTTTGCCGTGTTGATCGACGCTTTCGGGATCGTGCCCGAAAACCTCCTGGGGGCCGTGGCCCGCGTGCTGCCGGCGCTTGAAATCGCCGCCGGGCTCGGTCTGTTTTTCGACATCCGCGGCAGCCTGGCGGTCATCGCCGGACTGCTGGCGCTTTTCATCGCTATCCTGGGCATCGGTCTTAAATCGGGGCTGGCTGTCGATTGCGGCTGTTTCGGACCCCAGGACATCGAGGCCCGTGCGTTCAGCGGGCTCGATGCCGCGCTGTACCGCAATCTGGTCTTGATGGCTCTCGTGATGTGGCTGTACGGCTGGCGCCGTCGACGGCGCCTGCGGCCGAACGGGCTCCTGTCACTCGTTCGAAACCGCTCATTTTAACCCCTTGGCAGGATTGACTGCCGAATTACCTTGAGGAGGTGGTATGATGAAAAGACTCTTCGGGCCGCTGGCGGGTGTCGCCATCGGTTTACTCGTGCTTGGCTTTTGCGGGCCGGCTTCGGCCAAGGACCGATTTGAAAAGGAGGTCGAAAAGGAGGCCGGGGCGATCAAGCTCGTGCGCGAGATCCGAAGCGGCGGTTACGACGTGGTCGGTACGCTGGAACTCAAGCAGTGGATCGATGCCGGCAGGGATATGGTCATCGTGGACACGATGCCGCTGGAAGCCAGCTTTAAAAAGAATCATGTGCCTGGGGCCGTCCAGTTCCTCTTTCCCATCGCGGACATGGCCACCTGGGATGCCACGGAAACCGACGGCCGCAGCCCGGCGGACTACGAGGCCCTGCTGGGCGCCGACAAGAACCGGACGGTCGTGGTATACTGTGGGTTTGTCAAATGTACGCGCAGCCACAACGGGGCGGCCTGGGCTGTAAAACTGGGATATAAAAACGTCTATCGGCATCCGGGCGGCATATTTGCCTGGAAGGGGGCCGGTTTGCCGGTGGAAAAGGGCGCGCCCTGATGCATCGGGATGACAAGCCGGGCCCACGGCGGATTGCACCGCCAACACCCGAACCGGCCGACGCCGAAAAGCACCGGGCGGCCTGGCCTGTCGCAAGGGGCGCTGATGAAAGGGAGCCGGTCGTTGGAGGAGTCGAATCATAAAATGGAAACGTTGATCCAGAGCCGGGTCGAGAACCTGTTCGCCTCCCGCCAACTGGAGTGCGCCGAAGCCGTCTTCAGCGTTCTCAACCGCGGGTTCAGGGGAGGGCTTCCCGATGACCTGGCGGTGCGCTTGGCGTCCGGTTTCCCGGAGGGTTTGGCCGGCAACGGCTGTTTATGCGGCGCCCTCGCCGGGGCCGTCATGGCCCTGGGCTTGTATCTGGGGCGAAACGGGCCCGGCCTGGGACGCGGGCGGCCGGTCAAGTCGGCGGTCGAGGCCCTTATGCAGACCTTCCGATCGGTCTACCCATCAAACTGCTGTCGTGTGCTGACCAAGGAATTCGCATTCGGCAGTCGCGCGCATCAAAAGCACTGCGCGCGCATCAGTGGCGAAACCGCCCGGATCGCCGCTCATATTCTGCTGGAAGCCCGTCCCGAATTGCGCCACCGGGCTGACCGCGCCTATCTGGTGCGCCGGGATTCCAACTCCGCGGCCGGTCTCAAAATTATGGCCGGGACCTGGCGGCGGACCGGCAGTTGATGCCCGTGCTGTATGTGGAAATGCACCCATCCGGATAACGAGCAAGGACAATGATCAAAGCCATGTTCAAGAAGCCCACCCTGATGAGCCTCTCCAAAACTTGCGGCTGAGCGGCCAAAATCGACCCGGTCGGGCTCGGCAAGCTCTTGGCCAATCTGCCGCAAAACGAGGATCGTAACCTCCTGGTGGGTTTTGAAACCAGCGATGACGCCGGGATCTATCGTCTCAACGACGAGCTGGCCCTGGTGACCACGGCGGATTTCATTACGCCGCCGGTGGACGATCCCTTCACCTTCGGTCAGATTGCGGCCGCCAATGCCCTGAGCGATATCTACGCCATGGGGGGACGGCCAATCACCTGCCTGAATCTGGCCGCATTTCCTTCAGGCAAACTGCCCATGAACGTCCTGCATCAGACGGTGGCCGGGGCCCTCAGCAAGATCACCGAGGCCGGTGCTGTTCTGGCCGGCGGGCACACGATCGAAGATGACGAACCCAAGTTCGGTCTGGCGGTGAACGGCCTGGTCCATCCCGAACGCTACTGGTCAAACCGTGCGGCCCGGCCCGGGCATCGGCTGGTCATCACCAAGCCCGTCGGCAGCGGTGTGCTGTTCAACGCCAATATAAAAGGGTATGTCTCCGCCGCGTCCCTGGAGGCCTGCATCGATCAATTGACCACCCTGAATCGCAGCGCCTGTGAAGTCTTGCAGGCCTTTGACGTCAGTGCCGCCACCGACGTCACCGGTTTCGGTCTGGCCGGGCACGCCTTTGAAATGGCCCGGGGGGGCGGGGTGACAATGAACCTGGAACTGGATCGGCTGCCGATCATGGCCGATGCCCTCGATATGTATCGCCGCGGCGTGACCACCGGTGTCAACGCCCACAACAAGCGGATGGTCGCGGACGCCATCCGTTTCGAGGGCGACTGGCCGGGATGGCAGCGTGAAATCATTTACGATCCCCAGACCAGTGGCGGTCTGCTGGCGGCCGTGAACCCCGAGCAGGCTGATGCGTTGCTGGACGCCCTGCACCGGGCCGACGTCCCGGCGGCAGCCATGATCGGGACCGTGGGACCGCACGATGGGAAAGGCGGTCTGCGGGTGGTTTGAAAAGTCTCCAAACGCCATCGGGACCGCAACGTCCCATGCGAAGGCGGTTGCCGCCCGCCGCTTCGGGCCACCAGAACGCCGCCCCCGATGGCACCGATCATCGCCTCAAGCGTTAACATCCCGCAGCCTAAAATGGCCTTGCCGGATTTCACGCCGGGAGGACCGCCGTTCTACCCCGCTGCGGCCAGGATCCTCCTGGCCCCATACAAGACGATTTCCGTGGCCGCATCGCTTCGACTCCCCAAGCCTTGCCGATGTTAAAAAATACTATTAATGCCAGATGTTTAGATTTGTTAACCGGAATTCGTTCGGGTCGCGCTTTTTGCTTGACCAAATATCGGATTTAACTTATGTATGATTCATCAAAAAAAAAATAGCGTTCAGGAGATAAATCGATGGGGATTCAGGAGCGTAAAGAAAGGGAAAAGGAGCGCCGGCGGCAACAGATCATGGTGGCCGCCAAACGCGTCTTTTCCGAAAAGGGGTTCAACAAGGCCACCATGGAGGATATCGCTCACGAAGCCGAACTCAGCCCGGGAACCCTCTATCTTTACTTTAAAAACAAGGAAGAACTGTATGCCTCGCTGTCGCTGCGCATCCTGCAATATCTCTTGATCCGGGTCGAGCACGTCAACAACGAAGACGTTTCCGGGCCGGAAGAGAAAGTCAAGGCCCTGATGGCGGCCATGTACGACGTCTACGAATTCGACCCGCTGATCATCATCAACATGTTTCACCTCCAGTCCAGCGAGACCCTTAAAAACCTCTCCGAAGAACTCATGAACGAGATCAAGACCCTGTCTCAGAAATCGATCAGCGCCATCGCCGCCATTTTCGACGAAGGCATCCAGGCCGGCAAGTTCGTGGACCGCCACGCGGTGGCCCTGGCCGACATATTTTGGTCGCTTTTCTCCGGGGTGGTCTTGTGGGAAGCCAGCAAGAAAATCATCGATGAACAGAAAGACTATCTGCGCAAAACCCTGGAAGTGGCCTTCGAAATTTTCTACCGGGGCCTGATCAAGGACTAACCCCCTCCAGCACGGCCGGCGCATTCAATCCAAAACTCCGGCCGGACCTCGTTGCGATCGGCTGAACGCCTCCCTCAGAACAAGCGGGTCAATTCATCCACGGTGAATACGGGCCAGTCCACTGCGCGCCCGCAGTGCCGCGCCTCGATGCCTTCGCCGGCCCCGCGGACTTCGCCGATGCGGGTCACCGGCACGCCGCATTGCTGAATCGCCGCCTCGACCGCCGCACTGCTCTCCGGATGGCAGGTGAGCAGGAGGCTGCCCGAGCCGATCAGGCCCAGCGGATCGATGCCCAGCAGACGGCACAGTCGGGCCGTCTGGGGGTAGACCGGTATCGCCGCCATGTCGATTCTCAACCGCTGGCCCCCGGCCATGCTCAATTCGGCCAGGGCGGTGGCCAGGCCGCCCTCGGTGACGTCATGCATGGCGGTGACTCCGGAAAATTGCCGGGCCGCCGCCGCTTCCGGCAGAATGCTGATCTCCTCGGTAAAATCCTGGCATTTCAAAATGAAGGCCTCGCCGACACCGAGGGTTTGGAGACGTTCGGCCAACTCGTGGGCGATGATGGCCGTCCCCTCCACGGCCACCCCCTTGGTGAGCAGGATATGATCACCGGCCTGCATGCGATCCTTTTTGATCAGGTCTTCACGCTCCAAGGCCGCGGTCAGCGTGCCGATCACCACCGGGCGGGAGACCGCATCGGTAATCTCGGTGTGGCCGCCACAAAGGGTGATGCCCCATTTTCGGCAGGCTCGGGCGATGTCCCGCATGACCATGCGCACGGCCGACGCGCTGCTGGCCGGCGGAAAGAGCAGGGTGGTCATGAGCCACTGGGGGATGGCGCCCGAGGTGGCGATGTCGTTGGCATTGATCACGACGGTGTATTCGCCCAGGCGGTCGGTGACGAAGGTGATCGGATCGGAGGTGATCACCAAGGTGTCGTTGCCGGCCAGATCCAGAGCGGCGGTATCCTCGCCGATGCCGGGCGTTATCAGCAGGCGGGGATCGCTTGCGGGCAGGTCCTCGAAATAGTCGTCCAGCAGATCGGCCGGGAATTTACCGGCCGGAAGCGGCAGGCCGTAGCGGACGATCGTTTGAACCTCCGCAAGCGATTGAACCGTGAAATCGGCGTGCAGGTCCGGTACCGGGTGGCCGGTGTCCCCGTTGTCCAGCAGAACGGTCAGGGCCCCGGCTCTCTGGCCGGCCTGGATATCGAAATGGAAATCGCCCACGAGCAGGAGTTCGTGCGGTTCGATTTTGAATCGTCCCGCGGCCTGCAGGACGCCTTCGGGACTGGGCTTGGGGCTCACGGGATCGTCGCGGGTGATGATCAGGTCGAAATCGTTCATCCCCGTCCGGTCGAAATTGTCCAGTGCGCGTTCCACCGCCGCGGCGCTGTTGCGGGTCAGAATGCCGACGGGCAGTCCCAGCGTTTTGAGAAAGGCCATCAATTCCTCGGCGCCTTCATGGGGGCGTGAGAGGCCGGCGGCCTCCATTTCCATCCCATGGAGCGTGGCCTGGCACTGACGCTGCCGGTTTTTGTCGGGCAACGCCGCGATAAATTCCAGAATGGTCTGGTCCGGGGGGCATTCGATGGCGGCTTTGATCGCCTGAAAATCGATGGCAAACGGCCTTGTCAACGTGCCGTCGAAATCGAAAAGAACGCCCTGGACGCGGTATGCTCGGGGTAATTTGATCATCGCCCTCGGCCATCTGCGCTGACCGACGGCCGCAGGGGCCGGCCGCCGGGAATCCGTTTGAAACGTTCGCTTATATGTGACTTGCCGCGCTGATGTCAAGCGACCTTGGCGTCCGTGACCAGCGGCAAGACATCCGGCACAAACTGAAGGGTGGCAAAATAGTCCTCGATCCTCTGCTCCCGTCGAATCAGTTCAACCTGGCCGTCGGTGCGCAGGAGCAGCTCCTTGGGCTGCAGACGCCCGTTGTAGTTGAAGCCCATGGCATGGCCATGGGCGCCTGTGTCGTGAATCACCAGAAGCTCGCCCTCGTCCACCACCGGCAGCGGGCGCTGAACCGCGAACTTGTCGTTGTTTTCGCACAATGAGCCCACCACGTCCACGGTCTGCAGGGGCGTGCCGTTATAGCGGCCCGGTACGCTGATGTGATGGTAGGCCCCATACATTCCCGGCCGCATGAGCGCCGACATGCAGGCGTCCACCCCGACGTAGCGGCGGTAAATGTCCTTGCGGTTGATCACGCGGGTGACGAGAACGCCGTGGGGGCCGGTCATGCAGCGGCCGCACTCCATGAAGAGCCTGGGGGCGTAGCCGTTGCGGCGGCGGAAACGCGCGAGGTTCCGGGTGATGTCGCGCGACAGGGCCTCGAGGTCGAAAGGCGGCTGGTCGGGTCGGTAGGGTATCCCGATACCGCCCCCGATGTTGATGAACTCGAAGCGAATGCCAAGTTCCCGGCCGATCATGACCGCGATGTCGAGGAGCATGCGGGTGGTCTGGGCAATATGTTGGAAGTCGAGTTCGTTGGAGGCCACCATGGTGTGCAGTCCGAAACGCCGGGCCCCGCGTTCAAACGCCTGGCGGTAGGCCGGCAGGATCTGCTCGTGGCTGACGCCGTATTTGGCCTCGACCGGGTTGCCGATGATGGCGTTGCCGGTTCGGCGCGGCCCCGGGTTGTAGCGAAAGCAGATCCTTTCGGGGAAGGGGTCGAGTTTGTCGATCAGGCGGATGTCGTCCAGATTGATGATGCTGCCCCCGTCGGCCCGGGCGGCTTCGAACTCTTCGGCGCTCGTGTTGTTGGAGGTGAACATGATGTCCTCTTCGCCCGCGCCCACCATCCGGGCGAGCACCAGTTCCGGAATCGAACTGCAGTCGAAACCCAGGCCTTCCGAAGTCAAGATTTCCAGAATGCGCCGATTGGGCAGCGCCTTGACGGCGAAATACTCGCGAAAGCCCTCGGGGGTCTTAAAAAGCGACCGGAAGGTTTGCGCATTCGCGCGAATGCCCTTCTCGTCGTAGATATGGAAGGGGGTGCCGAAATGATCGGCGACGGTGGCGAGGATCGGCTCGAGGCGTCGGTTGAAGTCTTCGGACATGGGCATGGCGGTTCTCCTTTCACTGGGGCGTCCCGGCCAGCGGCATAGCTTCAAGCCGATGCCATTTGTCCGCGCCGGGAGGCCCTCCGGCAGTATAAGTGTTTAATCGGATGGTTTTGGGGATGGGCGCAAGGCAGGGGCGGCATCGCCATCGTCGTCGGCTTCGATGGGGATGTGTGCGCTTTCCTTCACGGTGTTCAGGGCGATGTGGGTGCGGACACTTTGCACGCCCTCGACGGGCCGGATCTGCTCGCGCAGCAGCCGGTCCAGCGCACAGGTGTCGGCCACCCGTATTTTGACCAAAAAAGCGTCTTCTCCGCTGACGTAATGGACTTCCTGGACAGCGGACAGGGCGGCAAGTCGATCGCCCACCGATCCGACATCGTGCCCTCCGGTGGTCCGCACCCAGGCGAAAACCACCAGCTGGCGATGAAAACGCGAAGGGTTGAGGCGCACTTCATAGCCGTCGATATACCCCTGATTCTCGAGTTTGCGGATGCGTTCGAGTACCGCCGAGGGTGCCATCCCGACCCGGCGGGCCACCTCGACATTGGGGATGCGGGCCTTGCGCTGCAGGATTTTGAGAATTTGGATGCCGATGGAGTCAATCATTATTGAAACCTCCTTGAATGCCGATAAAATAGTATAATATTTTTATAAGTCAAGAATAAAATTCTTAAAATATATAAAATAGCAGAATTATATTCTGAATTCTGGCGGGCCGTGACCACTCAAGAATCGTTTGGCCCCCAACGCCGCCCGTGTTATGAACACTGCCACCGGACGGGCGCGCCGGGCAGGGGGCCGGTTTCCGGCCTGCCGGGCGCGCTTGCCCCCGCGATGCAAACGATTTGAACGAAAGTGCCACCATGCGGGTTCTGCTGGCCTATCCCCCTTTTCTGGAAACGCGAATCCACGAGGAAGACGTGCGTGCCATGCCCATGGGCATCTATGCCGTAGGCGCCGCGCTCAAGGATGCCGGTCACGAGGTGGCGCTGTTCAACGGCTATGGATTTCAGGGGCAGACCGACCGCATCCGGGCGCTGATCGAACGTTTCCGGCCTGATGTGGTGGGGTGTTCGATATTGAACGCCAACCGTTGGGGCGGGATCGAGATCGCCCGGCTGGCCAAAGCGATCGATACCGGCATGACCACGGTATTCGGCGGCGTCGGGGCCAGTTTTCTCTGGGAGCACCTCCTGACGCATCATCCCGAGGTGGATTTTGTCGTGGTGGGTGAAGGCGAGCGGACCATCGTGGCGCTGCTGGCATGCCTGGCCACGGCGGACACACGCGGGCTTCAGCGGATCGGGGGGCTGGCCCGCCGGGTCGATGGCCGACCGCAGACGACCCCCTGCGCGCCCCCGGAGGCCGAACTCGACCGTCTGCCCGACCCGGCCCGGCATTTCGCTTTTCAGCACGTCGCCCTCACGCGTGGCTGTCCGTCGGCCTGCCGCTTCTGCGGCTCGCCGGCCATCTGGGACCGTCGCGTGCGCTTCCACTCGGCGACCGGCTTCGTCGACCGCCTGGAGCGGCTGGTCAAGCGGGGGGTGCGTTTTTTTTATTTTTCGGACGACACTTTCACGCTGCGAAAGGATCTGGTCGTCGCGGTCTGCCGCGAAATCCTGGCGCGCCGGCTGGATATCGAATGGGCCGCCATATCACGGGTGGACACGGTGGACGCCCGCGTGCTGGCCTGGATGCGCCGGGCCGGCTGTATCCAGATTAGCTATGGTGTCGAGAGCGGCAACGCCGACATCCGCGCTTACCTCGGCAAACGGATTCAGACGAGGGACATCGAAAGCGCCTTCGCACTGACCACCCGCTACGGCATTCTCCCGCGGGCCTATTTCATTTACGGCTGCCCCGGCGAGAGCGACGCCACCGTTCAGGAAACACTGGAGCTGATCCGGGTCATCAAACCGCTCGATGCCATTTTCTATATACTGACGCTGTTTCCGGGCACCGCCCTCTATCAGGACTATCTGGCGCGCAGCGGAAACAGCGACGACATCTGGAGCCGGCGCATCGAAGATCTGCTTTACCACGAGACCGACCCGCAGCTGGCCCCGGAGCAGGTGCTCGCCTGGGGTCGGGCGCTGCGCCAGGGTTTTTACCGTCAGCTGCCCGATTTCGTGAACCGGATCGAACTGGTGGACGCGCCGGAATTCCAACCGCGGCACGCCGATTTCCTCTCGCGGCTGGGTCTCACCTTTCAACAGGGGGATTTCGCCCGCATACCGGCCATACCGGGAAAGCAGGACCTGGCCCGTGGTCTTTACGAACGGGCCCTCACCTACCACCCCGATCCCCGGGCGTTTCTCGGCCTGGCCCTGCTGGCACAGCAGGGTGGACGTTTCGAGCAGGCCATCGCACTGGCCCGGGAGGGGCTCGCCCACCATCCGGACAACGCCCCGCTTAAGACCTGCCGGGCCGTCAGCCGCATGAATCAGGGCGATTTTGCCCAGGCGCTCGAAGACTTGCAGCAGATGGCACCGACACCCGAGGTGACCGACATGTCCATTGCCTGCCTTGAAGCCCTGGATCGTCACGCCGAAGCCGACCTGCTGCGCCGGCGGCGATTTTCGGACGACCGCAGCCGCTCCGGGCAGAGCCGGGGGACATGACGGCCATGCCCATTCAACGCCACATCGATCTGACGCCTTACAATACTTTTGCCGTCGCCGCGGTGGCCAATTACTTTGCCCCTGTTGCCGGCCGCGACGATTTGCGCGCGGTGCTCGATGGGGCCGGTGATCGATCGCGTCTGATCCTGGGGGGGGGGAGCAACATTCTCTTCACCCGCGATTTTGATGGTTTGGTGATCAAGAACGAGATCCGCGGCATCCGGGTTGTCCGGGAGGACCATGACCATGCCTGGGTGCGGGTGGGGGCCGGTGAGGACTGGGACGGCTTTGTGCGCTGGACCCTGCGCCACCGGCTTTACGGCCTGGAAAATCTGGCCTCGATACCGGGTGCCGTGGGCGCCAGCCCGATCCAGAACATCGGTGCTTACGGAGTGGAGGTCGGCGATTGTCTGGAAGCGGTGGAGACGATCGACCTGACCAGCGGGGCGCCGCGCTGCTACCAGGCCTCCGAATGCGCTTTGGGCTACCGCACCAGCATTTTCAAGCAACCGCCCCGCGACCGATATTTCATCACCGCCGTGACCTTTCGGCTGTCCAAGACCGCTCGCCTGGTAACCCGCTATGCCGATGTGGCGCGCGCGATCGAAGGGCTCGATCCTGCCGATCTGGATGCGGAAATGCTCAGCGATGTCATTCGGCACATCCGGCGAAGCAAGCTGCCCGACCCGGACGAGTTGGGCAACGCCGGCAGCTTCTTCAAGAACCCGCTGGTGGCGCCCGACCAGTTTGCAGCACTCGTCGCCGGACATGGCGACATGCCCCATTTCTCGGAGCCCGATGGGCCCGTCAAACTGGCGGCCGGTTGGCTGATCGAACAGTGCGGCTGGAAGGGCCGGCGAGTGGGGGCCTGTGGGGTCTACCCCCGCCAGGCGCTGATTCTGGTCAACTACGGTGGTGCCCGGGGAGAGGAGATTCTGGCGCTGGCCCGGGATATCGCCGCCAGCGTCAAGTCGCGCTTCGGCATCGACCTCGAAACGGAACCGCGCATCATCTGAGAAGCATCCATGGCGGGAGCACGGGAAGCGCCCCAGGCGATCCGGGCCGCCGTCGTCTCCCGCCGGCCGGTGAAGTCGACCCGGTCGTGAATGGGAAGCGGCGCCGCCGATTGACGCCCCGGCGCTTGATGGTAATCGTAGAGGCGCAGACAGTGTTCAACCTTAAAATTGATGTGAACCACGCCGACGGCGCAACAGGTTTGAAAGGAGATCTTTTCAAATGATCAGCGACAAGATGAATGCCGCCCTCAACGAGCAGATCAACAAGGAAATGTATTCGGCTTTTCTTTACATGTCCATGTCTTCCCACAGCAACGGCATGGGCCTCAAGGGATTCGCCAGCTGGTTCATGGTGCAGTATCATGAGGAGATGTTTCACGCCATGAAACTCTACGAATATATCCACAGCCAGGGCGGGCAGGTCACGCTTCTGCCGATCGCGCAGCCGCCGGCCGAATTCGATTCCGCCCTCGACATGTTCACCAAGACGCTGGCCCACGAGCAGACGGTGACCCAGTCCATCAACCATCTGATGGACCTGGCCATCGAGGAGAAAGACCATGCCACGCGCATTTTTCTGCAGTGGTACGTTACCGAGCAGGTCGAGGAAGAAGAGAACGACAATGAAATCATCGATCAGCTGCGTCTTATCGACGGCAATCCCCAGGGTCTGATGATGCTGGACCGCGAGCTGGGCCAGCGGCCGGCCAACGTGCCCGTCGATTTCAGTAAGGGGGTTGCCGCCGGGGGCGAAGAATAGAACTCCGCGACACCATTTTTTAACGGATGTTTCCGGCGGCCGGCGGTGTCGGCGGCTGACGGCGCCGGGCCGCCTGCATGCCGGATTCGTCCCCTTGGTGATCATCCCCATCTGAAGGAGTATGATTTTGCCCTCGAGACTGACGGCCTGCACCCTTGGGCTGCTCGTACTGACCGCGACCGGGTGCTTTCACCGTCCCTCCCCTTACATGCCGGTCGAATGGCCCCGACATCCCGCGCCCGCCGCGAGCCTGGTCGTCACCGTCGAGTCCCCCCGGTTGCAGATCATCATCGGTTACTTCGACCTGTGGCCCAACCATACCGCGCTGCGCCTGGTCGCGCCCGATCGGCCGGTGATCTTCTGGGATCCGGGGGGCGGATACGGTCTCGAAGCACCGAAGCGCACGCGCACGCGCGACCTCATTGTCGACGGGGCGCCCGACCTTCACACTTACATGCCCTTCCGGTGGTATAACAATGACGCCCTGACCGAAATCTTCGAGTGGGATCTTCCCGGCGCGGAGGCGCAGCGCATGCACCGCGTGCTCCTGGCCGGCGCCGGGATCGAACCCGATCCGGCCATCGATTTCGACACCGAGACGCCGGGTTTCTTCTGCGCTGCCGCGATCAGCGAATTTCTGCACCGCTTCGGTCGACCCTCCCTGTGGGTCGAGACGACCACGGCCAGTCCGGCGCAGTTGTCGCGGGCGCTCTACGCGCAGCAACCCGACCGGGTGCTGCTGTTCTATCGACAGGATCGGCCCGGTTTCCAGGTGATGACGCCGCCGCCCGGAGCGGCGCGCCGCAGCCGTGCGGCCCGCGAAAGTGGGGCCGTGATGGAATCGGGGCCCGATTCACCCGCCCCGCACGACTGAAGAGCGACATTATCCGTCGGCACAGCCCAGCGGACATGGACCTCATGTACACACGCCCGGGCGCTGAACAACTTGCCAGATTCTGGATCGCTCGCATAATTATGGAGTAGGTGCTGTTGTCATTTTGCGCACACTTTTACGGAAAGGAGATCCTGATGGGGGAGAAAATTCTGATTGCCATGGATGATTCGGAGAATGCCATGCGGGCCGTGACCTACGTTTCGACGCATTTTCGTCCTGAGGCGGGAGTCACCCTTTTCAGCGTTTTGGCGGACACCGCCGGCCTGTGCGACATGAACAGCCCCGAGCTGACGCCGTTATTCCGGTCGCAGCAATCCGCCTTCTGCCAGCTCGAGGACAAAAAACGCGGTCTGGTCAAAGAGGCCTGTGCCCGGGCCAAGGAAATGCTTGTGGGGGCCGGCTGGGACGGTGAGCGGGTCCAGGTCAAGATCGAATCGAAGCAAAAAGGCGTGGCTCAGGATATCGTCCGCGAGGCCGAGCAGACCCAGAGCCTGATCGTCTTGGGAAAACGCGGGCTGACCGGAATCCGCGAGTTTTTCATGGGCAGCACCTCCCAGAAGGTGATCCAACTGGCCAAAGAAGCGTCGGTGTTGGTGGTCAATTGAGCCATCGCCCATTGGACCCTGGTGGTGCCGGATTCCGGCTGGTCGCACGCGGCGGGGGGGTGACCCCGTGCCCGCGGCCGTCTGGCGCCGCCGGGTCGGCCGTCCACCGGGGGATACCAATGCGAGTCGTGCGCGCGATGCCTCCTGAGACGGCAACGGAGCGTAATCGGCTGCCCGCCGGGTACCCAGCCTGCCTGATCGAGACGCTCCGGCATGTTTAATCGGCTCGAGAACGGTCTCATGCGCGGGGCCGATGCCCTTGTTGCTCGCTACCGCCGGGCGCCACAGCCGGAAATCGTGCGAGATGCCCGCATCGTGGCCCATCGGGGCATTTATGACAACACGGACGTTTTCGAGAACACCCTGGCCGCTTTCGATGCGGTTGTGGACAACGGGGTCTGGGGGATCGAGTGCGATGTGCGCTGGACCCGCGACGGGGTCGCTGTAATCCACCACGATCCCGACGGCCGGCGGTTGTTCGGCCGTGACCGTCCGATCGACACCCTGGACATCCATGAACTGCAGCGGGTCTACCCCTTGATTCCCACGCTGGCGACGGTGGTCCGGCGCTACGGCCGGAAACGGCATTTGATGATCGAAATCAAAAAAACCGCCGGCATTTCCATTGCGGCGGTCAATCGTTCGCTGGCCACCGACCTCGCCTCCCTGACGCCCGGTGTCGACTTCCACCTCATGAGCTTGTCTTTGAGTTTTCTGTCCGCGATCGAGGCCGTGCCGCGCCATGCCTGTCTGCCGATCGCCCGGCTGAACGTCGGTGCGGCATTCCGGGCGATGGCGGACGCCGGCTTGGCGGGGCTCACCGGTCATTACGCCCTCATCGGCCGTCGTCGGATATTGGTCCTGCGCCGCCAGGGGCGTTCGGTCGGGACCGGCTTCGTGAATTCCCGGGGATGTCTGTTCCGTGAACTCAACCGCGGGGTCGACTGGCTCTTTTCAGACCGCCCGCAGGCGATTCAGCGCCATGTTGACCGCTTTCAGCCGCCTGCTTGGCGGTTGGATCGATTGGCCAGGTAGAAGAGGACACCGCCGATGACGAAGAGCAGCACCACCGAGCTGATACTGATCCGCGAGGCCAGCTGCGAAACGGCCTTCGGGGCCATGTCGGCGGGCCCGTAGGCGCGAAGCAGGTTGCGGGCCGCCAGCGCCACGCCCCCCATCATGGCCGGCCCGATAATCGCGGCGAATTTGCCCATCATATTGTAAAGCCCGAAGAATTCGGCCGAGCGCTCGGCCGGCACCAGCGCGGCATAGTACGATCGGCTCAGGGCCTGGACCCCACCTTGGACCAGGCCCACCCCGGCGGCCAGTCCGAAGAACTCCCAGCGGTGCTGCATGAAGGTCCCCCACAGGGTGATGCCGACATAGATTCCCAGCGCCAGGTAGAGGCAGCGCGGGACACCCCAGGCCTGTCCCAGCCGCCCGAACAGGAGGGCCGCCGGAAAGCCGATGAACTGCACCATGAGCAGGGCGGTAATCAGATCCGTGGCGGCGAACCCCAGAGACAGGCCATAGTCCACGGCCATACGGATGATGGTGTCCACCCCGTCGATATAGACCCAGTAGGCCAGCAGGAAGAGAAACACCGGCGTGTATTCGCGGGCCCGCTTGAGGGTCGCGACCAACTGGCCGAAACCGGAGCGGATGCTGTCGACCAGGCGCATCCTATCCCCCGCACCGGCGGGTTCGCTGAATCCCCGCATGGCGATCAGGCCGAATCCCCCCCACCAGACGGCCACGGTCAGAAACGACCAGCGCACGGCCGCCGCGCTGTCGGGCAGGCCGAAAAGATCGGGGCGCAGGGTCATGACCACATTGAGCAGGAACAGCAGCCCGCCGCCCAGGTAGCCGGCCGCAAATCCAAGGGCCGAGACGCGGTCGTACTGGTCCGGCCGGGCCACATGGGGCAGAAGCGCATCGTAGAATACATTGGCGCCGGAAAAACCGATGATGGCCGCCGTATAAACCAGGATGGCCCCCACCCATTGACCCTGTCGCACGTAGAAGAGCAGCGCCGTACTGCCGACGCCGAGGAGGGCGAAGCGTATCAGAAAAAGTTTGCGCGAGCGGCCGCGGTCAGCCATGGCGCCCAGGACGGGAGCCGCGATCGCCACGAGCAGCCCGGCCAGGGCATTGCCCAGCCCCAGGCGCGCGGTGCTGAGATTGATATCGGCCCCGTGGCTCCAGAACTGTTTGAAAAAGATGGGGAAGAAGCCGGCCATCACGGTGGTGGCGAAAGCCGAGTTGGCCCAGTCGTAGAGCGCCCAGCCCCAGATGGCACGACGGTTTTCGGGGACAGTCGGGATCATGTGCGTACTCGCTTTTTCGCCGCGGAGGCCGTTGGCTCCGGAGGATCGGCACGTCAAGTTGCAATGCCGTCGGGTAAAGGTTAAGTAGTGTCCGGCCGCGAATGACATCAAGCGGTGCCGGCCGAAGTTTTCGGCGCCTTCCACGCGTCGACGCCGTCTGCCGACGCACCGGTTGAAGATGCGCCGCGGCCCTGGCCTGGAACCGGACCGACCCTTTCGGGGCGGACACGCAGCAGGGCGTTTATCCGTGTCGTTTCCCGTTGACCCACGAGAGCCACGGCGGACGGGGCGAATACCCCGCCACCTTAGGAGTTGCCATCGAACGCATGCGACGAGCAATCAGCCAACACCTAACCTGGCGTCGGATTCTGACCGGGCTGGTCATTCTGGCGGTGGCGGGCACCGCCGGCCTGGCGGTTTACAGCCGCTCCCTTCACCACCGGGTCGAGGAGCGTTTTGCCGGGCGCCGTTGGAGCATCCCCTCGCGGGTCTATTCCGATGTCACCTTGCTTTATCCCGGCCTGGCCCTCAATCGGCCGGCCCTGTTGCGCAAGCTCCATCGCCTGGATTACCGGCCGGTCGACCATGCGCCGCGCCAAAAAGGCGAGATGCGTGTCCGGGGCGACCGCATCGACATCTATTTACACGATTTGGCAATTCCGGATCAACACCGTCCGGGTTTTCCGGTGCGCATCCGTCTTGACGACGCCCGTGTGACGGCCCTGGAGACTCTCGACCCGCCGCGGAAATCCCTACCCATCCTGACCATCGAGCCGGAGGAGCTGGCCCTGTTCTTCGGCACCGAGCGGGAGCGTCGTAAGCTGGTGGCGGTCGATCAGCTGCCGGCCCATCTGACGCGCGCGGTCTTGGCGGCGGAAGACAGCCGTTTCTACCACCACTACGGGCTTGATTTGCGTGGTATCGCACGGGCCTTCCTCACCAACCTGCGCCACCTCGCCGTGCGTCAGGGGGGCTCCACCATCACCCAACAGCTGGCCAAGAATTATTTTCTGACGCCGGAACGGACGTTGCGCCGCAAGCTGCGGGAAGTGTTGCTGGCGCTCGTCATCGAGTGGCGCTACTCCAAAGATCAGATACTGGAAATGTATCTCAACGAGATCTACTGGGGCCAGAACGGATCGGTCTCGGTCAACGGGGTCGGCGAAGCCGCCGACTTCTACTTCGGGAAATATCCTCAGGCGCTGAGCGTGGGAGAGGCGGCGGCCCTGGCCGGATTGATCAAGAGCCCCAATATCTATTCACCCTATCGGGACCCCGATCGTTGTCGCGGCCGCCGCAACGAGGTCCTCAGGGCCATGCACGCCAATGGGTGGCTGGATGCCGCCGCCTTGGACCGGGGCCTGTCGGAGCCGCTGGACCCCCGCAATCCGGTTTTTCCGGCGCGGCGGGTGCCCTATTTCATCGATTATCTGCAGGGCCAGTTGAACGCGCTCTACGCGCCTGAAGAGCTGGCCTCTCTGGGGCTGACGATCCACACCACACTGGACCCCCTGGTTCAGGAAGCGGCCGAGACGGCGCTCTTGAACGGGCTCAAACGCCTGGAAACCCTGCACCCGGATTTGCGGCGCGCGGACCCTGCCCGTCAGCTCCAGGGGGCGGTGGTGGTCATGAAACCGTCCACCGGTGCCATCCTCGCCATGGTGGGCGGCCGCGACTACCGTCATTCACAGTTCAACCGCATCAGCCAGGCCCGGCGGCAGGCCGGCAGCACCTTCAAGGTATTCACCTACCTGGCCGCGCTCGACCAGTTCACGCCGGTGACTTCCCTGGACAACACGGCGCAGACCTACCGTGTCGACGGCAAGGACTGGCAGCCGCGCAACTATGCGCCGGCCGATGAACCCGTGGTGAGCATGCGTGAGGCCCTGGCCCGCTCCATCAACCGGGCCACCGTCGATCTGGCCATGCGGGTCGGCATGGACAAGGTGGCCGCGACGGCGCAGCAGTTCGACTTCAGCGGACGACTGGCGCCGTATCCTTCGCTGGCGCTGGGTGCCGTGGAGGTTCATCCGCTGGAGCTGGCCCGGGCCTACTGCGCTTTGGCCGCCTCGGGGATGCAACCCTTTCCATTGAGCCTGCGGGCCGTCTACGACGAAGACGGCAAGCTCATCACCCACCGCCCGATGCGTTTGCGGCGGGTCGCCACGCCGGCCCAGGCTTTTCTGATCAACGTCATGCTGCAAAGCGCCGTGCAGCACGGCACCGGGCAGGGGCTGGCCCGTTGGGGGATTCATTTCCCGGTGGCCGGCAAGACGGGAACGACCAACAATTATCGCGACGCCTGGTTCGTGGGCTACACTCCCGATCTGCTGGCCCTGGTCTGGGTGGGATTCGATGATGGCGACCGCCTGAACGTCGCGGGCGCCCAGGCGGCGCTGCCGATCTGGGCCGCGATGATGCGGGCCATCCCGCACCAGCTATCCGGGTCCGCCTTCAGCGCGCCGGCCGATGTGGTCCGGCACCCCGTCTGCATCCGCCATGGCTTCCCGGACGTGACCGGCGACTGCGCGCAGACCGGGGAAGAATGGTTTCAGGCCGGCAACGTGCCGGAAGACGACCCCGTTCTCCTCAAGGCGCAGTCGCCCCTGCATCGCTGGTGGTATCGCCTGAAGGGAGAAGGACATGCGCCTTAGACCGACGTCATACGACCTGCGCGCTGGCCGGACGCGGGGCCGTGCGGCGCAGGCCCACGCGCGCGGTGCCATCGACGGACCGGGGTCGGAGGATTTCAACGCGTCGCGGCCGGTGGTCCTTTTTCAGCGACCGGTGGCCCCGTGGCTGTCCCTCATGCTGGTCGGTTTGCTGCTGGCTTCCTGTAAGATGACCATTCCGCCGCCAGGGGCGCCGGCGCCGGCCGAGGATCCGTCCGGGATTGAAGCCCCTCCCCCTGCGGCACCGCTCCCCGATGAGGATGCGGCCTTCAGGCGTCAGCAGGCCGCCGCAGCGCTCTGCGAGCGGGGGCGGCGCCTGATGGCCGAAGGTCGGGTCGACCCGGCCATGCGTCTCTTCGAACAGGCCTTGTCGCTGGCGCCCCGGTTTGGCCCCGGATACTACTATCTCGCCGAGGCCTGGTTCACCAAACGCAATTGGTCGCAGGCCCGGGCGTTTAACCGCCAGGCGGCCCTCTACCTGGAGGACAGCGCGGCCTGGGTGGTGCGCATCAGCCAGCAGCGCCGCCGCATCGACCGCGCGGGTGAGGAGGGCCCCTGATGCCCGACCGTCCGGGCGCGAAAGGGCGCGACGCTTCCGGGCCCGGCCATCGGCTCAGGCGTGGTAGCCCTTCTGCGGATGCCAGTGCCGAATCTTGATGTGGTTGGGGAAGGCGTGCGGCTTGAAAATCGATTTGTTCAGCAGCACGCGCAGGCAGTCCTGGATGCCCTCAGACATGGTGGGATGCGGGTGCACCGACTTGAGTGCGTCGCGAATCCCCGTGTCCTGGTCCATCAGAAAGGCGATGGACATGATCGTATTGGAGGCCTGGGGACCGGCCGCGCGCATGCCCAGAACCTTCTGGTCGTCGTCGTCGCTCACCAGAATTTTAAGAAACCCCTTGGTGGCGCGCATCGCGATCGCCCGCGGCAGAAGCGCATTGGCGTACGAGGCCACCCGGTAGGCGATGCCTTTTTTCTGGCAGGCCTTCTCGTTGAGCCCCACGGCGGCGACCGCCGGTTTGAAGAACATGACCGTGGACATGTTGCGGTAGTTCAGCGGCCACTGATCGATGCCATACATGTGTTTGACCGCAAACCGCCCCTCCATCTCCGCCAGATTGACCAGGGCCGGACGGTGGGTCACATCGCCGGCGGCGTAGATATGGCGGTGTACGCAACAGGCCTCGTTGCTGCTCAGGTACCCATCGCTCGAAGTAAGAATGCCGGCCTTGTCGAGCTGCAGGCAATCGAAATTGGGGCGGCGGCCGATGGATATCAGGGCCGCATCGACTTCCAGCACTTCCGAATGTCCGTCGTCAAAATCGAGAATCACCTGCAGATAGTCGTCAAAATGAAGAATATCCCTGAGGATGGCGGAGTGCAGGATCGTCACCCCATTGGCCTCGAGGTTGGCGCTGATGAAGTCGCTGACGTCATCGTCCTCGTAAGGGATGATGCGCTCGGCGTAGTCCAACAGGTAGACCTGGCTCTGACCGAAATTGGAAAAGATCGTAGCGTATTCGCAGCCGATGACGCCGGCGCCGACGATCAAGAGCCGTTTGGGGAATTCCTTGAGGTTCAAGACGCTGTCCGAGTCGATGACCCGCTGGCCGTCCGTGGTAATCCCGGGGAATGCACGTGGTGTCGATCCGGTCGCGATCACGAAGTAATCGGCCCGGATCTCTTCCGTCCCGCCGTCGTTCAGACGCACGGCTGCGCGATGCGGCGAGACGAAGCTGGCCCATCCGCGCTTGAGCGTAACGCTGCCCGGCCCCGCGTAGCGGTGAGGGGCGTAAGTTTCGATCTGGGAAAGCATCTGGTACTGCTTCTCGCGTATGGCCTGGAAGACGGAATCCAGCATGGCCTGGTAGTCCATGGTCAAGCCGGAAGCGCGATAGCCGCGCCCGGTTTTGGCCGCCCGGGAAAAGTCCCGGGACAGCTCCCACATGGTCTTGGAAGCCAGCGCCCCCCACATGACGCCGGCTCCGCCGATTTCGCCCCCTTCGATGATACAGACATTCTTACCCAGATCCAGGGCCCGCATGGCGGCGGCAAACCCCCCCGGTCCACATCCGATCACACAAACGTCGTATTGGTTTTGATTGACATCGGCCATGAAATTGATCCTTTAGAGATATTCGGCTATATGCAGGTTGTATCCGTTCCAGGCCGCAACCTGCGACGCGTTGAGCTGTGGTAATATAAATCCGGATAGATGATTGTGAAGCTTGCGATGGCGACGCCCGATATGATGACGAGCCCCTTATGCTGAAGCGACTGACGACGGTCGGCACCGCCCCGGTGCTGATCATTATCCTTATGCTGTTCATGGCCCATTTGCAACCGCTGGATATCACGCGCATGATCGGCACGGATATCACGCGCGCCGGGCGTCTCGTATTGGATCTGCTGCCCTATGGACTGGCGTTGTTGGGGCTGGGCATCGGCATCCGTTTTCATATCTGCGGCGTGATGGTCGCCATGTTGACGATGGGCAGTGCCTACTTGTTCCTGATGCTTGGCGGCGATGAAACGGCCGGAGCCGCCAACCCCCCGGACCTTTGTTATGCGCTACCGCTGCTGCTGATATCGGGCAGCTTGCTGACCGTCTGGACGGAAAACGTCTCCTGGCGCAATGGGCGTGGGCGATGGGCGTTGCTGCTTATCGGGGTCGGACTGATCCTTT
>JASJCV010000265.1 GCA_030065275.1 Desulfobacterales bacterium | reverse complement strand
TGGAAGGCCGCAGCCGACATGACGCCCGCAGGCGTAGCCCACGCTACGCCGAGGACCGGCAGGAGGCGAGAACGCCGCCCGGGACGGTTGGATGCCCCCTACCCGCCACGTGAGGCGTCTGAAGGAGTAGATTGCGGTTCCAGGCAAGGCCGCAGCCGATTGGCCCCCGCAGGCGTAGCCCAAGCTACGTCGAGGAAGGACAAGAGGCGAGAACGCCGCCTGGGATCGCAAGATGCCCCCTACCCGCCACGTGAGGCGTCTGAAGGGGCAGATCGCCGTTCCGGGCAAGGCCGCAGCCGACATGACGCCCGCAGGCGTAGCCCACGCTACGCCGAGGACCGGCAGGAGGCGAGAACGCCGCCCGGGAGGGTTGGATGCCCCCTACCCGCCGCGTGAGGCGTCTGAAGGGGTAGATTGGAGTCCGGGCAAGGCCGCAGCCGATTGGCCCCCGCAGGCGTAGCATAAGCTACGACGAGGACGGACAAGAGGCGAGAACACAGCCCCGGAGCTTCAAGATGCCCCTTCAGACGCCTCACGGTTTGAGCATGTAGTCCATCCGCACCCGCCCCATCGCCCGGAATATATTCCCCTTCACTTTGGGGTTGCGGCGATAGAGCTGACGAAGAAGCGCCTTGATTTCCGACCGCGACGAGCGCGTGGCACTGGGGCAGGGATTGTCAAAGGGAGTAAACCCCATGCGGTTGACAAAGCGATGGATAAGGTCCTCGTCAACGAATGCCAGGGGACGAATCACCGTCAGGCGCCCGTTGAACAGGGGCTGTGCCGGCAGCATGGTACTGGTCTCGCCGGCGAAGCAGATGTTCATGAAAAAGGTTTCGATGATATCGTCCCGGGTGTGTCCCAGGGCGACTTTGCGACAGCCGGTTTCACGGGCGATTTCAAACAGGCGGTTGCGCCGCAGGCGGGAGCAGAGAAAACAGGGGTTTTCCCGGTTGGTTGCGTGGTGCCCCTGCGGTCCGTAATCGGTGTATTCGACCCGCAGGTCGGTGCCCAGTTGGCGGCAACGCTCGCGCAGCGCTTCGGCGCAGCCGCCCTCAAAACCCGGATCGATATGGACCGGCAGGATGTCATACGCCACGGGCGTTCGCGCCCGTCGCTCGAGCAGGGTATACAGCAGGGTGATGCTGTCCTTGCCACCGGACAGTCCGACCAGGATGCGGTCGCCCGCCGCGATCATACGGTACTTGACCAGGGCGCGGCCCACCTGGCGGTTCAGGGCCCGGTATGGTCCGCGATGTTTGTCCACAGGCCGTGCGCCTGAGGGGTCAGGCGTCTTCTGGAGGCGGGAGGAGAGCCACCTTTCCGGCGGCCACTTCGCGCAGGGAAATGACGATGTCCTCGTTTTTCGGGGAGCTGACCAGGTACTCCGAGCCTTCGCGGATCTGGCGCACGCGCTGGGCCACCAGATTGACCAGCATGAAGCGGTTCGGTATCTTGCGCAGGCAGTCTTCGATGGTGATGCGAGCCATAATTATTCTCCTCAAGGTGCAGGCTAGAAGCCTTCCCGCATTATTACAGGATTTCGATCAATTCGTAAACCCGGCGTCCGCCCGGGGCCTGGACGGTGATTTCATCGTCCGGCTTCTTGCCCAGAATGGCCTGCCCCAGCGGCGAGGAAACGGATATGCGTCCCTCTTCGATATTGGACTCTTCGGGTCCCACGAGCTGATATTCCACATCTTCGCCGGTATCGACGTTTTCCAGCAGGACCCGGGATCCAAAAACGGCCTTGTCTTTGGGGAGTTTGCTCGGGTCGATCACGTCGGCGTTGCTGATCTTGTACTCCAACTCGCCCATGCGCGCTTCCAGAAACTGTTGACGGTCCTTGGCGGCGTCAAACTCGGCGTTTTCCGAAAGATCGCCATGCGCCCGGGCCTCTTCGATGGCCTTGATGTTCTCGGGGCGGTCGATCTTTTTAATGCGTTCCAGCTCGCTGCGCAGGGTCGCCAGGCCTTCCTTGGTGATGGGTATGCGATCCAAATCTCATCTCCTGTTTAGCGTTCCGCCGTTCAAAAAAACGCGTCTGAACGGCGGTGATCTTGCGTCGTTTCTTTGTCTTTGCGGGGCGTCGCCAAATCTTTACAGCGCCCCGGGCTAAGCGGCGTTCACCTTGGCCACGACCAGGTCACCGACCTCGCTGGTGGAATAGCCCATCTTGCCGGCGGCGATCCCCTTGAGATCATCCCGCAGCACCTGCATCACGGCGTTTTCGACGAAGCCGGCCGCCGCGGGCTCACCCAGCGTCTCCAGCATGAGCTGGGCCGCCGATATGGCCGCGATCGGGTTGATGATCCCCTGCCCGGTGTATTTGGGCGCCGATCCGCCGATGGGCTCGAACATGGAGAGCCCCTCGGGATTGATATTGCCCCCGGCGGCGATCCCCATGCCCCCCTGGATCATCGCGCCCAGGTCGGTGATGATGTCGCCGAACATGTTGTCCGTTACGATCACGTCGAACCATTCCGGGTTTTTCACCATCCACATGCAGATGGCGTCCACGTGGGCGTAGTCCGTCTCGATATCCGGGTACTCCGCCGCAACTTCCTGAAATGTCCGCTCCCACAGATTGAAGGCGTAGGTCAGCACATTGGTTTTGCCGCAAAGCGTCAGGCGTTTCGCCCGATCCCGCTGGCGGCAGTAATCGAAAGCAAAGCGAATGCAGCGCTCAACCCCCTTGCGCGTATTGATCGACTCCTGGACGGCGACTTCATCCGGCGTGCCCCGCTTGAGACACCCGCCGGCACCGGCATAGAGGCCCTCGGTGTTTTCTCGCACCACGACGAAATCGATGTCCGCGGGGCCTTTGTCTTTCAGCGGTGTGTCCACACCTTCGTAGAGCTTGACCGGGCGCAGATTGATATACTGGTCGAAATGGAACCGGAGATCGAGCAGGATGCCCTTTTCCAGAATGCCCGGCTTGACGTCCGGGTGGCCGATCGCCCCGAGATAGACGGCGTCGGCCGCTGCCAGCGCCGCGTAGCTGCCCGCGGGCAGAATCTCACCCGTTTTCTGGTAATGCTCACCGCCGAAGGGGTAGTGGGTGTAGTCCAGCGCGAAACCGCAGCGCTGGGAAACGGCGTCGAGTACCTTGATGCCTTCGGCCACCACTTCGGGACCGGTACCGTCCCCGGGAACCACTGCAATCTGATAGGTCTTGGCCATGCTGTCATCACCTCTTTGTCTTTGGTCGATTTAAGGAGAACTAGTCGAGAATACCCAAAAGGGAAGTGCCCGCCTGCACGTTCTGGCCGACGCGGACCTCGGCCCGTGCATCCGGTGGAAGATAGACATCCAGACGCGAACCGAAACAGATCATGCCGAAGCGCTGGCCGCGTTTCAGTTCGTCCCCGGGCTGCACACCGCAGACGATACGGCGGGCAATCAGTCCGGCAATCTGAACGACCACCAGACGCTGACCGGAGGGCGTCTCCACGAAGAGCGCATTGTGTTCGTTCTCGCGCGACGCCTTGTCCAGATTGGCCGAGAAGAATTTTCCCGGATGATAGGCCACCTCGGCAACGCGCCCGTCGACGACCATGCGGTTGACATGCACGTTGAAGACCGACATGAAAATGCTGATTTTCAGGCATTCACCATCAAAAAAATCGCTGTCGGCGACCTTTTCGCAGACAACGATCCGGCCGTCGGCCGGCGACACCACCCCGCCCTCGACCGCGGGGACAACCCGGTCGGGATCGCGGAAAAACCCGCAGATACAAGCGGCCACGGTCAGCATCAGCACCGCCGCGATCTTCATGCCCAGCAGGGCGAAGACGACGGTGGCGAAAGCGGCGGCGGCGATAAAAGGCCACCCCGGCCGCGCGATGGGGTAAGCCGTCTGGCGCGGGGGGTCCGGCCACGTAAAACGCTGCATGGGTGTGGAATCCCTTAAGCACATCTCCGGAGCACTTTACCGGCCTCCGGATAATGAGAAACCCTGCGACAAATGGCAGGGCGTGTATTATCAACTCTGGTTTTAAATCCGTTTTACTTATCGATTTCCTTACGATTTGTCAACTGGTTCCTGAGCGTAAGACGGCCGCAGATATTTGGGCACCAGGTGGGCCAAATCGTTTTCGGCGCGATCGACCCGCGGCCGGGCCGCCAACGCAATCGCACCGGCCCGCACGGCATGTTGGAACGAAGGGGGCATCAGGAGGTCTTCGGCCAGAATTTCCTCTAGCCTCGCACGGTAAGCTACCGCCCCGTCACCGATCAACACGCAAGGGCGCGACGCTTCGCGCACGGCCTCCTCGGGAGCGCACACGGCGTCGGGCGCCAGGCGGATGATTTTGTTCTGGGCGACGCGATAGCGGCCGCTGTAGACCTCCTGGCGGCGGGCGTCGAGCATGGCGCAAATTTCATATGGGGTCGGCGCGGCCTGCCAGGCCAGCGCCGCCAGACCGGAAACCCCCACCAACGGCATACCGGCCGCTGCAGCCAGTCCCTTGGCCGTGCTGATCCCGATGCGCACGCCGGTGAAACTGCCCGGCCCGCGGTTGACGGCGATGGCGTCCATGGCCTGAAGCCTGTCCCCTGACATTTCAAGCGCATGCGCAACCATGCCCATCAGATGCCGCGAATGGGTCTCCCCCCCGCCATCGGTGATCTCCGCCTGCAGGGATTCGCCGTAGCAGATCGCCACACTGCAGGTTCGCGATGCCGTATCGATGGCCAGGATCTTCACACCAGGAGAGCCTTTTAATTCTTGGGTGCCGCGGCCCGCCTGGCTCGCGGTTTGGATTTTTTCGCTGTCCGGCGCGGGCCCCTCGCTTTGGGGGGACTGTCCGTTTCAATCGCGACCGCCAGCACTTCGTCCATGTGTCGTACCGGAATGAACTTCAGCTTGCGCTTGACATTGGCCGGTATCTCCGTGAGGTCGGTGCGGTTTTTTTCAGGGATGATCACCGTGTAGACATTGCCGCGCAGCGCCCCCAGCGCTTTTTCCTTGAGACCGCCGATGGGCAGGACCCGCCCGCGCAATGTGATTTCACCGGTCATGGCGACGTCCTTGTCGATCACCCGGTCCGTCAGGGCCGAGATCAGGGCCGTGGCCATGGCAATGCCCGCCGAAGGCCCGTCCTTGGGGATGGCCCCGGCCGGCACGTGGATGTGGATGTCGTAGTTCTCAAAGAGGCTGCGCTGGATTTTGAGGCGCTTTTGATGCGTCTTGGCGTAGCTCAGTGCGGCGCGGGCAGATTCCTGCATGACTTCGCCCAGCTGACCGGTCAGGATGAGTTCGCCTTTTCCCGGCATGAGGGTGGTTTCCACGTAAAGGACTTCGCCGCCCACGTGGGTCCAGGCCAGACCGGTGGCCAGTCCGACCTGGCTTTCTTCCTTGTCCATTTCAGGCAGGTATTTGGGCGGGCCCAAAAACTGTCCCAGATTGCGGCGTGTCACGCCGATGCGTTTGGTCCGCCCCTCGGCGATCTTGCGCGCCACCTTGCGACAGATGGCGCCGATCTCCCGCTCCAGGTTGCGAACCCCGGCCTCCTGGGTGAACGCGTTGATGATCTGGGCGATCGCCCCCCGGCTGAAGTGGATGCGTTTCGCCGACAGCCCGTTTTCCTTGATCTGCCGGGGCACCAGGTGGTGCTCGGCGATGGCGGCTTTTTCCTCTTCGGTGTAACCGGACAGGTGGATCACCTCCATACGGTCGAGCAGCGCACTGGGGATCGTATCCGTCAGGTTGGCGGTGAGAATGAACATCACCTTCGACAAATCAAAGGGCTGGTTCAGGTAGTGATCGCTGAAGGCGCCATTTTGCTCGGGATCGAGGGCCTCCAGCAGGGCCGAGGATGGATCGCCGCGAAAATCCGACCCCAGTTTGTCGATCTCATCCATCATGAAGACGGGGTTGTTCACCTTGGACTGCTTCAGGCCTTGGATGATCCGTCCGGGCAACGCACCGATGTAAGTGCGGCGATGGCCGCGAATTTCAGCCTCGTCGTGAATGCCGCCCAGCGAAAGGCGTACGAATTTGCGTTTCATGGCCTTGGCGATGGCCTGGCCGAGCGAGGTCTTGCCCACGCCGGGGGGGCCCACGAAACACAGGATGGGCCCCTTGGTGCGGGGGTTGAGTTTACGGACACTCAGAAATTCAAGGATTCGCTCTTTGATTTTTTCAAGGCCGTGATGCTCGCGGTCGAGCACCTTGCGGGCGTATTCGATATCGAGCATGTCCCGGGTGGATTTACTCCAGGGGACATCAACCATCCAGTCCAGATAGGTACGGATCGTGGTGGCTTCGGCGGAATCGGAATGCATCTGCTCGAGCCGGCGCAGCTGTTTAAGGGCCTCCTCGCGAGCCTCCTTGGGCATCCGCGCCTTCTGGACCTTGGCCTTGTATTCCTGGATTTCGCGGGTTTTGTCGTCGGCCTCGCCCAGCTCGCGGTGAATGGCCCGCATCTGTTCCCGCAGGAAATAGTCGCGCTGGTTCTTGGAAATCTCGTCTTTTACTTCCGACTGAATCTTGGCCTGAATGGCGGAGAGATTCATTTCGCGGGATAGAAGCTCGTTGACCTTCTTGAGCCGCTCGACCGGGTCGATGAGTTCCAGGACCTCCTGGGACTCCTCGATTTTGAGTTTCAGATTGGACGCCACCAGGTCGGCCAGCTTCCCCGGGTTGTCGATGCTTTCCAGGATCGTGTTGACGTCGGAAGACAACTCGCCACGCAACGCCAGAATCTTTTCGGAGTACTCGCGTACGTTGCGCATGAGCGCCTCGATCTCGATATCGACATCTTCCAGGGGGGTCTCGTCGATGGTTTCGAGTTTGACCCGATAGAAACCGCTTTTGCGTACATAACGGGTGATGCGGGCTTTGCAGATACCCTGAACCAGCGTCTTGGCCCGGCCATCCGGAAGTTTGAGCAGCCTCAGGATGCGGCCCACCGTCCCAACTTCGAAAATCTCGTCCGGCTGAGGATCTTCGGTGTTGGGGTCTTTCTGGGTGGCCAGTAAGAGCAGCCCGTCTTTGCCGACGGATTCCTCCACGGCCCGTATCGACTTTTTCCGACCCACAAAAAGGGGCAGGAGCATATCCGTGAAAATGACCACATCGCGCACCGGCATGAGGGGCAGGGTCCCGGGGATCGAAGGGATGCTATCCTCCTCGTCAAGAATCGTGACCAGATCGTCCTTGTCCGTTTCGGCCATACTGTCTCCTGAAGATGCGACTGATGGGCGGTGCCAGCGCCCGGTTTGGGTTGTCGGCGTCGGGCCGGCGGTCGTTTGCGCGGCGGTTGCTGGCGGCCAGGCTGGCCGCAGGCCAGTTTACGAGTCTAAAACA
>JASJCV010000264.1 GCA_030065275.1 Desulfobacterales bacterium | reverse complement strand
TGGTGAACGGCCGCGGTGGCCAAAAGGGCCGGAATGGGGGCGAACGCGCGGTTCACCGACCGATCGGATAGAATCAGGACGGCCGCGCCTTCGCGCACGGCATCCGCCGCCCGGCGGCACAGATCACCCAATCCCGCCGCCAGGCCTGCACCGCCCGCGTCGCGGGCAAAACGCATGGGCAGCAGCGCCGGCCGGAAGTCCGGGGGCGCGTCGCGCCGCAGCCAGTCATAGGCCGCCGTGGTCAGGATGGGGTGGTTCAGCCGAAGCTGGCGGGCGTGCGCCGGGGTTTCCGCAAACAGGTCCCTCTCGGCCCCGATGGTGGTGGTCAGCGATGTGACCAGCTTTTCGCGGATAGCGTCCAGCGGCGGGTTGGTCACCTGGGCGAAGAGCTGCTTGAAATAGTCGTAGAGCAGCTGTGCTCGCTTGGACAGGATCGCCGGCGGGGTGTCGTCGCCCATCGACCCGGTGGGTTCGACCCCGCTGCGGGCCATGGGGTCCAGAATGATCTTGAAGTCTTCAGCCGTGTACCCGAAAACCTGCTGAAGTGCGAAAAGCCGTTCGGGATCGAACGCCGGAGCGTCAGCGGTCGCGGATTCACCCGCCACGGCGACGAGATGGGCCCCCAGCCACTGGCCGTAAGGTTGCTGTGCGGCAACCGACGCCTTGATCTCCTCGTCCTCGACGATGCGGCCTTCGGCGGTGTCCACCAGGAACATCCGACCGGGCTGGAGCCGGCCCTTGTGGGCGATATTTTCCGGGGCGATCGGCACGACACCGGTCTCGGAGGCCATGATCACCCGGCCGTCACGGGTAACGGTGTAGCGCGAGGGCCTCAGGCCGTTGCGGTCGAGCACGGCCCCCACGCGGACGCCGTCGGTGAAGGGGATCGAGGCCGGGCCGTCCCAGGGCTCCATCAGGCAGGCATGGTAGGCGTAGAAATCCTTCTTGGCCTGGCTCATGGTGCGGTGCTCCTGCCAGGCCTCGGGGATCAGCATCATCATGGCGTGGGGCAGCGAGCGGCCGGTGTGGTAGAGAAGCTCGAGCGCGTTGTCCAGAATGGCGGAATCGCTCGCTCCCGGCGTGGCGATCGGAAAGAGTTTGGCCATGTCCGCGCCGAACAGATCGGAGGCGAACAGGGCCTGGCGGGCGTTCATCCAGTTGATGTTGCCCCGCAGGGTGTTGATTTCGCCGTTGTGGCACAGGAACCGGAAAGGCTGGGCCAGATCCCAGGCCGGAAAGGTGTTGGTGCTGTAGCGCTGGTGAACGATGGCCAGCGCACTGGCCATGTCGGGGGCGGCCAGGTCCGGAAAATAGGGCCCCAGTTGATCGGCCACGAACATCCCTTTGTAGACCATGGTGCGCGCCGAGAGGCTGGGAATGTGAAAATACCCCTTCTGGGGCAGGTTCGATTCCCGCACCGCGCGCTCGGCCAGCTTACGGACGATGTAGAGCTTGCGTTCGAATGCGCGCCGGTCGGGCAGGCCCGGCCCCCGTCCGACAAACACCTGGCGAACGGCCGGCTCCACCGCGAGGGCCAACCCGCCGATGGCCTCGCGGTTGACGGGTACCGTGCGCCAGCCGATCAGGGTCTGCCCCTGGTCCTTTGTGGCGGCCTCGATCGTCTCCTGGCAGCGGCGGCGCTGCTCGTTATCCGACGGCAGGAAAACCAGCCCGGTGCCGTAGGCGCCGGTCTCGGGCAGGTCAAACCCCAGTTCGCCGCCCACTCGGCGTAAAAAACCGTCCGGGAGCTGCATCAGAATGCCGGCCCCGTCGCCGGTGGTGGCGTCGCACCCGCAGGCGCCGCGATGGGTCAGGTTGACCGCCATCTGCAGGGCCGTCCGGACGATGTCGTGCGATGCACCGCCTTGAATATCGCAGATCATGCCGACGCCGCAGGCGTCGTGCTCCAGTTGGGGGTTGTAAAGCCCCCGGCCCTGCGGGGGGAGGCAGATGGTGTGTGAACGGCTGATCCTCTTCATATGCATTCTGTTCCGGCTGGTGGTCGTGCAGCGGGCCTTCATGTCCCCTCAACACGCGCGCCGCGCCTCGTGTCGGTAAAATTCAATGCGGCCGACCGGTCGCGGCACTAGGGGCGGCGTGGTCTTACCGCAAATGTCTTGTCATAAGCAAGCGTCATGCCAGCGGCACCGCCGGTGGCCGCGCCAACCCCGAATTCCGGCGCCACCCTCGGGCCGGATCCGTTGATTGCACCGCAAGGGCGTCTCCATTAGGGAGCGGTTAGCGAGCAGCCGAAGGGGCATCGGCCGGGGCCGATGATGACAAATCTGTCGTCAATTCAAAGAAGTCCCTACAAAATTGTCGGTTCGGTGTCGATCAGAGGCCTTCAAACCATGCCCCTTCCTGTCAGATCCGTGATCCGTTCGGCCCTGTCGGATTCGATTCGACCGGGCGCACCCGGCCCTGTCGACGGCCGGCCAGCAGAAACCACGCCAGGGCCACCGCCTGCAACCCGAGCATGACCCCGAAGCCGGCCTGGTAGCCGGGAATGGCGTAGCCGTCCGCGGTACTTGGCCAGAGATCGATGACCGCACCGATGCCCCACTGGGCCGCAAAGGCCACGACAAAGACCAGAAGGTTGAGCCCCGTGTTCACACGCCCGGCCAGCCGGGCCGGGAAACGCTGGGAGAGATCCGCATAGCACAGAATGCCGCTGGTGCCGAAAAATCCGAACAGCATCCAGACCAGCCGCACATCCGGCACCCATCCGCAGACAATGAGGGTTTGGACCAGCATGAAAATGAGCATGCCGAGGACGGCCACTGAAAGGGGTTTCCATCCGGCGCGGCTCAGGCGGTTGGCCAGAATGCCCAGGAGAAGGTAGCCGGCGGTCATGGCCGCGGCCACCAGCAGGAGCATCCCGGCCGTCTCGCGGCGGTCGAATCCGGCCACGTCCCGCAGCCAGGGTCCGGACCACAACCCCTGGATGGCCAGGTAGGCGGCCTGGGAAAGGGTCGCCCAGGGGGCGATCCGCCAGAAGACCGGGCTCGAGAAGACCTCGCCAATGCCGATCAGTTGGTTCCGGGGCGAATCGGGCGGCTGGTCTTCGGTCTTGTCCGGCACCACGAAAAACACCACCAGGGCCACCGCCAGGGTCGCCAGGGCCAGCACAAGAAATACCGCCCGCCAGTCCATGATCCCCAGCAGAGACTCGACCGGGGCGGTGGCCGAAAGGGCGCCCAGCCCCCCGGAGGTCATCTGGATGCCGTTGATCAGGGGCAGCTGCGGGGCGGGAAACCACATCACAAAGGCTTTGAAGGCCGCCATCAGGCAGGCTGACACACCGAAACCGATGAGCGCCCGTCCCACCGCCAGACCCGCAAGCGAGTCGCTGCGCGAAAAAATATAGGCGCCGGCCGCCGCGAACAGGAGCAACGTGGCTTCGATCCGTCGGGGGCCGTAGCGGTCCAGCAAAATGCCCAGCGGCAGCTGGGAAGAGGCGAAGGCAATGAAATAGGCGGCCGTCAGAAGCCCGAGCCCCGAAGGATCCACGCCGATATCGGCGGCCAGGTTGGGAGCGATGACGGCGTTGACGGTGCGATAGAGGTAGGAAAGGAAATAGCCCAGCGCAAAGGGCAGAAAAATGCGGACCACCAGCAGTGGCGTCAGTTTCCCGTGCGCGGATGTCGGGCGGCTGCCGTTCAATGGTTCATGGCCGAGGTTGCGGGTTGCGTCCCCCGCCTAGCAGGGAACGGCCGTCAGAATTGACGATGCATGAATGGTATCGATGTCAGGCGGTCTTGAACGCAACTTCGCTGTATGCCACGCCCCCGGCAGCTTGTAAAGCGTCCGCCGCCGAACCGCTTGCCGGGATGCCGCCGGTCCGCTTCAGGGCCGCCACCCGCGATCCACGGCCGGCAGCGGGCAGTAGACGCCCTGTCCCATGTAGACCGCCAGCCCCATGAAGTTTCCGGCGGCGTCGTAAAACTCGGCCACGTCGCCGTGGGTTCGCTGGCTGTCCTGGTAGTCCGGATCGCAGGCGTGCAGGATATTGTGATACATCCGGACGCGGTGACTCACCGGACCGCGGGCCGTCGTTGAAACAATCTCCGCAATCTCGGAATCCCAGTGATAGAACTTGGCATAAAGCACGCAATCCGGCCACAGGGCCGAACAGGCGTCAAAGAACGGCCGCAGGGGGACGCATTGTCCGTCGAGGGTCGGCAGGCAGTCCCAAGCGGGCAGTTCCTCGATCCGTGCCTGGTTTCGGCGCAGGCAGTCTCCCGGAGAGGCATCGGGTGGGGGTGCCACGCGGGCGCAGCCCCCCAGCCCAAAGACGACCAACAGCGCAAGCAGACTGACGATACGGTGAGGTGACATTTCCATCCCTTTCAGTAACGGTCGGGGGCGGCCGGCGGCTGACCGGCCGGCACCTGTTTGGGGGTTGACCGTGATTCGTCGAGGCGTTACAGACATATCGACTTTTGACAATCATTCCTGATAAAGCGCCATGATGCAATAGTCGAATCCCAAAAGGTGATACCATGAAATCGAAATATCGAAACCCATCCCACGATGCGCGCACCGCCCTTCCGTCGGAAGTCATCAGCCGTCGCACGTTTATCAAGCGCAACGCCGGTCTGATCATGTGGTCGGCCGCACTGTGCTACGGCGTCAAACTGCCGCGGCCGGCGGGTGCCGCCGAAATACCCGACATCGGCGTGGCCACGGGCGAGCGAAAGGCTGCCACCCGGGCGGCTGTGGACCTTCTGGGGGGCATGTCCCGTTTTGTCCAACCGGGCCAGAAGGTTGTCATCAAGCCCAACATGAGCTTTGCCGGCGGACCGGAGGATGCCACCGACACCCACCCGGACGTCGTGCGCGAGCTCGTGTTCCTGTGCAAGCAGGCCGGCGCCAAGCGCATTCGCGTCCTGGACCACACCCTGCGGCGCGAGGAGCGCTGCATCGAGGGCATCAAAAAAGCCTGCGAAGTCTACGGCGACGATATCGTCCAGGCCGTCTCCCGCAATCGGTTCTTCAAGCCGACGGCCATCGCGGACGGCCGCCAGATGAAGGAAACTGACGTGATCTGGGAGGTGCTCGAGGCCGATGTCCTCATCGCCGCACCAGTGGCCAAGTCCCATTCGAGCGCCGGCGTGAGCCTGTCCATGAAGGGCATGATGGGCCTCATCTGGAATCGGGGCATCATGCACAGCCGCTACGACCTGCATGAATCCATCGTCGACCTGGCCACTCTGCTCAAACCCGACCTGGTGGTCGTGGACGGCTCCCGCGTGCTCAGCACCAACGGGCCCGCCGGCCCGGGCCGCGTGCTCAAGCCGGACACCATCATCGCCTCGGACGACATGGTGGCGGCGGATGCCCAGGCCGTGGCCATGTTCGAATGGTACGGTCGCAAGCTCAGGCCGCACAATGTCAAGCATATCCGCATTGCCCACGAGCGCGGCCTGGGGCGGATGGATATCGAAAAGCTGCACGTGAAAAAGATCCAGGTCGGATGACCCTCCAGCGCACGGTTCAGGTTATCGGCCTGACGCTCTTTGTGGGTCTGCTCGTCAACGCCGGTTTCGGGTTTAGCGGCGGGCTGCCCCACGACCTTTTTCTGCGCCTCGATCCGTCGGCGGCCCTTGTCACCGGGGTGGCCGCGCGGTTCTGGCAGGGGGCGTTCATCGCCGCCCTGGCCGTTCTGGCGGTCACCTTTATTCTGGGGCGCTTCTTCTGCGGCTATCTCTGCCCGCTGGGCACCACCATCGACGGGGCCGACGCCTGCCTTAACGCCCGCGGGCCGGCCCTGGCCACAACGGGCTGGCGCCGCTGGAAATATGCCGTCCTGGTTTTTATTCTCGCCGCGGCCCTGATGGGTCTTTCGCTGGTCTTCGTGACCTCCCCGATACCGCTGGTGACGCGGTTTTACGCCCTGGTGGTCTTTGCCAGCCTTCAGCAGGCGGCCGATCTCCTGCTCGCCCTGGCCGCCCCCCTGACCCAGTGGTTCGACCTTCCCGGCCTGCGCTACCTGCAGCTGCCGCTGCCGCGCTTCCAGCACCAGTGGCTGACGCTCGCTCTGATGCTGCTGATCCTGGCCGGCGGTCTCTGGCGGCCCCGCTTCTGGTGCCGCTGCCTGTGCCCGGCCGGGGCGCTGATGGCGCTTTGCGCCCGCCGTCCCCTCTTCCGCCGCCGGGTGTCGGACGCCTGCATCGAATGCGGCCTCTGCAGCCGCCGCTGCCCCACCGGCGCCATCGGCGCCGATCCCCGCGCCACCGCCCACCAGGAGTGCCTGGTCTGCCAGACCTGCCGGCGGGCGTGTCCCGCCCAGGCGATCACGTTCGCCCAGGGCGCCCAAGACGCTGAGCCCGGTCTGTCGTTCTCCCCCTACCGCCGGGGGTTGCTGCTGGCCGGTGCGGGCGGTCTGGGCACTGCGGCCCTGACCCTGTCCGGCGCCGGCCATCTGCTCGGGGACACCGGCACGCGCAGGATCATTCCGCCGGACCTTCTCCGTCCGCCCGGCGCCCGCCCGGAAGACCGCTTTCTAAGACGCTGCTACCGCTGCGGGGCCTGTCTCCAGGTCTGCCCCACCAACACGCTGCAGCCCTTCGGACTGGCGGCCGGCCTGCCGGGGCTGCTGACCCCGGTGGTCACGCCCCAGATCGGACCCTGCGACCCCGCCTGCAATAACTGCGGCCAGATCTGCCCCACCGGCGCCATCCGCCCGCTCTCAACGGCCGAGCGCGTGTGGGCCAAAGTGGGCACCGCCCAGGTGCTGCGGCACAAATGTCTGGCCTGGGAATTCGACCGCAAATGCCTGGTCTGCGACGAAGTCTGCCCGTTCGACGCCATCGAACTCAGACGGGTGCCGGACCTCAAGGCCGCTGTTCCCTTCGTGGATGAAAAACGCTGCAGTGGCTGCGGGTTTTGCGAGCACCACTGCCCCGTCGAAGCGCGGCCCGCCATCGTGGTGGAACCCATGGAGGCACTGCGCCTCGAGAAGGGATCCTACCGGGCCCACGCCCGCCGTATCGGTCTGGATTTACGCATCCGCCGAACGCGCCTCCATCCGAACGAATCCGCCCCGCCCGCATACGATATCGAAAGCGGCGCCCTGCCCCCCGGTTTTTCGGACTGACTCGCACCAAATGAGCCCCTTCCCGCAGGGCGGATGGCATCCGCTAGCCCCACGGAGGACGCCTGATCAGCTTGTCGGGTTTCGGGCGCTTTTCTTTATCCCGCGCGGCACACGACAACCAGTCGATACGCTGCGCATCATGTGGTCAGGCAAGGCGCCCCGATGAAGCGGGGCGCGCAGCAATCGCCAGATTGTGAGCACCCG
>JASJCV010000263.1 GCA_030065275.1 Desulfobacterales bacterium | reverse complement strand
GTGTTTTGGCAATCCAGCCCGGGGCCGTCCCGCCGCCGAAAAACGACCGGTGGCTTTGGCCTCCGATAATACTCAACAATTAGCGACAAGCGCCTGAATCTGGCACCCCGCCCTTTCCACGGCATGGGATATGCTTATGATTATAGTAGTTATATTATTCAACCACTCTTCAACGATCTGCACCGACCGATGCCATGAAAGCGGGAAAACACGACGAGATTCTGGATCGTATCGACAGCATGCCCAACTGGCAGGTATTCCTATGCTGCCGGGCGCTGGTCATTCTGCTGGATAGGGAATTGGGCTGTTCGCACACCAGCCTGCGGCCCAGGGACCTCGTGGTTGCCGACTTCAATCATTTCCCGCGCCACGGCAGCATCGCGATTCAGCGCTGGTGCCGGTCGCTGGCACCGGTCCGGCGGCCCGTCCTGGCCCGTTTGGGTCGCTTTCTCATGTCCATGTGCCTGAACCGTGGCTACCTGCGGGCCGTCGTGAGTGCCTGCGCCACGGCCCAGGCCCCGGTCGCCAATCTGGGCGACCTCCAACCGGCCCAGATCATGGCCGCGCTCGGCGTGGTGATGTCCTGGATGTCCAACGGCCAGGAGATCCCCCTGCCCCAGGCCGAGTTGTTCGACCGCCGCCCGGACGCCTGCGATTGGCCCTCGCGCCGATCAGCCGCCGACCCTGCAGACCCGATGTCAATCGACGAGCTGGTTGCTGCCGATAAATCGTTTCGATATTAGCGCTGTCGTTTCATGCCGTGATTTGGCGGCCGGGGGAAAGCAAGCCTCGATCAAGCCGCTGTCATGGGGCCATCTTGACCACCACCAGGGTGGCATCGTCCTCCACCGGCAAATCCCCGCGGAAGGCATTCAGTCGTTCCAGAACGGCCGCCACGATGGTGTGCGGCGGCTGGTCGGCCTTGGCACCGACCACGCTCATCAATCGATTCTTCCCAAAATATTCGCCCTGCGCGTTGCGGGTTTCCCAGATGCCGTCCGTACCGATTACGATGATCTGTCCCGGAGCCACGGCGCGCAGCGACTCCTTGTAGTGGGTGTCCTCCAAAACCCCCAATGGCAGCGGCATGCCCGGGCCGGCCAGTTCATCGAAGGCCGATGTTTGCGGGTCGAAAACAAAGGCCGGGTCATGACCGGCGCGCGTCCAGCGCAGCAGGTGATCGAGCGGATCGACCTCGCAGTAGAACATGCTCATGAAACGGTGGGTGCCGTCCACGTCGCGCACCAGGTGGCGATTGACGTCGGTGACGATGGCAGCGGTATCGCCGCGGTTGAGAATTCGCTCGCGCACAAAAGCACGGGCGGTGGTCATCAGCAGCGCCGAGGGCAGACCGTGACCGGTCACATCCCCCACGACGATGCCGGCCAATGTCTTGCCGTCGACCTCGCGGGTGAAAAAATCATAGTAGTCACCGCCAGTTTCGTCACACCAGTCGCTGCGACCGGCCATCTGCAGGCCGTCGACCGCCAGGCGGTCCTTGGGCATCAGGTTGCGCTGAATTTCGCTGGCTTGGGCCATGGATTTGCGGAAAGCGTTGAGGTGCGACGTCTGCCGGGCCTTGCGGCTGTATTTGGCGATGCCGTCATGAATCGCCCGGGCGAGCGTGTCCGACGGGCAGGGTTTGAGGTGGAACTGGAAGATATTGCCTTCGTTGACGGCCTGGACGGCGGTCGATAGATCGGTGGAACCCGTCAGCATCATGCGCACCGTGTCCGGGTTGAGGGACTTGACCCGGGAGAGCAGTTCGATACCGTTCATGCCGGGCATGCGGAAATCGGAAATCACCACCGAGAAGGGGCCGCTTTCGCCCATCACGGCCAGGGCCTCCTGCGCGCCGCCAGCCGTGAAGACTTCAAACTCGCGCCGCAGCTGACGCCTAAGACCGGCCAGGAGCATGGGGTCGTCGTCGACCAGAAGAATGCGGGCCTTCATGAGGCTTCTCCTTGCAGATCGGCACAAGCCTGTCGCCAGGCTTCGACCTGACCGCCGACACCGATCGTTTGCAGATAATCATCGTCCCCGATGACAAGCGCGCTGCCCGGCCGCATCTCACGCTCGAACCGATCGGCCAGATGGACGGCGGCCACGGGGCCGAATACGCCGACCCGGCTCCGGGCCGGGTCGTGATGAAAGGCGATCGCCGCCAAGAGCTCCGTTTCAAGACCCCACAGACCCATGAGATAGGCCCCGATCTCCGCATGGGAGGCCCCGAAAAGGGCCTGCTCGCGTGCCCATGCCGGCCGGGTGTCTTCAGGCGAAACGTCGAAAACGCTCCGATAGGCATCGCCGAAATTCACGGCCAGAATCAGTTTGCCGATATCGTGCAGCATCCCGGCCATAAAGGCGGCGTTAACCGCCTCCGGCGGTTGCTCGGCGGACCGCATGACCTGCCTGGCATACCCTCCCGCGGCCAGGCTGTGATCCCAGAGACCGTCGAAGTCCAGGCAGGACAAATTGGCCTTGTTGAACGCGGAGAACACATTGACCGAAAGCACCAGGGATCTGATGGCGTCCAGCCCCAGAAGCACCACCGCATCACGGATATCCGTCACACGGCGGCACAGGCCAAAAAAAGCTGAATTGACCATCTGCAGAATTTTGGCGGCCATGCCCAAATCGCGGGCGATGATATCCGCCACTTTCTGGATCGAGGCCTCCGGCCCTTGGACTGCCTCCATCACCTCCATGCACATCGCCGGCATGCTGGGCAGGGCGTCGATCTGGGCCACAACCTTCTTCAGACCCTCATGTGCGAGGATCCGATTGAGGGCGAAGGTCCGGGCCAGCGCGTCCCTGAGCACGGCGGCCTCACAGGGTTTGGAGAGAAGCTGGTGCGCCAGACGTACCGATTTCAGGGTCATTTCGCGATCGAGCTGCCCGCTCAGGATGATGCGCACCACGTGGGGGTGATCCGCCTTGACGACTTCCAGCAGCTGGGCGCCGTCCATCTCCGGCATGCGCATGTCCGAGATAACCACGTCGAAGGATTCGCGCTGCATGGCGTCCAGCGCTTCACGGCCGCTGCCCATGAAGACCATGTCCCACTCCCGGCGCATGCCGCGCAACGAGCGCTGCAGGCCCTTGAGCACCATGGGCTCGTCATCTACGAATAGCAGGCGCTTTCTATCCATGACCGCCCGGTTCCTCCCGCGGCAGACGCAGAATGAAAGTGGTGCCGCCGCCCTCGCGGCTCTCGAACGTCAGCTGACCGCCCAACTGCTCGACGATGACGGCATGCGCCAGGGCCAAACCCTGGCCCGACCCGCGACCCTCCTCCTTGGTTGTGAAAAACAGATCGAAGACCTTGTGCCGGATGGCCTCCGGAATTCCCGCTCCCGTATCCGCAACTCGGATTTCCGCCCATTCGGGCTCGGCGCGGGTCGCGATATGAATCCGTCCCTTGGTCTCGCGCCCGGCCTTGGCGGCATCGGCAATGGCGTGGGCCGCGTTGGTGATGAGATTGAGGATGACCTGGTTGAATTCACCCCGCAAGCAGGGCACCGGCGGAAGCTCGGGATCGAACGCGGTGGTCAGCTCGGCCAGGTACTTCCATTCATTGCGCGTGATGACGATGGTGCTTTCGATGGCCTCGTTGAGGTCCACGAGCGTTTTTTCCTCTCCGCCAGTATGGGCGAAAAGCTTCATCGACCGCACGATCTTGGAAATACGCTCGACCCCGTTCAAGATATGTTCGATGGCATTGGGCACCTCATCACCCAGGTAAACCAGATCGGCGTCGTCGATGGCGGCCTCGAGCGCCTTGAGAATGGCAGCCTGGCCCCCGTCCCGGCGCACCGCCTCCGCCAACTGGGCATAGACGGTCAGGACCTGCTGCAGATCCCCGAAAGCCTCCCGCAGAAACTGGGTATTGTCCCCCACGAACTGGGCCGGCGTGCTGATCTCGTGGGCAATCCCGGCGGCCATATGGCCGATGGCCTCCATCTTCTGCGCCTGGGCCAACTGCTCCTCCAACTGCTTGCGTTCCGTGATGTCGGCCCCCATGAGAATCAACGCCAGCGGACTGGATGTACCTGCAGCCATGGAGTGTATGGTCAGCCCCAGCACGCGGGGATCCCCGCCGGGCCGGACGCAGACAATGTCTTCGACCCGCACCGGCTGGCCGTCGGTGAAACAGCGGGTGATGCCGGCCGCGATGCGCTCGTCTTTCCAGGGCAAATCGATGTCGGCCAGCCTTCGCCCGAGAACTTTGCTGGCGGGGCTTTCAAGCAGGAGCTCGGCCTGGGCGTTCCACAACACGATTCGCTCGCTGTCGTCCAGTCCGACCAACAGGGACGGGATCGAGGCCACCAGGCGCTCGGTCTCCGCGGAGAGGCGGCGGGATGGTTCCGGCCGACGGCAGAGGCCCGCATCCGGCTGCAGGGACGGCGACGATGTCGGCATACAGTCTCCTTGGCTCAACCGCGGCCGAACGTGGGCGACGGCCGCGATCATGATGGACATGATTAACTTCGGCCGTTTGTTCAAAAACCTTAGTCCGCCGTCGACCTCAAGCAAAAGGCCGCACCCGGATGGGTAGCCGGATCGCCCCGAGGGGAGTCGCCGCCGGTTGCCCGGGATAACCAGGCCGAACCCGGGCCGGGACAGACAGGGGTGCTACAGGTAAAGGGTCGGGGTCAAACCAAAGGGGCCCTCAGGCGACATCGGCCTCCAGCGGCAGGGCCGCCGCCAGTTCCAGGGCTTCATCGCGGTGGGGTAAGCCGGCACGGCCACCGTGGGCCCGACAGGATAGGGAGGCCACGGCCACAGCGAATTTGACGATCCGGACAAGTCCGTAGCCGTGCAGCAGGCCCAGGGCAAAGGCGGCATGGAAATTGTCGCCGGCCCCGATGGAATCCCGCACCTCGATGCGAGGGGCCGGGACACGGCAGAGCCGCCCGTCGTGTAGGAAATAGGCTCCCCGGCGGCCGCGGGTGACGACGAGGGTGCCGTTGATCCGAGCGGCCAGGCGGTCGAACTGCTCGGCAAACGGCTGACCGGCGAGCCCAAGATGCGGGACGGCGAACAATTCACTGCTGGGGATGAAATAGTCGGCCCGCGCCATCATGGTGTCGAGCCCTTGGCGCCAGCGCTCGGCGTCATAGACGATGATCGGCGCCCCGGGGCCGCGCGGAGGCAGGTGCGCCGCCAGATAGGTCGTCTCGGGGTCCAGCAGAACGACCCCGACCGACTGGAATAGATCCGGCGGCAGATCCTTCGGCGTCAAGCGCGGCAGGGTGTTGGGCTGATAGAAAATGGTCCGCCGGCCCGAGGGGCGGGTAACGACGATGTAGGATTCCGGTGTGCGGCCGCCGGGAACGGTTCGCATGGCGCTGAGATCGACGCCAAAGGCGGCCAGGCGTTCACGGCAGAAATCACCGGCGGGGTCGTCTCCCAGATAGCCCACCAGGCGCACGACGCCGCCCAGGCGACGGATGCAGCAGGCGGCCGTTGCGCCCTGGCCCCCGCCTTCCATCAAGTGGGTGTGCATGGCCGCCTTGGAGTTTTCAGCCGGGTATTTTTCGACGACGGCGATGTGGTCGCGGCAGCCGCGGCCGATCACCAGCACCCCGGGCAGCGCCGGGCGGTCCTGGCGGGAGGGGCCGCGGTCACGCTTGGACATGCGTCGGGCCATTCGAAGGCGGCTCGATCTTGATGACCAGGAGGGTGACGTCGTCCTCGAGTTCCACCCCGCGGCGAAAGCGGTCGAGGCCCTCGATGATGGCGTCGAGAATCTGGCGTGCGGAACCGTCCCGATTCTGGCGAATCAGGTTTAAAACCGGGGTCTTGCCGAACATGGTACCGTCGGCGTTGCGTGACTCCCAGATACCGTCGGTGCCGATCACGATGATCTGACCCGGGCGCAGGTCGTCCCTCTGGTTTTCTTCGAACCGCCAGTCCGCATCGACGCCCAAGGGGACCCCCTGCCCCACGAGATAATCGAAGCTGTCGTCCGTGGGATCATAGTAAATGGCCGGATCGTGACCGGCGCGAACCCAGCGCAGCCGACCCACCGGCATGTCCATCGATAGAAAGAAAAGGGTCATGAAACTGCTGGAGTTCTCGACATCCCGGGTCAGCAGATGGTTGACGTCGCCGACCACCTCGGCAATGCTGCCCGCCATGCAGGCGCGCTGCCGGATGAAAGCGCGGGCGGTGGCCATCAGCAGCGCGGAAGGAATGCCGTGACCGGAGACATCCCCCAGCACCAGGCCGATTTTTCCGCTCCCCGCCTTGCCGGTATCGATAAAATCGTAGTAGTCGCCGCCGGTTTCATCGCAGTAGATGCTCTTGCCGGCGATATCGAGTCCGTCGATCTGCGGCACACGACTGGGCAGGAGGCTGCGTTGAACCTCCATGGCCAGCGCCAGGGAGCGGCGCATGATCTGCCGTTCCTTGAGGCCCTGGGACATCTGGTTGAACGCATTGCCCACATCGCCCAGTTCGTCGTTGCGATCGACCTGCACCTGGTAATCGTAGTCCCCGTCAAGGATGGCGCGAATGCCGTCCATGAGCCGATCGATGGGTTTGGAGAAGTAAAGGCTGACCAGCAAGCTCATGAAGATCCCCAGAAGGATGATCAGCACCGTGACGATGATGATGTAGCGGGTGGCAGCGGCAATGTTCTCCTGCACTTCGAGTTGCGAAATCGCCAGGGCGGCCTTGCCGATCGAAATGTCCTGGAAGGTTATCGGTCTTTCGAAATGTAGGTAGTTTTCCCCGCCGCTGGCAAACATGCCGATGCGCGTACCCTCGATTTCTTCGAGATCCTGATAATGGGGCGGCATCTGAAACGGGGTGTTGATCTGCTCGCTGCGGCTGTCGGCCCTTATGACCCCTTTAACGTCGGTAATCTGAGCGAATTCCACCTGTTCTTCCGCGGCCACGGTCTTGACGAGTTGGAACAGCACCAGTTCTTCTTCGTTCAATAGTTTGTCGGGGGACTGGTCCGCGATGATGCGAATCAGGCTGTCGCCCATGGTGATCAACTGCTCACGGAAGTCTTGGGCCTGCCGGCGCAGGATGACGCCGCTGATGATCGAACTGACGATGATGGTCAACAGGGTGGAAAGCAGGACAAATTTGACAAAAATCGGGATCTTGATTTTTCTACGGCGGTCTTTGCCCGAACGCCGCTCGTGGGCCGGGGGCCCCAGGTTGACTTTGCGGCGATCGCGGCCTCCGCGCTGCTCGGCACTGTGGTGGGATGTGGAAGCCATTACGTT
>JASJCV010000262.1 GCA_030065275.1 Desulfobacterales bacterium | reverse complement strand
ATGTCGAGGCGTTCGGCCAGGGCCTGGTGCTCCTCGTCGGTGAAGAACTTGGCGATGGGCGACTGCCAGCTGCCGTCCGGCTTGACCTTGATCCAGGCCATGCCCTTGGCGCGGTAGACGGCCACGAATTCGGTGAGATCGTCGATTTCCTTACGCGAGAAATCAGCACAGCCCTTGGCGTTGAGGGCTTTGACGATGCCGCCTTTTTCGACGGCCGAGGCAAAGACCTTGAATCCCGACCCGCCGACGATGTCCGAGACCTCCTTGAGCTCCAGACCGAAGCGCGTGTCAGGCTTGTCGAGCCCGTAGCGGCCCACGGCTTCGTCGTAGGTCAGGCGCGCAAAGGGCCGGGCGGGTTCGATGCCGGCCACGCTCTCGAAGACCGCCGCCATCAGCCCCTCGGCCATGGCCATGACGTCTTCTTCGCCCACGAAAGACATCTCGATGTCGATCTGGGTGAATTCGGGCTGGCGGTCGGCCCGGAGATCCTCGTCCCGGAAGCATTTGACGATCTGGTAATAGCGGTCGAAGCCGGCGATCATGAGCAGCTGCTTGAAGATCTGCGGAGACTGCGGCAGGGCGTAGAAGTTGCCCGGGGTCACGCGGCTGGGCACGAGGTAGTCGCGGGCGCCCTCGGGCGTGCTCTTGGTCAGCACCGGGGTTTCCACGTCGATGAAGCCGCTGTCGTTGAGATAGCGCCGCACGGCCTGGGCGGCGCGGTGGCGCAGGAGAATATGCTGCTGCAGCTCGGGGCGGCGCAGGTCGAGGTGGCGGTGTTTCAGGCGGATGGTTTCGGAGGCCTCGACCCCGTCCTCGATCATGAAAGGCGGGGTCTGGGCCGGGTTCAGGATTTTGAGTTCGGTCACCAGGACCTCGATCGCGCCCGTCACCAGGTTGGGATTGACCATACCCTCGGGGCGCGGGTCGACCTTGCCGCGCACGCCAATCACGAATTCGTTGCGCAGGGCCTGGGCCTTGTCGTGCACGGCCGCGTCGATCTCCGGGTTGAAGACCACCTGGGTGATGCCTTCGCGGTCGCGCAGGTCGACAAAGATCACCCCGCCGTGGTCACGGCGGCGCTGGACCCAGCCCATGAGGACGACTTCGCGCCCCACGTCGTCGATCGACAGCTCGCGGCAGTGGTGGGTCCGCCGCATCGAGCCTAAATTGTCTGCAGTCAATATTTCCCTCCTTCAATCTTAAGGCATCGGGTAAGCGCGATCAGCCGTCGGCGCCGAGGTGCCGCCGGAGTTCTTCGACCGCGCGGTCCAGCGATACGGGGACCTGCTCGCGGGTCGTCATATCGCGCAGCTGGCCGGTGTTTGCCGCCAGTTCGTTTTCACCGATGATCAGCACCTTGCGGGCCCCCAGTTTGCCGGCGCGCTTCATCTGGCTTTTCAGGCTTTTGTCTTCGAAGAGCATATCGGCCCAAATACCGCTGCGGTTGAGGGCCGCAAGCCACGGAAACGCCCGGGCCTGGGCCTCCGCGCCCAGCGCGGCGATGAAAACCAGGGGGCCGGGTGTTTCGGTCCCTTTCCCGGCCGCCACGATTTCGGCCAGCCGATCGAAGCCGATGGCGAAACCGGTGGCTGGAATGTCGGGGCCGCCCAGGGTCTTCATCAGGCCGTCGTAGCGTCCGCCGCCGGCCACCGCACTCTGGGCCCCCAGGGCCGATGTCTGGATTTCAAACGTGGTGCGGCTGTAGTAGTCCAGCCCGCGCACCAGGCGGTTGTCGATAAGGTAGGCAATGCCCAACGCGTCCAGGGCTCCCTGGAGGATATCGAAGTGCGACCGGCATTCCGCACACAGGAAACGCGACAGGGCCGGCGCATCCCGGGTGGCTTCGCGGCAGCCGGGCACCTTGCAGTCCAGAATGCGCAGGGGGTTGGTCTCCCGCCGCCGCAGGCAGTCCGCGCACAGGCGCTCCTCGCGCGCGGCCAGGAAATCCAGAAGGGCGCGGCGGAAATCGGGCCGGCAGGCCGGGCAGCCCAGGGAATTGACATGGGGCTGGGCGTCGGTGACACCCAGCCGCTCCAGCAGGTCCACCAGCATGACGATCAGCTGGACATCGGCATAGGGCGAGCCCACCCCGAATATCTCGGCGTTGATCTGGTAAAACTGCCGATAGCGCCCCTTCTGGGGCCTCTCGCGACGAAACATCGGCCCGATGGTGTAGTACTTCTGAACCGGATCCTGGGCGTAGATCTTGTGCTGCAGATAGGCCCGCACCACGGCGGCCGTGGCCTCGGGGCGCAGGGTCAGCAAATCGCCGCTGCGGTCGGTGAAGGTGTACATCTCCTTTTCGACGATGTCCGTGGCTTCCCCGATGCTGCGGGCAAAAAGCTCGGTTTTCTCCAGGATGGGCAGACGGATTTCGCGGAACCCGAAGGCGCCCAGAACTTCGGTGGCCGTTTTTTCGATGGACTGCCAGAGCGCGGCTTCGCCCGGCAGGATGTCCTTGAAACCCTTTATGGATCGGATGCTGGTCATGGCTGTCACTGTGCGCGTGTCCGGTTTCGTCCCTAATGGCGGCACCCGGCGCCAACCCGGCCGGGCCCGGCAGAGGGCCGCCACAAAAATCGTTATTTCTATAGTATCCGGGCATCGGTCGTCAACCTGAATATCAGCGTCGCAGGCCTCAGGCCCTTTTCCGCGCCGGGCTGGCTGTCGACAACCGGCGTTGGACATTTTGAGGATAATCGGGTAGGAATCCGGACCAAACCGGTCGCTTCAACCCCAAACGCTTCGCAACGCGAAGGATTCCATGCTAACGCGATATCCGACCCTAACCAATGGAGGCGCCCTCATGAAAAGATATTCGCTTTGCCTGTTGATCGCTCTGACGATTCTGTCGGCACCGCTTTGCGCCCAGGCCCTGGAAATCAAGCTGGGCGTGGTCACCAAACCCGGATCGGCGCAGAACATCGTGGCCGAGAAATTCAGGGAACTGGTGGAGGCCCGCTCGGAGGGCCGCATCACGGTCAAGATCTACCACTCCAAATCCATCGGCAACGAAACCGAAATCCTGCAGCAGATTCAGATGGGCACGATCCAGATGGGTATCGTCACGGTGGGTCCCTTCGACACGTTCGACCCGATCGTGAGGGTGATCAACTACCCCTTCCTGTTTCGCGACAACGACCAGGCCGACGAAATCCTGGACGGACCGCTGGGCGCTGAAATTCTCAAAAGCCTGGAGAGCTCCGGTTTCAAGGGGCTCTGCTTTTCCGAAAACGGGTTTCGCAACCTGACGAACAACAAACGGCCGGTCCGGTCCCCTGACGACGTCAACGGCCTTAAGATCCGGGTGATGTCCTCGGCCCTGCACAAGACCATCTGGCAGAGCCTGGGGGCCAATCCGACCCCGATGCCCTGGCCGATCTACACCGAGTTGGAGCAGGGCGTGATCGACGGGCAGGAAAACCCCCTGTGGGTGCTGGAAGTTTACAAGTTTTACGAAATTCAGAGATACATGACCCTGACCCGTCATGTCTATTCCGCCCACATCGACGTGGCCGCGCTCAACTGGTGGCAGTCCTTGGGCGCCGCGGACCGGACCCTGATCCGGGAGACCATCTGCGAGGCGGCCCGCTACCAGCGCGGAGACAACCGGGCCAAAAACGCCGCCCGCCTCGATCTTCTCAAGGCCAAGGGAATGCAAGTCGAGGAACAGCCCGATAAGGCGGCCTTCCGCCGTCAGGTGGCCGGCCTGCAGGAATCGGAGATGTACAAGGATCCCCGCGTGCAGGACCTCCTGGCCCGCATTCTGGACGCCACCCGCTGACGGAAACACAGCGATGCCGCGACTGGCCGACATCAGCCGTATGATCAACCGGGCCGTCGAGTGGAGCCTGGCCGGTATCGGCCTGGTCATGATCGTGGTGGTGGCCGCCCAGGTGTTCTGCCGCTACGTTCTCAACCATTCCCTTTTCTGGTCCGAGGAACTGGCCCGTTATCTCCTGGTCTGGCTGACCTTTCTGGGCGCCACCGTGGCCTACCACCGCCGCGCCCACCCCAGCATCGACATCTTGGCGGCGCGGATCGGCCCCGGGGGCGGCCGCGTGCTGGCCATCGCCGGCTATCTGGCGGCGCTGCTGTTCTTCGGCGTGCTGACCGTCTACGGCCTGCAGTTCGCCCATTTCGTTCGCGCCCAGATTTCGCCGGCCCTGCAACTCCCCAAATGGATTGTCATGCTGGCGCTGCCCATCAGCGGCGCGATCCTTTGCCTGCACACCTGGCGTTTTCTGATGGCCGCCGTCAGAGGGGAATCCATTGACGGCTGAAGTCCTCCTGCTGGCGCTCCTGGCGCTCTTCGCCATCAATACGCCCATCGCGGTGGCCATCGGGGCCGCCTCGGTGATCGGCATCCTCGTCCAGGGGGACTTCCCCCTCATGGTGGTGGCCCAGCGCATGTTCGGGGGCACCGACTCCTTCCACCTCCTGGCCGTACCGCTGTTCATGTTCGCCGGCGCGCTGATGGAAGCCGGCGGCATCAGCCGGCGCATCATCGATCTGGCCAACGCCCTGGTGGGCTGGCTGCCCGGTGGGCTGGCGGCGGTGACCGTCGTATCGGCCATGTTCTTCGCCGGCATATCGGGCTCGGCCGCCGCCGACGCCGCCGCGGTCGGTGCGATCCTGATTCCGGCCATGCAGCGCTCCGGCTACCGCTCGGACTTCGCCGCCGCCGTGTTGGCCTCGGGCGGATCGATCGGCGTCATCATCCCGCCATCGATTCCTATGATCATTTTCGGGTTTCTCACGGGGGCTTCCATCGGACAACTTTTCGCCGGGGGAATTCTGCCCGGGATCCTGGTGGGGCTCTCGCTGATCGCCGTGGCCAGCCTGATCTCGCACCGACAGGGCTACGGGGCCACCCAGCCATTCGATGTCGGCCGGGTCTGGCACTGCCTCCGGCGGGCGGTGCTGGCCCTGGGCGCCCCGCTGATCATCCTGGGCGGGATTCTCTTCGGGGTATTCACGGCCACCGAATCGGCGGCCATCGCCGTGGTTTACGCGCTCGTGGTGGGCCTGGGCGTCTACCGCGAGATCGAACTGCGGCGCCTTGGGCCCATCCTGATCGACGCCAGCGTGACCGCCGCGGTGGTGATGTTCATCATCGCGGCGGCTTCGGTTTTCAGCTGGCTGGCCGCCATCGAAGAACTGCCGGCCCGGCTGGCCGGCGTCCTCCTGACCCTGACGGACAACCCCGTCTGGCTTTTGCTCCTGGTCAACCTCATCCTCCTCGTGGCCGGCACCTTCGTGGAAACCACGGCGGCCCTGATTCTGCTGGTGCCGATGATCGTGGCCATCCTGCCCGCCCTCGGCATCGATCTGGTGCAACTGGGGGTCATCGTGGTCACCAACCTGGCCATCGGCATGCTCACACCGCCCATGGGGATCTGCCTGATCGTTTCGGGCACCATCTCCGGCGACCGCCTGGGGGCGATTGCCTGGCGGGTGTTGCCCTTCCTCGGGATCCTCCTGATCGATCTGCTGATCATCTCCTTCTGCCCGCCCCTGACCATGTGGCTGGCCGGGCTGGTGTCCCATTGACGGGCGTGGGGCCGTTGGTGTTGGTTGAATCTTTCCAAGGGATGCCGATGCGATGCGCCCGGTTCATCCGGCGATCCGACGGCAACAAGGCGCTCTACCACGCCGCAGCCGTGGTTGCTTCCAACAACCTGGCACCCTGTTGAGGCGGGCGGTGAAGATGCTGTCGATTAGCGGTCTGAACGGCCAGCTGCGGGCATTATTGGCCGAAGCACCCGTCAGAGGCCCATCCAGCGCGGGGCCTGATCTCAGATCGCGTGTTTGTCCAGCGGTCCCGATGCAAGGGCGCTATTGGCCTGATCAATCGCCGCCTCGGAACCGATGACGGCGGTGCCGGCACGGGGGGATTCCCCTGCGAAATAGCGTTCGGCCACGGCAACGATGGTCTGGCGGTCCAGCGCCAGGAGCCTTTCCTTGAAACGCTGGCGCGCGTCGTCCTTCAGGCCGACCAATTGGCGGGAAAAGGCCTTGCGGGCCGCCGTCCCGGGCGCATCCGGCTTGTCGATATCCGCACAGACCTGCAGCACCGCCTCGTCGATATCCTCGTCCTTATAGCTTCCGCCCACGATGAAGTCGCGGGCCCCGTCGAAGGCCGCGAGCGTGCGCACGATGTGCGGGTCGCGGTAGGAGCCCAGCGCGAATAACCCGTCTTCGGGGTTGTAGAGGGCAAACCCGCCGTAAGCGCCGCCTTTTTCGCGGATCTCCCGGTGCAGATAGAGCGAGCGCAGCATTTTGGCGATGGCGGCCAGGGCCGGGCTGTCCGCGTGCCGGTGGCGCACGCAGGGGAAGGCCCGGGCCACGAAATTCACGGCCGTGCCGGTCTGCCAGCCCTCGTGGATGCTCCGGACCCCGCCGGCGTAGGCGGTTTCAGGACCCGACGGGTCCGGGCCGGGGAAATGGCCGGGGAGTTCGTCAAGACGCGGCCGGGCCGAAGCCAGCACCGCGGTTTCGCCCACGGCGGCCAGATTCAGATTCCGGGCGCAGAACACCTGGCGGTGGATCGCGCCCAGCATCGTGCTCAGGCGATCCAGGTCGCTGTCTTTGGGCTGGTCGCCCCAGGACTTGATGGCCCGAAGCTGATGGACGCCGTGCCAGATCTCATTCAGATGCGCGCTGGGGGTCAGCACGCGGCTGGCCAGCGAGATGGCCAGGCGGTGCCCGTTGTGGATGAGGGCCCTTTCGAGGGCGGCGCGGTACTCGATCAGGATGCGGCGCAGCTGATCGATATCGGTGAAGGCGACGCTCTCCGCCAGTTCGGCAACCAGGTCGAACAGCCTGGCCTCGTGGCGGTCGAGACATTTGGCGCCCAGGGTCAACAACGGCCGGGGGGTGCCCTGGGCGTCGTGACGCGTGCGGGCCTGAACCGACAGATCGATCCCTCCCGTGTAGCGGTCGAGCCGGCGGGCAAGCTCTGCGTAGTTGCGCGTGGCCGTTCCCATGCGTGTGAAGGCGTGGGCGAAAAACGGCAGCAGGGACAGCGCTTCGTCATCCAAGGGCGGCAGGTCGAGGGCGGCGCTCAGGTAGAAAATGCCGCCGGTGGGCTGATCGTAGCAGGTGATGGCCTCGGAGGAGGCCAGGGGGGCACCGTTCAATTTTTCGACACTCGGCGGTATGTCGGCGCGTGACAGGGTTGGCAGGACGGCAAGGTCTTCGTCGCGATCCTGTTTT
>JASJCV010000261.1 GCA_030065275.1 Desulfobacterales bacterium | reverse complement strand
CTGCCGCCCCAGCCCAGGCTCTTGCCGGTCAGCACGCCGGTGAATTCGTTGCGCAGCCGTTTGTACTGACCGAAAAGAAATCCGATCTCGCGTGCGCCCACGCCAATGTCCCCGGCAGGAACGTCCGTATCCGGCCCGATGTGCCGCGACAGCTCGGTCATGAAACTCTGGCAGAAGCGCATCACCTCCAGATCCGATTTGCCCTTGGGATCGAAGTCGGAGCCGCCCTTGCCGCCCCCCATGGAGAGCGTGGTCAGCGCATTTTTAAAGACTTGTTCGAAGGCCAGAAACTTGAGAATGCTCAAGTTCACCGACGGGTGGAAACGCAGCCCCCCTTTGTAGGGGCCGATGGCGCTGTTCATCTCGATCCGGAACCCGCGGTTCACGCGCACCTGCCCCTGGTCGTCCACCCACGGCACCCGAAAGAGGATCACCCGCTCCGGTTCGGTAATCCGCTCCATCACGGCGGCCTTGCGGTACTCGGGGTTGCGTTCGAGCACCGGCTGAACGGATTCGACCACTTCCATGACGGCCTGGTGAAATTCGCGCTCACCCGGGTCGCGATCCTTGACCTGCTGAAGAATGTCCGTCATTTTCGCCTCCCTCTCTTGATCCGCGGGGCGTCGCCCCGCCATCCCTTCAGACGTATGATAACGTTTTCAGGTTTTATGCCCGACTTCGGGCCGCCCTATTCCTCACGCGGGCGATCAACTGAATGGCGCACCGGCCTTGGGCCTGCGATGGGCACGCCTCCTCTAACACGATGCCTGCCGCGCATCAACTCATTATCACCACGCCCCTGGACCGCCGCCCGTCGATTTTCAGAAGCAGGGGGCCCGGCAGCCGTATGTGGCGAATGAAGACCGTTTCATCGGCGGCCTCCAGCCCCTCGAGAAGCTGCCAGCGGAAGATATCCTCATCATTGTCCGCCACGGTCAAATAAAAAATGCCCATGGAAATGATGTTCTGAAAAAAATGGGAACCCTGCGATGGCTCGGCCTTGATCGGACCGTTGCGCAGTTCGACGATGGCCCGCACCCCCGAGATGTGATGCCACTTGACCGGGATGCCCAGCCAGTGGTCGGCGGATCCCCAGCGGCCGGGCCCCACGAGAAGATAGGGTCTGCCCTCCCCGGACAGATGCGCATTGAGCCGGCCGATCTCTTCGGCCATGCGCGGGGTCGCGGCCGGATCGAAAGCTTCCGGCTTCACGTAGACGATGTCGCGGATCGCGCCGCTCTCGCCATTGCCCAGGCAGCGGGTGGCATGACAAAGGGCCGTATCCGCCTCCAGTGCGCTGATGTCGACCTCGCCGCGCTGGTCGGCCATGACCATCGGGCGCATCTGCAGCAGGAAGAATTCCCCCCGTCCGGGGCCGGACGAGTCCAGGTTGACGGCGAATTCGATCTCGATGGCCCCGCCCATGCCCCGGCGGCCGAGGTGTAGAATATCCGTCAGCAGGGCGGGCAGGGGAAACAGGTCGTATTTGAGCACACCGGCAAACGTCAGCACTTTGGGGCCCTGAAGAAATCCCGAATCGCGGATGCGGTGCTCATCGACGATATAGGTGCCGGCCAACTGCCGGACCGGAAATTCACTTTCCGCCGCGGCCACCTCGCGCTTGACCAGGTTGGCGTCGGCGTCGAAACGCGGGGCATCGGGCAACGACTTGATCTCCAGGGCGTAGAATGTCTGCTGGGCGTTGCGCAGGGTGTCGTCCACGGTCGCGAACGCGGGCACGGCCTCCGGATACGGCGGTGCGAACAGCAGGGACCGCTCGCCGTCCACCACGGTTTTACCCATGCCCAGCGCCACCTGGGCGATGCCGTCCTCGGGTTTCATCTTCCCGATGGGATAGTAATTGTGGGACTGGGCCACGCCGGCGATGGCCGGGTAGAAGTAGTCGCCCTGGCGCTGTCCGGCCAGCTCCTGGATGATGACGGCCATGGCATCTTCGTGGGGCCGGCCCGCGCTGGCGCGCGAAAACGCGCGTGGCCCGGCATAGTACGTCGAGGCGTAAACACTCTTGACCGCCGCCACGAGCCGCTCGAGGCGCACCGCCGCATCCGGGTGGCTGTTGGGGATCATAAACGTGTCGTACAGGCCGGCGTAGGGCTGGTGCTGGGCATCCTCGAGCAGGCTCGATGAGCGTACGGCCAGAGGGACGTCCACCTGCGCCAGAAATGCCGCAAGATCCTCCCGGAGGCCTTCGGGGAAATCGGCCGCCTGGAAAAGGGCGGCGATCGCTTCGTCGTCCTGGGCCTGACGGACCCGTCGGGCCAGATCGTTTTGCTGCATGAACGCTTCGAAATGGTCGGTGGCGATCACCAGAGAGCGGGGGATACGGATGGTGACGCCCGGATATTTGGCGTGCAGCCGGGTGCTCTGATGCAGAAGGGCGGACATGTAGGCCAGACCGCGGGCCTTGCCCCCCAGCGAACCGCTGCCGATCTTGACGAAATCCATCACGCCGGCATCGAAGGTGTCGGCCTTGAACTGCGCCACGACGCCTTTCTGCCGCCAGATGCGCAGGGCGTGAATGCTGGAGACGATGTAGCGGCGCATCTCTTCGGTGTCGGCAAAATCTTCGGCCGGCACCGCCCTGAAGGCCGACGCCAGACCGATTTCCGAGCGCCCCATGAGCCAGTTGGAAAAGTGGTTGCGTTCGGCATGGTAGCGCAGCGCGGCTTCGGGGATCGTTTGGACGAGATGCTCCAGGGAGCGCAGGTCCGAGGCGCGGCCCACTTCGGTGCGATCGGGCAGACGCGCCACGAAATCGCCGAAGCCCAGGTGATCCAGAAAAAAGGCATGTATCGCCTGGAGAAGATCCGGTGTGTTCTTGTCCACGAAAACGGCCGGGATACGTTCGGCCTTTTGGCGCTGCTTCGGGTCCTCGCCCAGAAGGAGCAGGGGCAGATCGCTGAATTCCTCGCGGAAACGGCTCAGCAGGGCGCTCCCGGCCTCGGCGTCGTGGTGTCCTTTCCGGGGCAGGCGTGCCGCGGCAATGACCCCCGAGACATAGGACCGGTAACGCCGGTAGAGGGCGAGCGCCTCCTCATAGCTGCGGGCGTGCAGGATCTTGGGCCGGGCCCTCATCTTGAGCAGGCGGTGGTCCGCGTTGAGGCCGCTGCCCAGCACCACCTGGGTCTGCCGGACGACTTCCTTGTAGATCAGGGGCAGGAGGGAGGAATAACAGGCCGGGGCGTCTTCGGCCAGGATCAAAACGCGCACCTGGGCGGATCGCGTGTCGGACCCCACGTTAAGCCGGTCTTCCACCGACTTGACCAAGGCCATCAACAGGTCCGAATTGCCGGTCCAGATAAATACCTGGTCGACGCCGTCGCAGTGGCCGTCCTGCGGCAGTGGGGCGATGCTGCGCACGCTGTGGGCCAGGAGAATCACCGGCAGGTCGGGCCGGTGGCGTTTGAGCCGGCGCCCCAGGCGGCAGGCATCGGTCTCCTCCAGATACGGCATGGTCAGGACCAGATCGAAAGCTTTTTGGGTGACCAGCTCGATGGCTTTTTCCGCCGAGGCCGTGCGTGTCACCCGTGGCGGGTGGCTGAGGTTGAGCCCGCTGTACTCGTGGATAATGCGCGCGGCCAGGCTGCCGTCCTCTTCCATGATGTAAGCGTCGTAAGGACTCGAGACCAGAAGGATCTCCCGCACCTTGTGCGGCATGAGTTCATGGTAGATCTTGAATTGGGAATAAAATTCCGTGGGGTCCTGGCCGTTGGGCCGGGCGGTGTTCATAGGGCCTCCCGCGCTAACGGATCGACGACTGGACCAAGATAACCGGTCTGTGACCGGTTGTAAATCAGCGGGGCCGATTCGGGCACCGGCGTGAGCAGCGTCGATGCCGGTTCCACTGGGGCGGGATGCCGGCCGGCCGCGGTTGCGGCTGCCGGGCGATTATGCTACAGCGCTGATTTTGCAGGCACCTGCCCCACCCAACGAGAAGGTAAACCAATGCCCACCGTCGCCGAACGTTTCGTCGACCGCCTGATCGATCATGACGTCCGCCACGCCTTCGGCATTCCCGGAGGCCCCTGGATTCCCTACATGGAAGCCATGCGCCGCCGCGGCCTGCCGTTCACCGTGGTGGCCAACGAGGCTTCCGCCGGCTTCATGGCCGACGTATGCTACCGGTTGACCGGCCGGCCGGCCCTGTGCCACGGCACCTTCGGTCCCGGGGCGACCAACCTGGCCACCGGTGTGGGCTGCGCCTGGCTGGACCGCTCCGCCTTGATCGCCGCCACCACCGAGCCGAGCGACGCCATGCGCCGTCGGGTGATGCAGATGAATATCGATCACCAGGCCCTGTTTGCACCCATGACCAAACAGACCCTGCGGGCAGGCGGCGCGGACATCGCCGCCATCGTCGATCGCGCCGTAGAGACGGCCTGCCAAGAAGTCCCGGGCCCGGTCCACATCGGGCTGCCCAGCGATCTGGCCGAGCAGCCGGCGGCGGCCGCGGCGCCGAAGAACAGCGGCATCCCGGGCGCTCCGTCGCTCCCAGGGCCTGACGTCCTGGCCAGGGCGGCCGAGACGATCGGGCGCGCCCGGCGCCCGCTGCTGGCCGTGGGCCTTACGGCCCAGCGCCTGCGTGTAGGGCCTCAGATCATGAGGCTGGCGCAAAAACTCCAGGCGGCGGTCGTCTTGACACCCATGGCCAAGGGCCTCATGCCCGAGGACCACCCGCTCTGCACCGGGGTTCTCTTTCATGCCCGCAGCGACCTCCTGGCCGATGTCATCCGGGAGGCCGATCTCGTGGTGGGTATCGGCTACGATCCGGTGGAGTTCAACTACGAAGAGTGGCTGCCGGACGTTCCGCTGGTCCATATCGACACCCGCCCGGCCGACGTGGCGGTTTCGGTGGACCTGGCCGCCGACGTCATCGGCGATTTGAGGGCGACGCTGGGCTTTCTCGGCACGGCCCAACTGGCGGCCGCGGATTGGGATCTGCAGCGTCTGGCCGAACACCGCCGTCGTCTCCATGCGGCCCTGCGGCCTGGCGGCGATGCCATGGGGCCCACGCAGGCGCTTGAAATCCTGCGGGAGATCCTGCCGCCCGAGGGCATCATGACCTGTGACGTGGGCGCTCACACGCATCTTATCGGCCAGCTCTGGCACACGCCGGCCCCGGGGCGCCAGCTCATGACCAACGGCTGGTCCGCGATGGGGTTTGCCCTCCCGGCCGCTCTGGCCGCGGCCGTCTGCCGTCCGCAGACCCCCGTGGTGGGCGTGACGGGCGATGGCGGGTTCACCATGATGGCCGGGGAGCTGGTCACCGCCCGCCGCCTGGATCTGGACTGCGTCATCCTGATCCTGGCCGATCGGATGCTCAGCCTGATCGAGGTCAAACAGGGATGGAAAGGCTGCGACCCCGCGACTTCCGTGCTCTATGATCGCGGCTTTATCGGCGCCGATCGCATCTTCGGCGTGCCAGTCCACAGCGCCAACACCCCCGAAGCGCTCAAGCGGGCCCTCGTTAAGGCGTTTCAAACCCCCGGACCTGTCGTCGTGGAGGCCGTTGTGGACGGCGCGGCCTATCATCAACTGATTGCCCGGAGCTATCGCTGATGACCACCGTCAAGCAAATCATCCTCTGCGGATTCGGCAACGTGGGGCAGGCTTTCGCCCGACTGATCGCAGGCAAGCAGGACGATCTGGCTGCACGCTACGCGCTCGACCTGCGGCTGAAAGCCGTGGTCGACATCGGCGGAGCCGCCGTGGCTGACGAAGCCGGCCTGCCTGCCGGCCGGATGACGGATTTTGTCGAGGCCGGCGGTGCCGTCGAGACCTTCGAGACGTACGGCCGTCCCGGCCTGAAAGCGCTCGACCTCCTTGCCGGGGCGGATGGCGCCATCCTGGTGGAAACCACCCCCACCAACCTGAAAGACGCCGAGCCGGCCCGCACCCACTTCCTGGCGGCCATCGAAAACGGGGTGGACATCATCGCGGCCAACAAAGGGCCGCTGGTGCGCGACTACCGCCGCATCCTCGACCGGGCCCGGGAGAAAGGTGTGCGCATCCGTTTCAGCGCGGCCACGGCCGCCGCCCTGCCGACCCTGGACGTGGGTCAGTTGTGTACGGCCGGTGCGCGCATCGAGGCCATCGAAGGCATCCTCAACGGCACGACCAATTATATCCTGACCCGCATGGCCCAGGAGCGCGTTCACTACGGCGACGCCCTGCGCGACGCCCAGGCGCTGGGCATCGCCGAGACCGATCCCACCCTGGACGTGGAGGGGCTCGACACGCGCAACAAGATCGTCGTCATCGCCAACACCCTTTTCGAGCTGGCCCTCGATCCCGACGAGGTGGAAACCGTCGGCATTACCGGGGTGACCCCGGCCGACATGGCCGCGGCCCGGGAGGCGGGCCAGGTCATCAAACTGATCGGCTCGGCGCGTATGACCGCCAACGGACCCGTCGTCAAAGTGGCTCCCGAGGCGCTCCCGGCCGATCACCCCCTGGCCGGTGTGCACCTGTCGGAAAAGGGCATCAGCTACGCTACGGACACCATGGGGCGCATCACCGTGACCGGAGGACATAGCTCCCCCACCGGCGCGGCCGCTGCCATGCTCAAGGATATTATTCACATGGTCAAACTGGGAATCTAGTGTCACCCAGAAACGGCATGTTTCGGCCCAGGCCGTCGCTCTGGCGCATTTGGCCGAACCAAACACTACCGTTTCTGGATGGACACTGTCGAAATGAAATAGAATACCTCAATTAAATTGCAGTTTATCTTCCAAGCATATGAAGAATAGATGCGTTTGCCATTGACCCGTTGTCCCGCGCCGAGCATCGAGGCATTGAACGGATTAGGGCCGCGGACTGCTTGAGTGAAAGCGAGTTTCCGCGGGCCGAGCCTGACAACCGCTCGCTGAAGCAAGCGTCGTGCTGACAGGCAAGGCGTCACGTGCAGCGAGGCGCGCAGCAATCGACCGATTGTGAGCACCCGAGCGAACTGGACAACGCCGCATGGCTGCATGAGGCGCCGCTTCAGGGAGCGGTTGAGCGACGTGCAGGGGATAGCGGGGCAGGGCGCATTCTTTTGGTTACTTTTCTGACGGTCTCGTAAAAAGCTCGATATCGGCGTTACGCTTCATCTCTCGTCATTGCAGCGTACCATTAGTACGCTTCATTCCTCGAGAATCGCAAGCCTTGATCTCGAACTTTTTACAAAACCGTCCCGAAGATGACCTTATAAGAC
>JASJCV010000260.1 GCA_030065275.1 Desulfobacterales bacterium | reverse complement strand
ATCGTCATCAAAGAGTTTAAAAACGGTAAAGTGGCTGTCAAGGTTGAACGTCCCAACAAGGTCTTTCACGTCAAGCAGACCGATGTAACGCTTCTATGAGCGTTGCCAATCGACCGAGAAAGGGGGCTCGCATCAAGGTCGAGCCCATCCGTTCCTTGGTCGACATTGGCCGCATCAAAAGTCTCCTTGCCAACAGACCTCGTGATCTGGCCCTTTTTACGGTGGGCATAAACACTCCTTTACGCATATCAGACCTGACGACGCTGACATTCAGTCAAGCGTGCGATTTAAAACCCGGAAAATCCATCGTCATAAACGAACAGCGTACCGGTAGGCGCCTAAAAATCGGTTGGAACCGTGCGTGCTTTCAATCCGTCGACGGGCTTGTCAAAGCCTACGATCAGACCAAGCACATGGGTGCAACGTCCAAGGAGCAATACCTCTTCAGGAGTCGCCGCGGTGAAGTCCTGCTAACCTCCTCGGTCCATCGACTGGTCAAATCATGGTGCAAGCACATCGGACTGGTGGGCAATTACGGAGCCAATTCCCTTCGCAAGACCTGGGGGTACCACCAGTTTGCGACCTTTGGTACGGACCTGAGTCGCTTGATGACCATTTTCAACCATGCCACCCGTCGCCAGACCATGGATTATCTGTGTCTCCAGCCCCAGGATTTTAAGAATATTTTCGAACACGAACTTTAAGATAACCGTCGGCCGGGCACCGTTCATTTCTTTTTGGGCTGGATTTGGACGGCCGCCGGATCCGATGGCTTGGGGTCCTGGCAGTGACCACACCCTCCCGGTGAATGGTGGTGCTGGCAACCCGACCGGCGACCGGTGGACTGCTCGCGCCGTTGTTTCTGTAAGAATACGAGGAAAAACAAAAAGAACACGGCACATGTAACAGCGATGACGATCAGAGTATCCAGCAAAGGCTTAACCCCTAACGGATTGAGTTAAAAGACATGACCTGAAATTCAATTGGTGTTCGAATAGGAAATAACACCTTGAACGGCCCGGTCAAGTCCGGTGGTCCATTCTCGCAACCCGCCTCGACATGCTTGATCTCTTTCCGGCATTGCAATATGGTGATGGCGCTCGCGGGGATGTGGTCATCACCTGCAGGCGCCACGCACAACAAAGGCTCCGTATCACACCGACGAGCCTTTTCAATTGCCAACCGGAACGCCTAGACGAAGGGGTACTGCCATGATATCGAAACGCCGTTTGCCGGTAATGATTTTCTGCTTAATGGTCGCAGCAGCCCTCATCGGCTGCCAACGTAAGGTCGTAACCACCGAAGATACGCTGAGCCAGGCGCCTGCGGGGCAGTCGTCAACCTCCGGCGCGGGGGACGGGGCCGGGTGGCGTGAAGAGGACATCACCGGATCCGCCGCCCGGGATGCGGGCTCGGCCGAGGAGTTTACCACCGACGATGGTGTGCTGATGAACCGCGAGCGTTTCGTAAACGAAGACATTTTTTTTGAATTCGACAGTTCAACCCTAAGCGCGAAGGCCGAGTCGATCCTGAGGGCCAAAGCCGAGTGGATGCGGCGCAATCCTTCGCTGGCCATCGTTATTGAAGGGCATTGCGACAATCGCGGCACAACGGAATACAACCTCGCGCTCGGAGAGCGCCGGGCGGAAAGCGTGAAAGGTTTTCTGATCGACCTGGGGATCGCGGAAACCCGAATACGGACCATTAGCTACGGTGAGGAGCGTCCCCTGGTTCCGGGTGATAATGAAGAGGCCTGGGCCAAGAATCGTCGGGCCCACTTCGAATTTGACTAGGGGGCGCAAGCCGTCGGGCCTTCTGTAAGGATTAACCTGAGAGGACCGCCGCTTCCGGGGCGGTTGGACTGGTCAGGTGTGCCAGCGATCCGTTCCGGCAGGCGCGTTCGCGGGCGCCAGCGGACCACCTGGCGTACGGCATCTTTCAAAACCCGATTCGCACACGGCCGCCCCCGCGAAAACCGCCCCCGCCCCCACGGTGGTAGGCTCGGTGGCCATGGCCCCCGCGACGTGGCTTGTAGGAGGAACCTGAAATGCCTGAGTACACCGGGCGATAGCCCATATAGTATGGGCTGGGAATCGCCCGGACCGCCCGGGTCAATCCCGACCGCACGCCGCGTTCGCGTTTGCTCAGCCGCTGGTGGCCGATGCGGTTGTGTCGCCTGATGCGCGCATCCTTTGAATCGTCGCCATGACGCCGATGTTTCCATCGGCCATCCCGGTCGTTTGACGGGCGTTTGTGCCGACGTCCGTAACGACGCTCGCGCTCCAGCCATCGCTTCCGGTCGGCACGGTCGTAAAAACCGCCATATTTGCTACCGTAGAAGGTCCCCCAATACTTCGGGGCGCCACCATAGTAAAGGTAGCCGTCTCGGTAGGATGTTTGCCAATCATCGGCCCGGGATTCGGCCTCCCGGGCGCGATCCAGACGTTCCTTCAACGCCCGCTCGGTCTGTTCCAACCGTCTAAGCGTATTTTGCATGGCACGCTCTTCAAAAAACCGGCGCTCTTCTTCCTGGTTTTTCCGATCGCCCGCCGCGTCGTAGGCGATTTCCTGGCTGCGGCGGGCAGCGGTGACGTCACCGCGCGGGGGTTTGTTTGAAAAATGCCTTACGCCGTCGGCATCGGTCCAGGAATAGATATCGCTCCGTGCGGTCGGTGCGGCGATAGTCCCGAAACCCACCACAATCAACGTGCCGATGATGAACTTGGTGTTGAGTATCCGTTTCATTGCAGTTTTCCGCTTGATCGGGTTGATATTCGCGCTGACTTATGCTCATCAACGCTGAATCCGGACGGGTCAGCTCGGACCGTCTTTTTGGTCGTCGGCATCATCCGTTCATTTCCTTATCATTGGTTGGCGCTTGGTTGGCGCTGCCTTGGTTTAGGGCTGCCACCAGAATGACCATTCGCCGCGACCGCCCGCGCGTCGGGCGAATCCATCCCCGCCGGTATCCGACGCTTCGCCGCTGTAGCTGAAGCCGATGAGCTGCGTCCTGGCCGGAGGGGCGTACTGTCTGTCGAAATCAAAATTGACGAAATGATAGTGCAGGCTCTTACGGTAGCCCGCGTTCCAGACGCTGTGCGTCGCCAGGATAGCCCCTTCGTTGTCGAGAAAATGGATGCGGATGCGCAAATGATCGATTGTGGTGAAATGCGCGATCATCTTGCTCAGCTGGACCGAACCGTTGATCGCGAAGGCGTCCGCCTCCCACTGGTATTCGAATTTGAGCGTCAGATCCCGGGTCTGCCAGTGGGCCGCGTGTGGTCCGCCATTCTGTATGGGGACACGGCTTTCCGCCTTGGTCTGCCGACCGTTAAAGCGGTTCACACCCGATCCGGCGCAGGCGCCGAGCAAAGCAGCAATCAGAAACAGGCTGACAAGCTTTGTGGTCATGTTGTTGAGAAGGATTGGCGGTTGCTATTCTGAAAAAAGACCATGTTATCAGGGTAGCAACGAAAGGCAATCGGTCAAGCCGACATGTGATCGTCGATCAGCGCGATTCAGGGAGCGGTGCCGGTCGCTGCACGGCGCCATCGGAGGGCATGGGGCTCGGCGGCTCGGAGACCGTACAGCATTCGCGTTGAAACGCCAGTTGGGTTTCAAGCGAATACTGCAACCGGTTGATCGCACTTTCCGGGTCTTCGAGTTGAAAGGTTTTTTCACGCCGGCTGCGCCGTTCGCGGCGTTGAAAATCCGCCTGGGCCAATTCAGGATCGAAAGCCAGGCTCTCCCAGATGTAGCGCCAGTAGTCGGTGCGCTTGAGGGCGACGTACATCCGCTGCTGGACCGGGTTGTAATAGTGGCCCTGAACCGGCAGCCAAGTGTTGGATCCGGGCGTTGCGGCCCCCTGCTGCTTTTCGACGCGGGCGCGATAATCCGCCAGTGATTCTTCGGGGTGCATTTCCACCCGCGCCAGAACGATTTCAGGATCCCGCAATTGGGATTCGGTGAATGCGATCTGTTCTCGGTCCCGATCAATCTGCGCGTTCACGCGGGCACAACGCTGACGGCGTTCTTCAGGCGCTGTTGGGCAGTAAACCATTGACTGTCCGTAAACGGGCAGGACTGTGGCCAGCAGGATCAGCGCAGTCAATTTGAGCGGAATAGGGATCATGATCGGACTTTCGGTTGCAACGACGGCGTGTTTTTATCGATGCCCCTGCTTAGCACAAAAATAATCATGCGCCAATAACGGCACCACGCCCGCGGTGGTTGACAGGATCAAGGCAGATTGTAGTATGCTTCATCGGCCGCAGGCGCCGCTGTCGGCGCCCAGAAGACCGAAAGGAGACGCTACGCAAAGATGCTCAATCACAAAACCCTGTTCATCACCGGGAGCAGCCGGGGCATCGGCAAAGCCATTGCGCTGCGGGCGGCCCGCGATGGCGCCAACATCGTGATCGTAGCCAAAACCCGGGAGCCGCATCCCAAACTGCCGGGCACCATTTTCACGGCCGCCGAGGAAATTGAGCGTGCCGGTGGGCAGGCCCTCCCGCTGGCGGTGGACATCCGGGACGCCGATGCGGTGAAAGCCGCCGTGGAGAAAGCCGCCGCCCATTTCGGCGGCATCGACATCCTGGTCAACAATGCCAGCGCCATCAATCTGAGCGGTACGTCGGACACCTCCGTGAAGCGTTTCGATCTCATGCACCAGATCAACACGCGCGGCACCTTCGTTTGCGTCCAGGCCTGTCTGCCGAATCTGCAGCAGAGCGCCAACCCGCACGTCCTTATGCTCTCGCCGCCCCTCAATATGGCGGCCCGCTGGTTCGGTCCCCACGTGGCCTACACCATGGCCAAATACGGGATGAGCATGTGCGTCCTGGGCATGGCCGAGGAGTTCCGGTCAGCCGGTATCGCCTTTAATGCTCTCTGGCCGCGTACGGCCATCGCCACCGCGGCGGTGCGCAACCTCCTGGGTGGCGGCGAAGCCGTCAAGCATAGCCGCAAACCGGAAATCGTGGCGGATGCGGCCTATGCGATCCTATGTCGGGACAGCCGCGCGTGTACCGGTAACTTTTTCATCGACGAAGACGTTCTGCGCGCCGAGGGGCGAAGCGATTTTCGCGGTTATCAGGTCGATCCGGACCTGGCGCCGGAAGCGTTGCTGCCGGACTTCTTCCTTTGAGCCGCAGAGACGGGTGATGCCAAATTTTGACCTGTTCATGCCGACCCGGATCGTTTTCGGGCCGGGGCGACTGGATGCCCTGGAAACCACTGCCCATCTCCCGGAGGCTGCCCGCGCGATGATCGTCGTCGGCGCGGGCGGGTCCATGCTGCGTCAAGGCTATCTGGGGCGGGTCCAGGGCTTGTTGGCGGCTCGGGGGGTGCGCTCGCTGGTCTACGATCGTGTGGGTGCCATGCCCGCGACGGCGCAGATTGACGAAGCCGCCGGCCTGGCTCAGACGAAAGCGGTCGATGTTATCCTGGGGCTGGGGGGCGGCAGCAGCATCGATGCCGCCAAGGCCATCGCGTTTCTGGCGCGCAACCCGGGTCGCTGCGAGGATTATATCAACGACGACGGCAGCGGTGAGAAGACGTCCGCACAGTCATCTCTGCCCATGGTCGCCATTCCGACCACCGCTGGTATCGGTGCGGAGACCAACCCCATTTGTGTGATCACCCGCAGCGGACACGCCGGAAGCTTCGACTGGCGCCATCCATCGATGTTTCCTCGGCTGGCGCTCGTCGATTCAGACCTCACCCTGACGCTGCCGGCGGACAGGACCGCACTTGCCGGCATGGTTGCTTTTTTTCATGCCGTCGGGGCGTTGCTGTCCACCGCACGCCAACCGACCGCCGACCTGCTGGCGCTGGAGGCTGTTCAGATCGTCGCCGGCTATTTGCCCCGGGCGGTGGCCGACGGTGGCGACCGGGAGGCCCGCTGTCTCCTGATGTGGGCCGGAACAGCGGCCGGTATATGCGCCTCGCTTGCATCCGGCCTTTCGCTCAATACATTGGCCCTTGCCCTGAGCAACCGCGCTCCGGAATGGCCCTACGGTGCCGCCCTGACGATGCTGGCCCCGGCCTATTTCGATTGGCTGGCGCAAGCATCCCCCGAGCGTTTCGACCTGATTGCCGCGGCCATGGGGGCGGCCGCCGATGCCGAGCATGCCGCTGGTGCCGGGTCTTTCCATGACGCGTTGATCGACTTGATCCGTGCGGTCGGACTTGGTCCCCGGGCGGCTTCGGCTGGAGATCCCGGTGACTTCCAGGCCGCCGCCATCGCCCGTACGGCGCTTCGATCCGTGGGGCGACGTATCGATACGACACCGGTTCCCATGCATGCGGCCGATGCCGAAACGATTCTGACAGGGGCCCTCGGCGATTAGCACCTCCCGGGGCGCGATGCCCCCGCGGCAATCGGTTTCCGATGCCGGAACACATCACTGAGAAACGCGCCGCGGCGTTTCCCAGGTCTCGAGGCGAACGATGAAGGCAACCCCTGACCATTCTGCGCGCGCACATTACGTTGCCGCCCTCCTGCCGGCAGGCCTGTTCCTGCTGTTGGCGACCGGGTTGGGCGACACCGCCGCGGGTCAGGTGCGCCTGTGGGCGGTCGACTGGGTGCCGGTCCTGGGGGTGAAACTGGCTTTGCGGCTTGATGGGCTGAGCATGCTCTTCGGACTGGTGATCACCGCCGTGGGGACCCTGGTTACGGTCTATTCCGGCGCCTACCTGGGCGGCCATCCTCACACCGGCCGCTATCAGGTGCTCCTGCAGTCCTTCATGCTGGCCATGTTGGGATTGGTGCTGGCGGACAACCTCATTCTGCTCTTCGTCTTCTGGGAAGTGACCACGTTCACCTCGTTTCTGCTGATCGGCTTTAACCACGATGAAGCGGATGCCCGTGAAAACGCCCGCCAGGCCCTGTTCGTGACCGGGGCCGGCGGTCTGGCGATGCTGGCCGGGTTCATTCTGATCGGCCAGCTGGCCGGCACCTATTCCCTCACCGAGTTGCTGGCCCGCGGCGGCGATCTGACCCAATCGGCGCTCTATCCCTTCATACTGGTTCTGGTGCTGGTCGGCGCCTTCACCAAATCGGCCCAGTTTCCTTTCCATTTCTGGCTGCCCAACGCCATGACTGCCCCGACCCCCATCAGCGCCTTCCTGCACTCGGCCACCATGGTCAAGGCCGGCATCTATCTGCTGGCACGCCTGCATCCGGTCTTGGCCGGAACGCCGGCCTGGACGATCAGCTTGACGCTATTCGGCGCCG
>JASJCV010000259.1 GCA_030065275.1 Desulfobacterales bacterium | reverse complement strand
CATTGCTCGTACTTGTCGGCGGACCGCTTGTCTACCATATTCAAACCCGGCAATCATTCTCCCACAGCCGGTTGTCGTTCTCCAGCAGGATGTCCTTCAACTCCTGATCGAGAACGAGCTCAGCCGAGCGGATCAATGATTGCCGGGTTTGAATATGGTAGACAAGCGGTCCGCCGACAAGTACGAGCAATGCAATCGAGGCGGCCAGGGCCTGGATCGGTTTGGTTTTCCACCAGGCAATGGGCGTTGGTTCGTCTGCGGGTTCGGATTGGAGATCCTTCATCGTTTCCTGCAGGATTTCATAGCATTGCCCGCAGCGGTTAAGATGACGGAGCAAGGTGGCCCGATCGTCGCCGCTCAGCTTGCCTTCGATCAGACCGGCCAGATCCTCCATGTCGGCATGGGGGCCGGATTCCGATTTTCCGGTCGGCTTCAATGTCTTATGCAACCATTTGCCCATATTGGCCTCTACACAGTTAGACGGACACTTCAGGGTTCGCGAATGCCTTCGGCAAGCAATTGTTCGCGATATCGGACTAAAAGTCGCTTCAGACGGCGCCTGACAGAGGATGCCGACCGTCCGAGCATTTGGGCCACGGCGCTCACCGGCTGTTCGGAAGCGTATACCAGTCTGATCAACATCTGGTCTTCCTGTGAAAGCGCAGTTGTGGTGGCCCGGATTATTTTGATCGCCTTTCCCCGCCTGCCATAATCGAGTTTGGCGATCAGGGCTTCCAGCGGATTGACATCGGCGTTCGGCGGGTTCGCAGCAGCACCGCTGATCTCCTCATTCAGGGATTGAAAGGAGGGGTTTTCTCGACAGGGTGCCTCCCGAATCGGGACAATCGCTTGCAGGTACTGTTCGTAAGGTCCTTCGAACAAGTCCTCGACCTGCAAAAAATCATAAGCATCGTCAAAGGTATATTTTTGCCAGCACACGAGCCGGTAGACCGTCTCGGCCCACTTGCCGAGCCTGGCCACAACGGCGGGGATGCGCCGGCGGCCGTAGGTTTTTCGTCGGTAATCCACAATGATGCTATTGACCAGGGAATAGATGTAGGTGGTCAGCCGGCTTTTACCTTTATAGGCCCGCAGCCGCTTGTAATCGTCAGCCTTCAGGCTGTCGATGACGAAAACAAAGCTTTCGTTCTGCTCATTTTCGTCCGCGAAATGCCGTTTGCAGACGGCTTCGATCCTATCGAGGATTTCCCTCGAGGCGAGAATGTCTTCCGGATTTCTGGGGTCACCAACCACTGGCCCGGCATTCCAATCTTGCATTCTTAGGTATCTGTCACGTGATCCATACTGGCGCTGGCAACCATCATTATTCTCTCAGGGCACGAGCTGCCCACATCGTGAGTTCTTCTATCCGGCTTTTGCGGCGCCCGAATGCTTCGGGTGCCCCATACGCCCAACCGCCGCCCATGATCCGTCGAGCGCCTAGCATAATAAATTGAAATTATTGAACTGTCCATATCAACCGGTCACAAGTACCGGCAATGATACCCAATTGCCGGGATTGTACTGAGATCGGTGCGATATCGGTCCTTTCCGTAATTCAGCCGGCATACGCTGTCCCCAATAGTGTCAGGCACATTTGAGTCCGGTTTCGTTGTTGTTGGTCGCCACGCTTGCCTTTGTGACCGAACAACCCTTCGTTATCTGGGTCCCGTCCGACCTGTCCGGCGCCTTCCGGTGTTCGGGCGGACGCTGCCCCTGTTGGCAAGGCCGATAACCGGCTTCGATCTCCCGGCGGCTAACTGTCATGGTTTTGTTTTTGGGCCTCTTGACCTCCGGGCATCTCGGCACAAAGTTCATGTCTCGAACGCCTTGCTGAAAACAATGGCAGGAGGACGGCGATGACGCATAGCAGCAGACCGAACCTTCCGGAAGCCGGCTGGAAATTCGATAACAGTTATTTACGGCTGCCGGAATCTTTTTACGTCCGGATGAATCCGGTGCCGGTGCGCATGCCGACGCTCGTGGTCTTCAACGCGCCACTGGCGCAGTCTTTGGGGCTGAACCCCGAGGTCCTCCAAGGCGACGACGGCGCTGCCGTATTTGCCGGCAACAGGCTCCCCGAAGGCGCGGAGCCGCTCGCCCAGGCCTATGCGGGACATCAGTTCGGCCATTTTACCATCCTGGGCGACGGGCGGGCCATATTGTTGGGCGAACAAATGACCCCGGAAGGCGAGCGCATCGATATCCAATTCAAAGGCTCGGGCCGGACACCGTTTTCGCGGAACGGGGACGGGCGGGCGGCCCTGGGGCCGATGCTCCGCGAATACATCATCAGCGAGGCGCTTTACGCATTGGGTATACCGACGACCCGCAGCCTTGCGGTGGTGACCACGGGTGAACAGGTCAGGCGCGAAACTCCGCTTCAGGGTGCCATTCTAACCCGCACGGCCGCCAGCCATATACGTGTGGGCACTTTCGAGTATGCCGCGGCCAGGGGCAAACCCGACGAGATTCGGGCGCTGGCCGACTATACCATCCAGCGTCACTTTCCCGATCTGGGTTCGTCCGATAATCCGTATCTGGCCCTTCTTGATGCCGTCATGGCGCGGCAGGCATCACTGGTGTCCCGCTGGTTGCTGGTGGGTTTCATTCACGGTGTCATGAACACGGACAATATGGCCCTTTGCGGTGAAACCATTGATTACGGCCCCTGCGCGTTCATGGACGCCTACGACCCGAGTACGGTTTTCAGCTCCATCGATCACAACGGCCGCTACGCCTACGGGCGACAGGCGCAGATCGCCCAGTGGAATCTGGCCCGATTCGCCGAGACCCTGCTGCCGTTGATCCATGAGAATATGCAGGAGGCCATCGCGATGGCGACCGAAGCCGTCACCGGCTTTGCCGATAGTTTCCGCCAATACTGGCTGGCGGGCATGCGAACCAAACTGGGGCTGCTGAACCAGGAGGCGGATGACGGCGCCCTCGTCGATGATCTGCTCGATTGCATGCAGCGCCACGGGGCGGATTACACCAACACGTTTCGCGACCTGGCATCGGGTTCCGCACCGGAGGCTTCAGTGTTTCAGACACCGGATTTCATGCAGTGGTACGAGCGCTGGCAGGCCCGGCTCGAACGGCAACCCGAAGAGCGTGAGGTTTCCCGCCGACTCATGAAAGCCAGCAACCCGGCCGTGATTCCCCGTAACCACCTGGTGGAAGAAGCGTTGGATGCGGCCGTGGAGCGGGCCGATTATTCGGTCATGCAAAAACTGCTCGGGTTTTTGTCCCAACCCTTCAATGATCCGCCGGATGTGGAAGGTTATCACCTGCCGGCGCCCCCTTCAGCCCAGCCATACCGCACCTACTGCGGGACGTGATCAAACCGCCGCTGGACCATCGGCATTGATCCTGTCAACAGGCCAACCGACGGATCGGGGCCCGGCGTAATTACGTTGCGCCGAAGCCCTAAACACCTCGCCCAGGACTTTCAGATTCAGATATCGACCACCACCCGGGCCTCCCACCCGTTCGGCGTGCGCGACAGCTTAAACCGATGCATGGTCACGGCCTTGACGTCCACGGCGAGCTCGTGCCGGGCGTAGTCCAGCCGCTCGCCGATCAACACGGCCTCCAGGCGGCAGCCGTCCTTCCTGGCGGCAACCTCAATCGTGTTCGTGCGCAGCAGGACCTGATCCCGGTCCTTCAAAAACACCAGCTCCTGCAGAAAATCGAAAAGCAGCATTTCGGCGGATTCGGCTTCGAGGATGACGACTTCCCGTTCGACGCTGCCGAGCGTCCGGGGATGAACCAGCATGACCGCCAGCAGTGCCTCGGCTGCCGCTGTAAAGACGTCGTCGAGTGTGGCACCCCAGGCTTCGAAAGCTGCATCCGCCGTGGCGATATCGTCGATGAACCGGTAGGGCCTTTTCATGCCTTCGCGCTTTTTTGAAGCTGTCCCTAATTATTCGTGACGGTGGCGCAAGACGTCCGCGATCAAGGCCTGCGAAATCCGAGGAATGCGGCGGACGAGCTGTACGCCGCCGTGACGGGGATTGGAGCGTAACGCCGTTATCGGGCGTTTGACGAAACCGTCAGCCTTTGATGTTGCCAATGGGCGTAAACCTCACCACCGGCCGGCTGATGGCGCCTTCGCTGGCGGCCGCAACCACATCGTCGATATTCTTGTAGGCTTCACCGGCTTCTTCGGCCAGGCTTTTCAATGAGCGGGCTCGCACGTGGATGCCCCGATGCGCCATTTCCTTGAGCAGCTTGCGGCCCTGGAATCGCTTTCGGGCCTGGCGGCGGCTCATCCGGCGCCCGCTGCCGTGGGCCGTGCTGAAGAAGGTCTGCTCTCCGGATGCCATACCGACCAGAAGGTACGAGCCGCTTTGCATGCTGCCACCGATGATCACGGGCTGGCCCACCCTGCGGTAGGATGGCGGCATGTCGGTCATGCCCGGCGCGAAGGCCCGTGTGGCGCCTTTGCGGTGGACCAGCAATTCTCGCCTCCGCCCGTCGACGGTGTGCGGCTCCAGCTTGGCGGTGTTGTGGCAGACGTCGTAGACCTGCTGCAGCCCCAGATCGGCGGGGTCTTTCTTGAAGACCTCGGCAAAGACTTCGCGGATGCGGTGCATGATCACCTGCCGGTTGGCATAGGCCATGTTCATGGCGCATTTCATGGCCGCGAAATAATTCCGCCCTTCGCGCGAGGCAAACGGGACGCAGGCGAGTTCGCGATCGCGGACGGTGAGTCCGAATTGGGGCCCCATGATTTTGACGAAGGCGCGCAGGTAGTCCGTGGCCACCTGGTGCCCGAATCCGCGACTGCCGCAGTGGAACATGACGACCACCTGCTCGGGACGGTCAAGGCCGAAAACAGCGGCCGTTTCCGCATCAAACCGGTGCTCGGGCCGTACGACCTGGATTTCGAGGTAGTGGTTGCCCGAACCCAGGGTGCCGATCTGGTTGAAGCCGCGCTCGATGGCCCTGGGGCTGACCGTCGCGGCATCGGCTCCGGCCGCACAGCCGTTGTCCTCGGTGCGGGCCAGGTCCTCCTGCCATCCGTACCCCCGAGCAACGCACCAGCGCGCGCCCTGCTCGAGGACATCCATGAACTCGTTCCGGGATAGGTCGATGAAGCCCTTGCAGCCCACACCGCTGGGCACCCGGGCGAACAGCCGATCCACCAGACGCGGCAGGTGGGGTTTGACCTCATCGTAGTCCAGATTGGTGGTTGCCAGGCGCATGCCGCAGTTGATGTCAAAGCCGATGCCGCCCGGTGAGATCACGCCCCTGCGCGGGTCCATGGCCGCCACGCCCCCGATGGGAAAACCGTAGCCCCAGTGACCGTCAGGCATGCAGCAGGCGTATTTAACGATCCCCGGCAGCATGGCCACATTGGCCAGTTGTTCCAGGACGCCATCGTCCATTGCGCGTACCAGCATCTCGGTGGCGTAAATGCGGCCGGGCACCCGCATACCTTCCCGATAGCTCACGGGCAGTTCCCAGAGAGCGGCTGACCGTCTGATCAACGCGCGTAGATCAGCCATAATGTCCTCCCGATGCTGCCGGGTTAAATCAAGGCATGATTTCCGGTGCCATTTTCCGGCCACACGCCAAGCTACGCAGTACTGTTAAATACTAAGCATGACGGACCGGTGGGCAACGAACGGGTTGGGCCGAGGAACAGAAATGCGCGCTGCAGATCAGTGAAGGGTCTGCCCGGCCATTTCCTTGCGGGCTTCCAGGTGGGCGATGAACTGGTCGAGAATCTTCTCGGCGGAATTGAATTCGTCGATCAATTCGCTTTCCGAGAAGCGCGTGGCGTTGTTTTCCATGAAGTCATCGATGGAGTTTTGCATATCCTGAACTTCGTCGTCCTCCAGATCCTTGCACAGAATGTGGACAAGCGTCTGGCGAAGATCTTCGAGGAGCATGTGTTTGTTCAGCATGAGTGCCACCGCCGCGTGATGGGATCGCGAGCTTCGAAAGGTTGCCGGGGCGGCCGGCGGGACTTTGCCGCCTTCCCTGGCATTTGGGATCGATTAGTGAATTTTTAGCATTCAATCCCGCGGGGATCAACCATTAACCTGTGGCGCTCAACGATTCCGGCCGGGCCGCCGGGAAGGGCTGGCCGGCGGTTCAGGCCATAGGGGAAGCAAGGTGCTAGAAACACAACGATTTTTAGTTGGTCACCGGGTGCCGATCCCCGGGGTGCTGACCGTAAAATCCCCTCCCGGCCCGCAGAAGTGAACGGCCGCCCCGGATCCGGCGGGTTTGCCAACCAGGCGACAGGGGGCTATGATGCCGTGCAACCGTCACTTCAGATTCAGGAGACAGAGCGCAATGGAGTCATTTGCTGGGCTGCTGGCCATTGGCCTCCTGCCGGGCGCGTATGCGCTGGGCTCGATTCCGTTTGGGCTCCTCATCGCCAAAGGTTTCGGGCATGCCGATATTCGCACCGAAGGCAGTGGTAATATCGGCGCCACCAATGTCCGCCGCACGGCGGGCAACCTTGCGGGGGGGGTAACCCTGACCGGGGATGTTCTCAAGGGGGCCCTGCCCGTCTGGCTGGGTGGTATGCTTTACCCTATCGGCCGAAATGGTTGGAGCGACCTTTTTCTCGGCCTGGTCGCACTGAGCGCCCTGGGGGGGCACCTCTTCCCCCTGTTTCTGCGTGGGCGCGGCGGTGGCAAGGGGGTGGCCACGGCCGCTGGCGGTCTGCTGGCACTGGCGCCGGCCGCTCTGGCGGTATCGCTGCTGGCCTTCGTTGCGGCGATTTGCGGTTTCAACCGCGTTTCGGCGGCCTCGCTAGTGACAATGGCGCTTCTGCCGCTGATCGTCTGGAAAGTCACGGATTCGCCGGTGCTGGTGGGATGGGCCTCAGTGACCTTTGTCCTGGTGGCCTGGCGGCATCGTTACAATATCTTTCGTCTGGCAAATGGGACCGAACCCCGGATCTGGGGCAAATGAGGGCAAGACGATGGGGCCGCCCAATCTGCCCGCTTCGATTCGGCGCTGCTCCCTGTGGCGGTGTGTGACCGACCGCATCCGGAAAGGGGGGCCAAAGACCGCATTGGAACGCTACACGAGGATTTTCCAGGCCAATCCCAGAACGCCGGTCAGGACAAAGACGGATTCCATCAGAAATTCGAGACGGGCGCCGGACGGGATGCGGCCGCTAGCATGGGCCTGGATGACAGCGACCATGAAGAGCGGAACCAGGAGCAGCAGATAGCCCAG
>JASJCV010000258.1 GCA_030065275.1 Desulfobacterales bacterium | reverse complement strand
TGATGAGGTCACCGTCATTCACCCGCTGATCACCGTTGATGTCGAATACCGTCTGGCCCCCACCGCCGTTGCACGCGTTGAGTCCGTAGATAATCGAATCGCCGCCGGCCTTACAGGGCGATTCGATTATCTACGGACTCAACGCGTGCAACGGCGGTGGGGGCCAGACGGTATTCGACATCAACGGTGATCAGCGGGTGAATGACGGTGACCTCATCAATATCGGCACCGCGGACAACCCCATTTGGGCACCGCCGACCGGCCTGAAAAAATCCGGGATCTGGTATACACCGGCCGTCCTTTCGATTCCCGGAAGCGGAATGGACGTCCTGTATTTCAGTACTTCCGGCGGTACGGTCGAAACCGAGTTTACCACCGGTGAGAAGCTCGGATTTCATTATTGGCGGACCTGGTAAGCAATGAAGGAGATAATCATGCGCAAGGCAGCGTTAATATTAATAATGTTGACTCTCGTCGGAATATCCGCTAACCTAACGGTTGAACAAGCAAGAGGTCAGGAGAATGGTGAAGAGATCATCGATTTTATCCTGAGTGAATCGGAAATCGTTATCAGTGACAACACCTACCGCATCGATTCAGATGCGCTCTTCTATGCCTCGGACGGGAAGACCTTTATTGACTTCCGTGATTTCAAGGAAGGCGATGCGGTCGAGTTCGAATTGAACGACAATGGTGACATCATCAGACTAGGAAAGCACGCGGGAAGATGAAAGGACTCTCTATCAGCCTGGCTGTCGTACTTGCGTTAGTGCTGGCCGGGGCAGTCGCTCCGGCCCAGTCCGAAATGTATAAATATCGGGATGCGCAGGGGAATGTATGCTACACCGACAACCTGGCGCAAATCCCCTCAGATCAGCGTCCTGGAGCGCTTACCCTGGAAACCATCGGTGCGGAGGACACCGCTGAAAAAAAAGAGGATGACCAGGAACCGGAGGCGGCCGATCCCGATGATTCCTTGGTTTCGGATGAAGTGATCGTCGATGAGGAGACTATTGCGGCTCTGAATGACCGCAAAAAGGAACTGGACGAAGAGTTCTCGGGTCTGATGGCGGAAAAATATGCACTGCTTCAAGAGAAACAGAAATTGGATGGTCTGGCCGGTCGCGACGTCAAGGCCCGACAGGCGTACGAGGGCAAAGTCACCGACCTGAATAACCGTATCGCCGATTTCGCCTCCCGGCGTGATGCCTTTCAGAAAGAGTGTGACCGTGTCAAACAGGTGCTCGAATCAACTTCTCCGGCGGCAGACGAAGAAAAGCCGTATGAGAGTCTAGAGGCCTCGACCGAATAGCGGCCTATACCTCCTTGTGCCGTCTCCATGTCGTGAGTGCGGCGGAAGAAAAGGGGAGAGGCAATAAAGTCGCCCTGCCGTCAAATCGAGGGTGACCTTACCTTGATGGAAACCGGTTGAAAACGATCGCTTCGGCTTATGGATAGCCCGGAAATTCCGATCCTCGAGAGTCTTTACGATAGCCAGGGGCGCAACGACGCCCTCATTACGCTCATGGTGGAGTTCTGCCACCTCTTGGGCGCCTGCCTGCGACGCGATCGAGCGGGTGTGGATGAATCCCCTGACACGGCCGTTGCGTCAGACGGCAATGATGACGATACGATCGATGTGCCCCTGCAGATCGACCCTTACGTCCAACTCAATAAAACCCTAAGCAAGCTGGCCAAGCGGCCAGGACATGACGGCACGATTCTGATTCGGGCCAACCGCCTCTCATCCCGTGCCCACACTTCGGATCAAACGGATTACCGGGTTTTCTTCAGCGATATCGATATCACCCGACATACGGTGGCCGCCATGGTTCGCCGCGTCGGTGATCATATGACGTATCTGAACGCACTTGTCCTGAAAGCGTTTGAAACCCTTTCCGACCACAACATTCTGACGGTTTTTCTCAGAATCCCAGACGAAGCGTCATCGTCCTTCGAAGACCTGAAGACATCCTTGAGCATCATCGCGCGCTACCAGCAGGCCTTGGATAAAGCCGAAGCCCTGACTTTCCGCAATGGCGACCAGGATGTCGCCTTGGGCATCATGAAGGACGAACGGTCCCTGCCGGACTCAAATCTGACCCTGCTCGCCGGTCTCAATGCGATTAAAACCGATGCCATGGGAAAACTCGTCAAAGAAGTCCACCACTGGATAAGGGCTTCGGACACCTCGGCCGGCGCGCACCGATATGCCAGTGTCTATGATGCCATCGCCGGAGTTAAAAATCTTCGGGGCAAGTTCCGCATTCCACCGATCGAAATGAACAACATCCGCTGGTTTCTGGTCGAAAAAGGCGGCGACAAATTGCCCAAGGCCAAAGCGCAGTTGGCTTGGCTCATCCGCGAGGAACTCGAAGAGGACATAACCGATCAGGTCCTCTATCTGGAGAGCCTGTATGCGGCCGATTATGGCCAGATCGAGGCGCGCGAGCTTGGATTGCGGCTGAAACGGCTTTCGGCAATCATCGATTCGGTTGGCGAACGCCCCAAAAAAACCATGATTGTCGAGGAAGTGGTTACCCACCTGCAATGGCACATGGATCGAATTTCCGATGCGATTCTCGAAAAGCTCGTCATCGACAAGGGGATCCTGGTCATTCGCGACGATGAGGGAGGGGCATTGGAAATCGGCCGGGTTCACGACTTGATCGTGCGCATCATCGAATTTTATACTGGCCGACTTGATACCCGCAGCAAAATGCGTCGTGTGGGGGCGGAGGATGTCGCGTTCAATCGTCGCGATCACGAAATCCTGGCGCGCGACTTCGACCTCTCACCCCTGGATGTCAAGGAAATCATCCAACTCCTGAAAAGGTGCTTTGATGCCAAAGGGCGTTTCAACAAAGCGGGCTTCGAAGCGTGTGTCGAATCCTTCACCCGCTATGAAGAAAAGGTCTTTGAAATTCTCTGGCACTTTCTTAAACAGCCGATGCCACGAGAGGACCGCATCGCTTTTCTGAATGCCCTACAACTGCTGTTTGTCAAGATGAAGAAACCGGAACTGGCGCTGCAGGTTTTACTGAGTGATTTTCTGGAAGAGCCGGGACATATCCATATCTACGACCGCAACGGCATTATGCTCGCGAATCTCCTCTTGCGGCGATACAATAAAGAGCTTGAAATTGACATTGAGATTACCCCGGAAGAAGTCTTCCTTGTTCGGGAGGGACTCAATCGGGAGACTGCGGCCGCCGCATTGATGATGATCGACCAGCATTGTGACGCCTTTTACGAAAAAATTCGAACCATTCACCGCGGCGTCATCAATTCCCTCGATTTTTCCGAAAACGCCGATGATGAACTGGAAACGAAGTATTTGCTGTCACTCGAAAGAGAGATCCATGTCTTCGTATCGCTGCTCGGCGGTGACATTGCGCGCTCCGTACTGCGAAGCGCTCTGAATGAGTACGGCAATCCAGATTCCGAGATCTACCAGATCAATTCGGAAAAGAGTATTTTCGAAGCGTTCTTGCTGCACCTCAAGATCATTCTGCGAGGGTTGGGGCGCGCCGGCGATGCCAGCGATGAATGGATCATCGAACACACGGCCAATCAGCGCGAGGAATTGATCGCCTTAAGCTCGGAGCACCGTCACGCCGTGCTCGTCGACCGTGTGTTGGACTGGGCCCACAAGGCCCGTGAGAATATTCAAAGCCGGCAGATGACCGAGGTCGCCTGAGTCGACATCTTCAAACGACCAATGCCTTGCCGAAGCGTCGGCCAAGCCATCCTGCCCCGGAGGCGTTTCCTCTTGGCCCCCGGCGGATACCCTCCAGGCGGCCTGACACGCCCCAGCCATCCGGTTACCGCTGTCCTACGGACATCTTCCGCCGGGCGCGAATCTTCACCGGACAGACCCTTAGCCATCGATTGGCGTATTCCTGGGTGCCAGGGACGCGCCGCCTGCCAGTGGCACCGCCAACCCCATTGGACCCGTCCGAATGGTTTTCCAGGAACTCTGGTCCGTCAAATCGGACAACCCCGTCTTGCCTCCGGCCGCGAGATCGGCACTGACACGCCCGGATCGTTTGCGTGGGGGCCGGTCGGCCGGATCCGGTCGAATTGCATTTCCGGCCGGATCGTTTTATAATCAGGATGTTTTGCTACCGTATTGAAACGTCAGTGCGCCAAGCGTATTGGCAATGAGGACTGTGCGCCATGCCACCCGTCGATATCAAAGACCCGTTTGCTCCCAAAGACGTCTGTCGCGTTTTGCTTAAACGTCGGCTGATAACCAAAGCGCAGGCCAAGTCCCTGTTGCAGAATCGGCTCAAAGTCGAGGAGGAACTGGTCAAAGAAAACCGCAAACGCATGGCATCGTTTGGTTTGAAAATCGCCAACCCCATTACCTTTATCGATGTGGTCGCAAAAATCGGACCCATGCGGGCGGATGGCAAACCCGGAGTTTTAGAAGAAGATCATATTTATCAGGCGCTGGCTTCCGAGTGGGATATCGTCTACAAGAAGATCGATCCGCTCAAACTCGATCTCAATCTGGTGACTACCAAGATTCCTCGTACGTTCGCCATGAAACACCTGGTTCTGCCGATTGAAACCAACGATGGCATGCTGGTCGTGGCCACCCCCAACCCGCATAACATGGAAGTCATTGATGACATCGCCCGCGTTACCAATATGCGGGTCACCACAGTGGTCAGTTCCAAATCGGATATCCTGAAACTCATCGATGAATTTTTTGGCTTTAAACGTTCGATCGCCGCTGCCGAGGACTTGTTCGCGTCTTCTTCCATTGACCTAGGCAACCTGGAACAATATGTTCGGCTAAAGTCGGCCGATGAGTTGCCCTCCAATGATCAGCACATCGTTAATGCGGTCAATCATCTGTTTATCTATGCCTTTGATCAGAGGGCTTCGGATATCCACATCGAGCCCAAGCGTGAGGCCGTGCTTGTGCGCATGCGCATCGACGGGGTATTACACACCGTCTACAAGCTACCCAAAAAGGTTCACAACGCCATTGTTACCCGCATCAAGGCGCTGTCGCGCCTGAACATGGCCGAGAAGCGCCGGCCGCAGGATGGCCGCATCAAGATGGACAAGGGCGGACAGGAGACCGAAATTCGGGTTTCTACGGTCCCGGTGGCTTTCGGTGAAAAAATGGTCATGCGGGTGATGGACCCGGACGTTCTGATTCAGGACCTGGACGGGCTAGGGTTCTCCGAGACGGATTTGGCGAAATTCGACCAGTTTATCCGAATGCCTCACGGGATCATCCTCGTTACCGGGCCTACAGGAAGCGGAAAATCGACAACGTTGTACTCATCCTTGCGGAAAATCTCAACGCCCGAGAATAACATCATGACGGTGGAGGATCCCATTGAAATGATCCATGAGGATTTCAACCAGATTGGGGTTCAGGCGGCGATTGATGTGACCTTTGGTTCGATTTTGAAGACGATTTTGCGCCAGGACCCCGATATCATCATGATTGGTGAAATGCGTGACCTGGAAACCGCTGAAAATGCCGTCCAGGCTTCACTGACGGGGCACCTGGTGCTATCGACCCTTCACACCAACGATGCCCCTTCGAGCATTACCCGTCTTCTGGATCTAGGGGTTCCGGCCTTTTTAATTCAGGCCACGCTGATCGGTATCGTGGCGCAGCGTCTGGTGCGTGTCATCTGCGAATACTGTCGCGAAAGTTTCGAGATGGATGCCGCGGAACTTTCGGCTTTGGGCATCGAAACCGGTTTGGAGGGAGGGGTCGGATTACACCGCGGTGTCGGGTGCAACCGTTGCCGCCAGACCGGATACCGTGGGCGGTCCGGTATTTATGAAGTCATGCCCTACACCGAGAGTCTGCAGAAAATGACCACGGCCCGCGCCAACTTTGAAAATTTGCGCAAACGGGCGAAAGAGGAAGGTATGGTGACCCTGCGCCAGAACGCCATCATGAAGATGCTGGACGGGGTTACCACCTACAAGGAAATACTGCGCGTGACCTCTGTCCGAAAGCTTCTGCACTGATCGATGCGGCTGAATCGGCCGAATTTGGCAGCGCCGGCGAGCGTGAACGGGGCCTCCGTGCGAAACGATCCCGTCGTGCTTTTCGCTGCTCTATCGGAGGCCCGAGGCCATTGATTATCAGGACGGGCCGCCGGTAGTCGGCTTGCAGAAAGAACTCCGAACCAAAACGATGCGCCGGGGATGTTTACCCCGGCGCTCTTGGTGTTTAATAGGAAGTTTGACGCAGCCTGTCAGAAAGGCGTCGTTATGCGGGTCCAAGGCTCAATATTCTTGTCCGAGCGCGTCAGCAGGACTGTGGCGGTGTTGTCTTCGGTGTGCAGCACCAGAACGCGTCCGATATCCTGTTTGGGCATTTCGATGAACTTGTTGACGCCGCTGGTGGTCCAGACACGATTCTTGTCCTGCAGAAAAATGGTGTAGTACTGCCCGATCTCGACCCCGTCGGATTCCCCCTTGTCAATAAAGCCTGTCTGAAACTGCCCCGTCATACGGAAATGCTGCTCATTGAAGATAAACTTGCCGTTGAGCCCGGGAACGCTCTCCTTGATCTCAATGATCGGCGACCGTTCCAGGTAGGGGGTCAGAAAATCCCGGCGTTCAATAACGCGCCAGGACTGAACGACATCGGCGATGGCCGTATCGTCATTTACTTTGGTGATCTGGCAGATGCCGAGGATCAAGTGTTGGACTCCAATATAATCATTGGTTTCGTTATCGCGGACCGGCTGCAGCTTGCGGTAAATGGTGTATTTATCCCCCACATTGAACTCATGATCGACACCGGCGACATACAACTGATCGTATTGCCCGATAAGCCCCTTGCCATCGCCAACCGGATCGATGACCATGCCGGACGGTTCCAGTACATCCCGGCGAATAAAGCCCACCGTGTCGATATTGGCATAGCGGACCTGTTCACCCTTCGGCTTCATGGTCGCATCGACCCGCGGTATACGCTGGATATCCTTTCGGCGGTAGAGTTTGATGCGATCGCCCGGGTAGATCAGATGGGGATTGTTGATCTGCTGGTTTTCTTTCCAAAGATCCGGCCAGAGGTAAGCGGAATCAGAGAACTGCTGTGAAAGGTCCCAAAGGGTGTCCCCCGGCTGAACGATATAGTAGACGCCTGTTTCCGTCTCGACGATATGCTTCTG
>JASJCV010000009.1 GCA_030065275.1 Desulfobacterales bacterium | reverse complement strand
ACCGTCCATCTCTCCCAGGATGCGGCCTACAGCGTCGACCAGACCACCGAAGGCATTCTCGTCGCGTTTTCCCGTGACGCCGTCATCGAAGAAAAAACTCTCGATCCCGAAGACGCGGTCGACGCATCGCCTGCGCCGATTGAAGCCATTGACCCAGCGGTCCTCGAAGCGGCCGCCAAAGGCACCTGCATCGAAATGGTCGACTTCAAGGAACAGTCGGAAGGGGTTGAGATCGTCATTCTGGCCGACGGAACCATCACCGACTATTCCGCCTTTACCGTGGACAATCCGCCGCGCATCGTTTTCGATATTTATGATATCACCAGCCCGTACAAAGGTCTTCAGAAAGTCAATATCGAATCCAAGTGGGTCAAAGGCGTACGCCACTTTTGTTATCCCGACAAGCTCCGTGTGGTCTTGGATACGGACCGCCCCTATCTCACGACATTTACCTCCAAGCCGGTCAAAAACGGGCTGCTGATCAGTGTCGCCGAATCCAAACCGATTCATGATGACGACCTTGTCCAGACGGCGGCGGCCGATACCCAGGCGACCGCCGAAACGCTAGCGCAGACCCCCGAGAGCGTGGTGATCGACCAACAAGAACTTGCCGCGACAACGGACGTGCAACCGATCGCGATGGCCGCAGCGACGGACGTTCAGCCGACTGAGATGGCCGCGGCGACGGACGTTCAGCCGACTGAGATGGCCGCGGCGACGGACGTTCAGCCGACCGAGATGGCCGCAAACGCGCAGACCGAACAAGAACCAGCGCGTCCCGAAGAGGCTGCCAGCGATGTCGTTGAGACGGCCGCGGCGCCCGATACCGAAACCACACCGGCCTGGCTCAACAAAGTTGAATTTACGAGCGTCGATGAGGGCGCTTCGCTGGTCAGCATCGGTACGACCTTTCCGGTCCGCTACGATATGAAGCGCTTGAGCGATCGGAAACTGCAGCTTAAACTTTTCAACACCCGGATTCCCGACTACCGCAAACGCCCTTTGATCACGACCCGATTCAAGAGTGCGGTCGATCGGGTTACACCCCTTGAAGCCGACCAGGCCGCAGACCACGCCTTGGTGGTCTTCGATCTGCGCGAAGGCGTTCCCTTTGAGATTGCCCAGGTGGATAATTTTATCAATATTCGGTTCGCCGCCTCGACCATTCCGCCCAAACCCCTTGAAGATACGGCCTCGCCGGAATGGAAAAAAACGCTGGAGGGTTTAGCCAACGAAGAGACCGGCAGTGACGATACGGCGATCACGACGGCCGATCTGTCTGCGGCTTCAGAGGGCGCCAGCCCCACTGACAACCTGGCCACCCAAGACGGGCGTGTGGAGAGCAGCGAGCTGCGGCGGCCGAAAGAGTATACCGGTGAAAAAATCGCCCTGAACTTTTTTGATACCGACATCCGCAATGTTTTCCGCATTATCGGTGAAATCTCGGGCGAGAATTTCGCCATCGATAAAAATGTCCGCGGCAAGGTGACCCTTCAGTTTGACAAACCCGTGCCCTGGGACCAGGTCCTCGATCTGGTGCTCAGAATGAATCAACTCGGTCTTAAAAAGGAAGACGGCATCTTTCGGATCGCCACCCAGGCGACCTTGGCGCGGGAAGAGCAACTCGAACAGCAAAAACTCGAGAGCCGGCGGTCGGCCGAGGAACAGCAGGACCTCGTAACCGAGTTCTTCCTGTTGAGTTACATCAATGCCCAGGAAACCGCCTGTGCGCACCTTGCAGCCGGCTGTGATACGGGTTCGAGTGATACCAGCTTCCCGAGCAAGTTCAGCCCCCGGGGCACCATATCGGTGGACACCACCAAAAACATGATCATCGTCAACGAAATCCCGAGCGCCATCGAGCGGGCCCGAACGATTATTCAGATCCTCGACCAGGTGACACCTCAGGTGCTGATCGAGGCACGCATTGTCGAGGCCAGCAGTGACTTCCGGCGCGATGTCGGCTTTGACTGGGGCACCATCTCCATCGGTGAATTTGATTTGGGCGATGTCTTCACGGTGACCGGCATTGACATGGAAGCCGACAATATTCCGGCCGACGCGCTGGACAACGGGGCGATCGAATGGGGGCTCAGCAAGATTTCCGGCACCTCCTTCGATATCATCGACGCCCGTATTCAGGTCGGTGAAACCGAAGGGAAGACCCGCACCATTTCGGCGCCCAAGATCCTGACCCTCGATGGTCGGACGGCCCGCATCCAGCAGGGCTTCCAGATTCCGTATCTGGAGCGCGACTCCGCCGGCGGCTCCTCCGTCGAATTCCAGGACGTCGACCTCGAACTTTCGGTAACGCCCAATGTCACCCCTGACGAGCGTGTACTGCTCGTGGTCGATATCAAAAAGGATGACGTTCTCGACGTGACCGCCACGCAGCCGCCCCTGAGCACCAACAGCGCCCACACCGAACTGCTGATGGAAAACGGGGAAACCGTCGTCATCGGCGGGGTGATGAGGGCCAGTGCGTCTGAGGCGGCCGAGGGGATTCCCGGACTGCGCAAAATACCGGCCCTGGGCTTCTTTTTCGGGTTCAACAACAAGAATGACAATCAAACCGAGTTGTTGATTTTCCTGACTCCGGAAATCGTCCAACTGGCCCAGCGAGAGGTTCAGGCCGCCGGTCTGGTCAAGAGCCAGTAGCAGCGCATTCGTTCACCCCGAAGTCATTATCGCCCCCGCTAACCCAGCGGGGGCTTTTTTTTGCTCTCACCGCCGCCGCCTCAATCCGCTATTCTTCCCGAGGGCCCACGGCACACTGAAAGCGGCCCTGGGCGTCTTTCCACCTCCCGTTTGACACCCGCAAGCGAAAATGTTTGCGCATCGTGGCCCCTGATCGGATGGCTTCACGGGTCAAACGGCCCCGTCGCCGATTGAATCGGCCATCGGCAAACCTTACAAGACGTGATCGGCTTTTGCTCGCGGGTATCAAAGCCGGCGCGGCCCCATCGCCGCTCGCCGTCAATTACGGACCATGGGTTGTCGGCCCGGCAGGCCATTTCATCGGGATGGATCCTGCAGGTGGACACCGACCTTCGTCCCGGGGGAATCCCGGCCGTGGCAATCGACCGCCAGGTTGGCGGAAACTTCGACCTCTGGATGAATGCGACCCCGGTGCATGGCCTGCCGCCCATGCCATCGAGGTCTTGTGACCGGCGGCGGCTGTCAGGGAGAGATGGCGGCCATTTCCTCAAGGGCAGTTTCAGCAAGCGCCGATTCCGGCGCCAGTTCCAACACTTTGCGATAGTTGGCGCGCGCCATCTCCTTGAATCCCGCCTTAAGGTGCGCACGGGCGAGATCCAAGTAGATATCCGGCCATCGGGGAGCCACCGCCGCGACCTTGTCAAAATACTTCAAGGCCTCGACGGGATTACCCGTGTCGAGATAAGTCAGACCGAATGCCCGCAAATTCAGTATGTAGATGCGGTCTTTGGGGATGCCGGAGGCAAAGTAGTCGGCAACCTGCCGGAAATAGTCACGCGCGGTTTCATATTGCCGTTTGTGATAATAGGCCAAGCCCAAATTGTATTTCGGATAATGGGGCGTAAGGTAAATATCAAAACCCTGGTCCTCGGTCAGCCTCTGCAACACCTCGATGGCACGATCGTAGTCTTCGATCTTGATGTAGGAAACCCCCAGGCTGTTCTTGGCCGGCCCCATATCGGGCTTCAATTCGATGGCCCGGTTGAAATGCTGAATCGCTTTTTGATAATTTTCTTTCTGCTGATACGCCAAACCCAGACTGTAATGGGTCTCCGGATCAAGCTCATAGATCGCCAGCGCATCCAGATAGGACCGCAAGGCGCGCGTTATGTTTCCCTGGCGACTGTAGGCGTCACCCAGACGGCGATGCGCTTCGGCGTCTTTGCGGGCTTTTTCGTTCTTGTACTTGGTGGCCGCACATCCGGAAAAGATGAGCAGGCCCGAAACCAAAACCAGGAGCGTTGCGCTGATGTGTGTTTTCATCGGACCTTTCCTTGCGTCTGGTTTCCTTTGGCCTCTTTGTCCGCCGGTGTCAAGTCAGTGCCTTTCCCGCTTGCGGAACAGGATCCACGATCTGCCCCGGCGCTCAACGTTTGACCAATCCAAGCTGTTCGGCGATTTCGCGTGAAACTTGCTCGACGAATTCCTGGAACGCCTCTCCCTCCAGGGGCTCACCCGGCTGCGGGAACCGATCCAGCCCTGCGGGCCTTACCAAGACCGGTGTGTTGATCAGCTCCGGGCGGGGCTGAACCTGATATTCTTCCGGGAAGCGGTTCGCGAAATACATCTCCTGAAACCCGCTGAATTTCAAGGCGTGGGCTGTAGAGTCCACGATGGCGGTTTCATTTGAGCGGACGAGCCCCTTGTGCCGGGCCCGGGCCAATCCGGCCAGGCACTCGCCGCCGTGGGTGCAGGCGATATGGCCGTTTCGATTGGCTTGCAGTTCCCAGTCCATGATTTCCTGTTCGGTAACCTCTATAAAGCAGGTGCGCTGGGCTTCGGACCGCCGGTGGTATTCCTCGACGAGTTGAATGACGCGCGGCATGGAAACCGGGTTGCCGATCATGGCGGCCTGGGCCGTGCTGGCTTTGACCGTAACCGGCTTAAAGCGGCGTCGGGCGGGCTCGGGCTCGCGGTAATAGCGGCAAACCGGGTTGGCATGTGCCGATTGAACACCCAGGATTTTGGGCAAGGTATCAATGATGCCGGCATCGAAAAATTTGATGAACCCACGCATGACCGCCGTTATATTGCCGGCATTGCCAATGGGGACGACGACAACCAGGTCCTTGAGATCATACTCCAGATCCTGGGCGATTTCGTAGGCGTAGGACTCCTGCCCTAGAATACGCCAGGCGTTCTTGGAATTCAGCAGGGCAACCCGGTAGGTGTCCGACAGTTTTTCCACCACCTTCATGCAATCGTCAAAAACGCCGGGAATCTCAAAAACGCGCGCCCCGCTGCCCAGTGGTTGGGAGAGTTGTTGCGGCGTCACCTTCTTGTGGGGTAGCAATACCGCCGACTTGATTTTGTCCTGCAGGTAGGCGGCGTACAGGGCCGCGGCAGCGGAAGTATCGCCCGTGGAGGCACACACCGCCAGAACATCGGCTATTTTCCCGCTGTCGAGCATGAACTTGAGGTAGCTGAAGGCACTGGCCATCCCTCGGTCTTTGAAGGAGGCACTCGGATTCTGACCGTCGTTTTTGAAATAGAAACGCACCCCCACGGCTTCTTGAAGCCTCGCGTTGCCCTCGATCATCGGGGTGTGCCCTTCACCCAGGTAGACGACGCTTTCCAGCGGTATGACCGGTCCGATGAACTCATGGTAACGGTAAATACCTTTGAGTGCAGGCTGGCTGAGCATTTGGCGGTAATCAAAAATCTGCTGCCAGGTTTCAGCCGATCGGTCCTTGTGGCGTACGAAATCGACGTCTTCGATCAACAGGACGGACTGACAGCGGGGGCATACGTAATGCAAGGCATCGATGCCATAGGCATCGCCGCATCCCAGGCAGCGATAGATCAACTCGCCTCCCGGCCGTGGGATGAGATCGGGCTGTATAAACGCGGGGAACTGGTCGGGTCTCATGGTGCCAACACTTCGATGCCGTCCATATATGGTTTCAGGGCCTCGGGGATCACTACCGATCCGTCCTCCTGCTGGTGGTTTTCCAATAACGCCGCCAGCGTGCGGCCCACGGCCAGCCCGGATCCGTTCAGGGTGTGAACGAAATGGGTGCCCTTCTGGCCTTTGCGCCGGAATCGGATATTGCCGCGTCGGGCTTGAAAATCTTCAAAATTGCTGCACGAGGATATTTCACGATAAACGCCCTGGGAGGGCATCCAGACTTCGATGTCATAGGTCTTGGCACTCGAAAAACCGAGATCGCCCGTGCACAGGTTAACGACGCGGTAGGGAAGCTCAAGCACCGACAAGATGGATTCGGCATTCTCCAACAAGGTCTCGAGCTCCTGGTAGGACGTCTCCGGTCGAACGAATTTGACCAACTCGACCTTGTTGAACTGATGCTGCCGAATCAGCCCCCGGGTATCCTTGCCATGGGAGCCCGCCTCGGATCGGAAACAGGGCGTATACGCCGTGTAGTAGACCGGCAGCGCATCTTCCGACAGGATTTCGCCGTGATGCATGTTGGTGACCGGGACCTCCGCTGTGGGGATCAGGAAATAATCCCAGCCCTCCAGTTTGAAAAGATCCTCCTCGAATTTGGGCAGCTGCCCGGTATGCGTCATGCTTTGGCGGTTCACAATGAAGGGCGGCAGTATTTCGGTGTAGCCGTGCACCTTGGTATGCCGATCCAGCATCAGGCTGATGAGGGCCCGCTCGAGACGTGCACCCGCACCGATATACAACGGAAACCGCGCCCCTGTTATGCGGGCCGCCCGTTTGAAGTCGAGCAAGCCCAATTTTTCACCGAGATCCCAATGGGCGGCGGGTGCAAACTCAAAGGCCGGCGGTGTTCCCGCCGTCTTGATTTCGACATTGTCATTTTCGTCCACACCCACCGGCACGCTGGCGTGGGGTGGGTTGGGAATACGCATGAGAATGGTCTGTATTTCCGCGGCGGTCTCGGTCAGACGCGTATCCAGCGTTTTGATTTGATTGGCCACCGCACGCATTTCGGCCACCGGCGTATCCGCTGGCTGACCGGCTTTCTTCATGGCCGCAATTTCTTCGGAAACGACGTTGCGTTTGTGCCGCAGGCTCTCGATTTCCAGCAGGTCCTTTTTGCGGCGGTTGTCGAGGGAGACGAGCACATCCCAATCAACGACATCCCCACGGTTGGCGACCGCGGTTTTAATTTGGATCAAATCCTTGCGGACGCTCTTGATATCAAGCATACTTGTGCCTATAATTGGTGGTTATTCTTAATTTGTAAATGCATACAGATTCAAGCAGGTCCAAAAAGCTACCACCTGCGGTTATTTTAGTCAATTTTTATTGCGGGTTGGAACCGATCACCATCCACGATGCGACGGTTCGACCCTTCATCCGGCGGGGGATAAAATATGGAGGAAATTCGGGAAGCCAAAGAAGAATTACGGGCCAATGTTGAGAAAGCCATCCAGGCGCTAGACACCGAGGCGCGGAAGAGGAAGCTTGCAACGATCCAGGAGCGTCTGTTTGACTTCGCCAATTTTCTGGAGGCCCGAATCGTATTGCTGTATGTCAACGCCCCGAATGAGATACCATCCGCAGCCATCATTCATAAAACCCTCGAAATCGGTAAGATCGTGGTCCTTCCGGCGTTTGACGTTCAGAAAAACCGGGTGGCCCTGATGAAAATCGACAACCCGCAGACCGACCTCACGATGGGGCCGCGCCAAATATTGGAACCCAACCCGCAACGCTGCCGCAAAGTCCCCCTGGAATGCATCGACATCGCCATCATACCCGGCATCGCACTTGACGAAAAAGGGGGACGGCTGGGGGCCGGGGACGGCTACTATGACCGCTTAATACCCAAGCTGCCGATCACGACCCGCAAGGTGGGTCTGGCCATGGAAGAGCAAATTTTTCAGCAGGTGCCCATGGAGTCCCACGATAAATATGTCGATATCATCATCACGGACAAACGGGTGATCTATAAAATATAGCGCCAACCGCCCAGTTGGGTCAGGGAACCCGGACGGCGGAAGACAGTCATAAAGCCGAGCCAACACGCCGGCTTAAAGCAGATTAGCAGCTTGAGGGCACGACGATTCCGCTAAAAGACGGCTGAGGCTGACGATGCACCCGGATCCGCTGAGGCTCAGATGATCAATTCTCCCGCGCGGATGACGCTTTCTGGGGCGATGGGATGATGTTTGGGATGGGTCGCCTAAGGCCGCCTCTGCGGGTGTTACCAGCCGGGCTGTGCCGATCTATTCTTTCGAATATAGCGCCTGGGCCAGCAAATGCAGATTCGGCTCCTCCCCCACGGCGATCAACGTGTCGTCCACTTCGATACGCGCGTCAAACGAGGGATTGAACAGCATCTCGCCGGATGATTTTTCAATCGCGATGATGATGAGATTGTAGTTCTGGCGAATGCCAGAATCTTTGAGGGTTAGGTTCACAAGCTCCGAATCGTGGCTGACCGGAAGCTCCTCCATCAAAATGTCTTGACGCCTGGTGCTCAGCGCAAAATCCAGAAAGCTGGTGACTTTGGGCCGGAGTATCCGCTGCGCCATGCGCAGCGCCCCCATCTCATAAGGACTCTCGACCGTTGTCGCACCGGCCGCTTTGAGTTTATCTTTGGAGCGATCGGCTCCGGCGCGGGCAATGATATCCAGATTCGGATTGAGCTGCCTTGCGGTCAACACCAAAAAAACATTGTCCGTGTCGGTGGCCAGGACGGAAACCAGCCCGCGGGCGTTATGAATGCCGGCCTTGATCAGCGTATCCTCCTCCGTGGCGTCGCCATCGACGTAAAGGACTCCATCGTTTTCCATGTTCGATACGAGGTCGGGGTTGTTGTCGACGACCACCAGATTCGGAATCTTACGCCGAAGGTTGCGAACAAGCACACGGCCTATCCGGCCATACCCGCATATGATGTAGTGATTTTTCATCCGCTTCAATTTGAGGCCCAATCTTTTTCTCCCCATGATCTTGCGAATTTGTCCTTCCACCATAAACTGCACCACCGCGCCGGCGACATACAGGCTGAAACCAACGCCCGTGACGACAATGAATATCGTAAAAATCCGGCCGGCGGCATCAACCTGGCGCACTTCACTGTAGCCAACGGTCGATATCGTAATAACGGTCATGTAAAGCGCATCCATGAAATCCCACCCTTCGACCATCATGTATCCAGCCGTGCCGAAGACCGTAATCAGGAATGCCAGAATGAGGGAAATGACGAGATGGCGTGCGCTGTCCATGGTGCGTTGGGAGTCCCCCTCCGAAATTATGCTTGTTCAATAGGGTAAATATCTGTAAAAAATCAATGACTATTTCCCGCCGACCGGGAACTTGCGGCGTGCCATCCACAGGGGGGGTGCGTCCGGGCGGAAGCATAATGGGCGGGTCCAACAGGGATGAAAATATGTCGTGGGACGATGTGAAATACGCCCGACGGCGAGAGCAGATGGTAAAGCGTCAGATCGAGGCGCGCGATATCTCTGCGCCGGCCGTCCTCGCGGCCATGCGTAAAGTCCCCCGGCATCTGTTTGTCAGCGAGGCCCTGCAACATAAAGCCTATGAAGACTACCCGCTGCCGATCGGCGAGCAGCAGACCATTTCCCAACCCTTCATTGTTGCCGAAATGACCCAGGCGCTGGCGTTGGGCCCCAACGACCGGGTGTTGGAGATCGGCACGGGGTCCGGCTACCAAGCCGCTGTTTTGGCCGAGATTGCCTACCGCGTCTATACGATCGAACGCCTCCACCCGCTCTATGTTCAGGCGCGCCGTCTGTTCGATCGGTTGCAATACCACAATATCGTCATGCGCTATACGGACGGCACCAAAGGCTGGAAAGCCCAAAGTCCTTTCGATGCCATCATCGTCACCGCCGGGGCGCCTCACACGCCCCAGGCCCTGATCGACCAGTTGGCCCCGGGAGGGCGCATGGTCATCCCGGTGGGAGATCAATATGCCCAGGACCTCATCAGAATAACCAAGGGGCCCAGCGGCATCCAGCAACACAATTTGGGCGGTTGTCGATTCGTCAAATTAATCGGTGAAGAAGGATGGGGGGGGGGATGAGGCCGCCGTGCCCACAGGCCCGGGCGTCCGGCTGTTGTAAGGGGGCGCTCGTTAACATCCATCACGGCTGGGTTTCGCTCGGCCGGCTTTCGGCTCCGGCAGCCCAATCGCTACCCTCCTGATTCAAAGATGCCATCAGGTGCTCCTGGAAGACACGCGCCACGGGTGAGGCTGTCCGCCGCTTGTCCTGGATTAGAAAAAACGCCCGCTCGATCGTTAACCCTTCAATATCCATCGCCCACAAGCGTCCGCCGCGCAGCTCCTCGTTGACGGCCAGCATCGACAGAATGGAAATACCCATGTCGCTTTTCACGGCCTGCAGAACGGCCGTTGTGCTTCCCATCTCTGCGACGATGTTGAAATCGTTCAACCGGCGATTAATCTGCTGGAGACCCTGCTCGAAGGCTTTGCGGGTGCCGGAGCCCTGCTCACGCACGATCAGGGGCTCTTGGATGATGTCATCCACATGAACCGACCGGCGCCGGTGCCATCGATGGGTGGGCGGCACGACCAGCCGCATGACATCCGCGGCCACGGGCGCGCAACCGAGATGACGTTCATTATAGCGTGCACCGACGAGTCCCATCTCGACCACGCCGCTTAGAACCTTGGTCATGATGTCGCGCGAATCACCGATGGTCAGCTGAACCCGAACCTGCGGATAGTGCTTTTTGAAAGCGCCGATGACGGCCGGCAGCAGATAATTGCCGGGAATCGTGCTGCCACCCATCGGCAGCACGCCGACATAGCGGCCGTGATACTCGGCCAGCGCGCGTTCGGCCTCGTCGCGCAAATCCAGGAGTTGCCGGGCGTAGCGGTAAAGAATCTTGCCACTCGGTGTGGGAACCGCCTGACGCGCCAGGCGTTCGATCAGCAGACAGCCGCAATGCTGCTCAAGATCCTTGATGTGGCTGCTGACGGTTGGTTGGGAAAGATGAACGGATAGGGCGGCCTTGGAGAAACTCTTCAGCTCGATGACTTTGCAAAAAATCTGAAGCTGCCATAAGTCCATCAATGCGAGTTGCTGACCGGGGCGAACTTGTTGCGGAGTTGTTGGTTGACGACTTTGGGCACCATGCCAGTGATGTTGCCCCCAAATTGGGCCGCCTCCTTGATGATTGAAGAACTCGTGAAAATCCAGCGCAGGCCGGTCATCAGAAAAACGGTCTGAATCTCGCGATTGAGACGGCGATTCATCAGCGCCATCTGAAACTCATATTCAAAGTCGGATACCGCCCGCATGCCGCGCAATATGGCTTGGGCCCCCCGATGCAGGGCATAATCGACGAGCAGACCATCAAACGTGTCAATCTCGATGCCCGTGATACCTTTGAGACTGGCCTGTAGCATTGCTTTTCTCTCGTCCACGGAGAAAAGCGGGTCCTTGCCGGGGTTGTTCAGGATCCCGACAATGATTCGATCGAAAATTTTCAAGCCCCTCACAATGATGTCGATATGGCCGTTGGTTACAGGATCGAACGAGCCAGGATAAATGGCCAGCTTCACAGACATTCCGACTTGGCTTCCTTCCCCTTCAGCGCTGAAGCGATCGATAGCGTGTTGCTTTTTGTTGGGCCACCGGCGGGATGAATCGGATTCATAGCATAGTGCGTAAAAAAGTCACAAGGGTTTTTCCACAGCGGCGCTGATCCTGGAGCGCGATACGCTCATGCGGCGGAGCAATCGTTTCGAGGTGGTCATGCTCCACCACAATCAGGCTGTCGGCAAGCAGCACATCCGCCTCGATCAGATTCCGGAGCACCCGGTCGGCCAATCCGCGATTGTAGGGGGGGTCAATGAATGCGTAGCGGAAACGCATCTTCGACGCGCGCAAGCAGCGCAGATCCGACCCCGCATCCCAGCGAATGGTTTGCCACCGGTCGTCTGCCCCGAGCGGTGCCACGTTCGTGCGCACGCACGCGATCGCCCGGGGATGCTTGTCGATGAACACAACATGCGCGGCTCCCCGGCTGAGGGCCTCGATACCCATGGCGCCCGTACCGGCACATACGTCGACAACGTTGTGGTCCCTGATATCGTGGCCGATGATGTTGAATATTGTTTCGCGTACGCGGTCCGCAGTCGGCCGAATGCTGCGGCCCCGGGGGGCTTTGAGTCGGCGTCCGCGGTATGTCCCTGCAATGATGCGCATGGGATTGTATCAAAGACCAAGCTGTTTCAATTTTTTATGCAGGTAACTCCGCCCCACCCCGATTTTTTTGGCGGTCTGCGTGATGTTTCCTTTGTTATCCGTTAGTTTGCTCCGAATGTAGAACCGTTCGAAAGCCTTTTTGGCCTCCTTGAAATTATCGATCCCCAAGTATTTTTCCGATGGAGCGGACTCACATAGCAGGCCGGCATGGTAGCCGACCGGTATATCCTCGGGCGTGATGACGGCATCCGGCGCCAGGATCGCCAGGTGCTCCACGAGATTTTTCAGCTCGCGCACATTCCCCGGCCAGTGGTAATGCGCCAATAGCTCCAATGCATCAGCGGCCATGGTCTTAGGGGGCTCTCCATTCAGCCGCGCACTTTCACGCAAAAACAAATCGACCAGCAGCGGAATATCTTCCTGGCGCTCCCGCAGGCTGGGCACCTCGATGGGCACGACATTGAGCCGGTGGTAGAGATCTTCGCGGAAATTGCCTTTTTCAATCTCCTGGCGCAGATTTTTGTTGGTTGCCGCGATGACGCGGACATCCACGCTCAACACGCGCCCGCCGCCGACACGCTGAAATTTTTGCTCCTGCAGGACACGCAGGATTTTGGCCTGGGTCTTGAGACTCATATCGCTGATCTCGTCCAGGAAGATCGTGCCATCGTTGGCCATCTCGAAGGTACCGCGTTTTTTTCCGGTGGCCCCCCTAAACGCTCCCTTTTCATGGCCAAACAGATTGCTTTCGATCAGGGCTTCCGGAATGGCCGCACAGTTAACATCCACAAAGGGTTTATCAACCCGCGGGCTCAACTGATATATCGTCCGGGCAACGAGCTCTTTGCCAGTCCCGTTCTCACCGTAGATCAGCACCCAGGAGTCCTTCGGGGCCACGGCGGCGATTTTTTGCTTAAGCGTCTGTATCGGCCCGCTCTGTCCATCGATGGAATGCTTCTCCAATGTCTTTTTCCGCAGAAAGCGGTTTTCCTCCTCCAACCGCCGAAAGTTGAGGGCGTTGTTGATGGCCACAATCGTCTTGTCGAATGACAGCGGTTTTTCAATCAAATCGAAGGCCCCCAACTTGGTGGCCTTGACGGCCGTTTCAATATTGCCGTGTCCGGTGATGATGATCACCTGAATAAAGGGGTTGCTGGTTTTGATCTCCTTGAGTGTCTCCAGCCCGTCGATGCCGGGCATCCAGATATCCAGCAGAATCAAATCCGGCGACTCGTTATCGATCATTTGCAAGGCCTCATAGCCGTTCGATGCCGTCAATACTTCAAAACCCTCGTCTGACAGCAGACCCTTCATCGATTGCACAATGGATGGCTCGTCATCCACAACTAAAATCGTCGGAAACATCAATCGCTCTCATCTTATCGGTTAACACGCCGGGGCTGCGTCTTCAGGTGCGCGTCTGCCCCCTGATGGGCAGGTCGATGCAAAACCGTGCGCCGCGTGGATCATTATCTTCAACGCGAATCGTACCGTCATGCTCGGCAATGATCGTATTGACGATCGTCAACCCCAACCCCATGCCGGCCTTCTTGGTTGAAAAGTCCGGCTCGAATAGACGCGACTTGTCTTCGTCGGAAATACCGGGGCCATTGTCGCTTACGATGATCTGAACCTTTTTGCCGGCTTGGCGGTGGAAAAGCCGAATTTCAATGCGACCGCGACCCCGAAGCGCGCTGATCGCGTTGTCGACCAGGTTGATCATGGCTTGTTTGATTTGCTGTCGATCCAGGGACAGGGGAGGAAGGGGTAAATCGCCTTCGAACTCCAGGCGGAAACGGATGCGTTCGTGGCCCTCTTTGTATAGTGCGACGGTTTCCTCGAGGATTGGGACCAGATCGCACGGTTGCAGGTTGGCCGAAGGAAAACGCGCAAAATCGGAAAAGGCGTTCACCAGATTGCGGATGAGTTCGACATGGTCGATGATCATGCGGGTGCACTCATCAAACACGGCATCCGCAATCTGATGACTGTATTTTCGCTTCAGCCGCTGCGCCGAAAGCGATATGGGGGTTAACGGATTTTTGACTTCATGGGCGATGCGGCGGGCAACTTCGCGCCAGGCGGCCATGCGCTGCGCTTTCTCGAGTTCGGTAAGATCGTCGAAAACCATTACCGCACCAATCGGCCGGTGGCTGTCATCCTGCAAAGCCGCCAGGCTTGCCAGAAAACTGCGGGATCGACCCCGAATCGTCAGCCGCAGCGGTCTCTCGACGGTGGCGCCCGCCTTGGACTGAATTTCCCGCCAGACCTCGAGGGCATCGTCGAGCAGAAGCCGGGGCAATAGCTCTTCGAAGCGTGTGTTGATAATCTTGTTCGCGTCCAGCGATAACATCTTCTCGGCCGAAGTGTTCATTGTCAGGATGACGCCGGTCGCATCAAGCGAGATGACGCCGGCGGAGATGTTTTTCAAAACGATTTCCATGTACCGCCGGCGGGCTTCAATCTCTTTGTTGCGTTGCCGCAGCATCTCCGCGGACAACTCCAGCTGCTCACGGCTTAGGCGGAGATCATGGGTCATTTTGTTGAACGAATCAACCAATACGCCGATTTCATCTCCAGCGCTCAAATTCAAATGAACCGTTAGGTCCCCATTCGCGACGCGACGCGTTCCTTCAGCCAGCTCCATCAGGGGAATGGTCATGCTCTTGGCCAGATAGAAACCGAACCAGATCGCGCAAAACATGACCAGCAAGGCGACGATCGACCAATACATGTAGTAGGTGGTTTGAATGGGTTGCTTCAGAAGTTTGATCTGGTGAAATTCTTCGATATTTTTCTGAACGGCGCGCCGATCGGCCGTCAGCGTGGAAGGTATCCTCTGGGCCAAGACGATAAACGCTTCCGCACGGCGGGAATCCATCCCTGCCGGGAGTGTTGCAAACGCCCGGATCAGTTCTCCGGAGGCGGCCGTATCGATGACCGTCCCTACGGATCCGGGATGGGCGGCAAACGGCTGTTGATCGAAGCGGATAAGGCCCAGACCTTTTTCTTCATGTCTTGGCGCCTGTCCAAACAATGCGTGCCTCGACGCCGGTGTGTGAATCTCCAGAGCCGCCAGATCATACCGGACTTGAAGATCGCGCAAATAGTTTTGCCGGTCGCGGTTATCCGGCCGGGAAAGCAGGTCGTCGGCCATTACCTGTTCGGCAATTTGGCGGACGAGGGTCTCGCTGTCCTGGGCCAAACGGGTATAGCGGTGCTGGCTGATGTCCAGCGCCCCTTGCAGGGCCTTTTCCACCGGGGCATTGAACCAGAATTCCAAGCTGGCGGAGATGAAATTGATCGAAAAAACAAACAAGACCGTCGTCGGAAGCAGGGTCAGAGCCACAAACGTTATCACCAGACGCGTACGCAGATTGGCGCCAATCGAGCGGCGCCGGCGGTCGTAGAGAAATTTGACCAGATTGCGAAACACCAGGAAGATAAGCAGAAGCAGCAGAAGCAAATTGATGTTCAAAAGAATAAACATCAGAATGGTGTTGGATATGGGGATATCGGCCCCGAATTGGATCAGGTGCGTTTCAAGCCAGGTCAGCAATCCGACGGCCGCCAGGATACAGGGGATCAGTATGATCTCGCGCTTGCGTCGCCGCAGTTCGCTGGCCGGGTTCGGTATCCGGAAAAGTTTGGAGGTGCTTTGCTTCATATCGATGCGTACAAGATAAGGCCCGATTTCAGTACAGAAAAAAGACGGAGTGCCACTCGGTTTCATAATCCCAGAAGGAAACGAAGTAGAAGACATAGCGCAGGTAGAACGGCAGGGTGACCTGGAGCAACTCCACCTTGGCCCGAAGTTCATAGCCCTCACCCGGCTGCATGCGGTCGAGGGCGAGAATGGGCAGCCTATCGATTTGCGTCATCAGCGCCCGGGCCTCGGCCAGCGACCGCGTTTGCGTCCATGGCTCCAGGGCCCACGAGCGACGAACCTTGTAAATTTTACGTACCGGGTCGAATAGCAGGCGATGCGTCAAATCCATTCCAACGAGCTTTTCGTCCAGCCACATATGACGATCGCGATACATTCGAAGCCGGTAGGTAAATTGGACTTGGGCGCCTTCCTGAACCATCGACAGGATTTTGGGTGTGAAGGCCCCCTCGACGCGCAGGGACACCACCATGTGATCGTCCATGCTCGAAAGGGTTATGTTCCTGAGAAGCGCCTCCTGCGCCACCTCTTCGGCCGCGGCCGACGGAAGCATCACCGGCAAAAGGACCGCCGCCAGGACCACCGGCACGATTTTTAAAGCGCGCAAAGGGCCCATCTTAAATGGCGAGCGCTTCCTGGATATGGGCCGGAGAGGCGATTGGGTAGGCCGGCTGTGTGGAAGTAAACCAGGCGTCTTTGGAGTTGAAGAGTTTGTCCAGGAATGCGAGATTGAAGGCATGTCCGGATTTATGCGTCACGATATGCCCCAGGATAGGCATGCCCAGAAGAGAAAAGTCGCCGATACAGTCCAAGACCTTGTGGCGTACAAATTCATCGTCAAAACGCAGGCCTTCCGGATTCAGAACCCCGTCCTGGCTGATGACAACGACGTTTTCGAGTGATCCTCCGCGCCCCAGCCCGAAGCGTTTCATTTTTTCAACATCCTGGAGAAAACCGAAGGTTCGTGCGGCGCAGACATGCTCAGCGAACACTTGCTCATTGAGGTCGATCGTTATAGACTGGTTGCGTATAAGGGGATGATCGTAGGAAACCGTGCAGGTAAACTTTCGGGTGCAGGCCGGGTAAACACCGACAAAGCGATCACCGTCGTCCAGCTCGACCGGATCCTTGATCACAAAAAAATGTTTGCGTGCGGATTGTTCTTCGATCCCGGCCTTTTGAAGCCGTTCAAAGAAAGGACGCGCACTTCCATCCATAATGGGCATCTCGTAGGCATCCAGCTCGACCCGGACGTTATCGATGGAAAGGCCCGAAAATGCGGCCATGAGATGTTCGATGGTCGACACGATGCACCCCCCCGAACCAATCACCGTTGCCAGGCTCGTGTCGACGACTTGGTTGAAAAGTGCGGCAATCACCGGCGTGTGCGGCAAGTCCGTCCTCGCAAAGCGGATACCGTGGTTCTCGTGAGCCGGCCGGATTGTCAGATTGACTTTCTTTCCCGAATGGACGCCGATACCGCTGCATGTTATCGTGCGGGCAACGGTTCGTTGTTTGTATGATTTAACCATGGGCTCCCTTTGCGCTGAACGTCGTCGAACGTGCCGCCCTTCAGTCCTTGAGATGCCATCTTGCCGGTTCGAGGTTTTTCAATTTAAAGCGATGGATGATTGAAGTGTATGATCCTGCTGGCAACACTTATCACCCCAATGCGGCCGCACGTCCGTTCTCGATCCTTCCGGGCCGCGGTCAAAATGTGTTCTTTTCATACCACAGGTGTTCCTATTTGCAAACAGTTGTGCGTTAATTTTGGCGATTTCAAATGGGGTTATGGCCCGTCTGGTACCCGCCGGTGCATCGGCCCCAAAGTCGAGAGCGTTAATATCAAAACCAGCAATTATTGCAATGTGCCCGGCCACAGTTTTGAATAAGCGGCAACAAAGCCCTCTTGATGGCCTGGGTGAATCCGGGCGGGAGTTAAACGCTTGCGCCCGTGGATGGCTGCCATCAGATCCGCAAGGACCTCCGGGGCGGGCAATCGTCCGAATTCGAACAGTGGCGCCCTCGGAGCCACACGGCCCGCTCAACATGCCACTCACGCACAAGGAGTCAAATTGCTAGCTCGGATTTTGTGCAGTGCCGTGATTGGTATCGACGCCTACATCGTGGAAGTCGAAGTGGATATTGCCGGAGGCCTTCCTGCCTTTACGACGGTCGGCTTGCCGGAAACGGCGGTCAAGGAAAGCCGGGAGCGGGTCAAAGCCGCCATTCTAAATTCAGGATATCGTTTCCCGGACGATCGCATCACCGTCAATTTGGCCCCCGCCCATATAAAAAAAGATGGCACGGGATTTGACCTACCGATTGCCGTGGGCCTCTTGGCGGCCACGCATGGCCTGGACCAGAATGAACTCGGCCGTTACCTGATTCTGGGCGAGCTCTCGCTGGATGGTCGCGTCAAGCCGGTCGCCGGCTCGCTTCCCATGGCGCTGGCCGCCCGTCAGGCCGGTTATGACGGCATCATCGTACCCCAGGAGAATGCCCGCGAAGCCGCCGTCGTGGATGGCATCTGCGTCTATCCGGCAGAAACCCTGTCACAGGTGATTGAGCATTTTGCCGATGGGCCCACGCTCCGTGTCGTTGAAGCCGACCGAAATACCCTGCTTCGCAACAGGGTGCCATCGGCATCCGATTTCGCCGATGTGGTCGGCCAGGAGCATGCCAAGCGGGCCATCGAAGTGGCGGCCGCGGGGGGTCACAACGTCCTCATGATCGGCCCCCCCGGTTCGGGCAAAACCATGCTGGCGCGTCGCATCCCCTCGGTCCTGCCGGCGCTGAGCTTTGAAGAGGCCGTCGAAACGACCAAGATCTACAGTGTCGTCGGATTACTGGGCCATCGGCAGGCCCTGGTCGAAAACCGTCCCTTTCGCGCACCGCATCATACGATCTCCGATGCCGGGCTCATTGGCGGTGGACATGTGCCCCGCCCCGGGGAGGTCAGTCTGGCGCACAACGGGGTATTGTTTCTGGACGAGCTTCCGGAATTCAAGAAACACGTCCTGGAGGTCATGCGGCAGCCGCTTGAAGACCGCCGCGTCACCATTGCGCGGGCGGCCTCCACCCTGACCTATCCCGCGGCCTTCATGCTGGTGGCGGCCATGAACCCCTGCCCCTGCGGCTACCTGGGTGACGAACGGCACGCCTGTCGCTGCTCGATCCCCCAAATCCAGCGTTATCGTTCGAAAGTCTCCGGCCCTTTGATGGACCGTATCGACATCCATGTTGAAGTCCCGGCGGTCGCGTTCCACGATTTGACCGCCCCCGCCAAAGGGGAGGGATCCGAAATCATTCGCCAGCGGGTTGCCGCGGCCCGCGCGATTCAACGCGACCGCTTTCGGCGCGCGCGCATTCACAGCAATGCCCAAATGAACAGCCGGCAGATCAAAACCCACTGTGCCGTCGACCGTCATTCAACCGAACTGCTTGAGAAGGCGATCGACAAGCTGGGACTCAGTGCCCGGGCCTACAACCGCATCCTCAAAATCGCCCGCACGCTGGCCGACCTGGCGGGGCAGCCCGATATCGCGGCCCGTCACATTGCCGAGGCCATCCAATACCGCAATCTCGACCGCGTTTAGTCGCGGGATGAAAGGAGGCGGCCCGACCGCTCGGGCCGCTGAAGCCCTCTTCTTATTCGATATTTTTTTTGACAGCCGACCCGTTTCTATATTAGGTGTATTGCCGGGTGGTCGTTTCATGTCTGGCTGGCGGTCGGAAATCTTGTTCTTGTTTAATCCTTACAGGCGTATAGTGATTGCGGTTGACGGATCGGCTTCATATTTTCAATCATATCAATACGTCTGTTCCTCTTCCCAGCCTCCCCCACTACCTTTTTAAAATCATTGAAATAACTAAAATTTCATCAACTTCGCCGCAAAATATCGCCCGCGCGGTCCAGATGGATCCAGCTTTCTGCATTCGCCTGTTCCGGCTTCAGAGCGTGGAGAGTTGCGCGACCGTCAATCCGAAAAGCCTGGAATCGATCATCGCCCGTGTTGATCGCCAGACGATCCGCCATATGGCCTTATGCACCGCCATGATGCAGGCGGCTCAACCGGATGAGGGCCGGCATCACCTGCGTTTGAGCCAATTCTGGCAGCATGCGCATCGCTGTGCCGCCCTCGCCCGCGAAATCGCCAAGGAAATCGGATACGCCCATCCCGAAGAGGCCTTTTTGGTCGGATTGCTTCACGATATCGGCAAACTGCTGATGTGGACCAACTTTCCGCAAACCTGTGACTTCTATTTCGATCGCAGCATCAGCCGATCTCAAATCCTGAAAAAGGAGCGCAAGCTGTTTGGCACGACCCACAGCGACATCGGCGCCGCGTTTCTGGCGGAATTGAATCTGCCCTCGTTTTTCACGGATGCCGTGCGCTTTCATCATCGGCCGCCCGCCGCGATCATCAACGGCCTTCCGCTGGTGCGTATCGTTTACACGGCCAATGTCATGACCGGCGCGACCCCCAGCAGCGGCGATCTAAAATCCCTGGCTGCGGTCTTGTCCTCCCGCCTGGAACCCTCAAAATTGGCCGCCGCCTGTCCGCGCGCCGAAACTCGATTCCAAGTCGCTTGTCGATTCCTGGGCTTGATGCCGACGGATTTCACCCCGCATCATGTGTTCAATCGGCTCGAAAAATTCTACCCGGTGCGCACCATGCTCAGTGAAGTCGAGGAAATGTCCCTGGTTCCCGGGTTGCTGAACCGGCTCCTCAAGGCGCGCGACCAGGATGCCGCTCGAGAGATTTTTCTGTTGGGGCTCCACATCCTGTTCGACGTCCATAAAGCGCTTTTTTTCCAATGCGATCCCAGCCGGCGGGTGTTGAGCATCCGTGCCGCCAATAACGGCCTTAACGGTGCCAGCACGGTCGGCCTGGAGATCCCCATGCGCGAAGGCCGCAATCTTCCGTCCCTGGCGCTGATCAACAACCGCATTCTCGACTCCTTCGGCTACTTTACCGAGCGCGACCTTTCGCTCGTGGACAAACAGCTCATCGCAGCCCTTGGCTCCGACGGCATGTTATGTGTCCCCCTCCGGCGCCAGAAGCGTCATCTCGGGGTGATTGTCGGCGGCATCCGTGAAGTCCAAATCCCTCGCTTGACCACCCAGATCGAACGCCTGCGAGAATTCGCCGCCCAGGCCGCGCTTTTCCTGGACAGCCATCTACCGCCAAGGGAGCCTGCGGGCGGCCCCCATAGCCGTGTCGTCCTCAAGGACTCCGTTCGCCGAGTCATTCACGAGGTCAACAATCCTCTGGGAATCATTAAAAACTATCTTGGGACCCTTGGCGGCGATGACCAAAGCAGCCCAAACCGCCGGGTCGAGCTGGACCTGATCCAGGAAGAAATCGATCGCGTCGGTCGTCTCATCGAGCGCCTGGGGCAGGAGACCGGCGGCGCTTCATCCCTACCACCCCAGGAGCCGGTCGATCTCAATCGGATCATCACCGATTTGGACCGTCTTCTCGGGCCGTCCGTCTTTCAGCCGGCTCGCGTCAGAACGAAATACAATCTGGCTGCCGACCTGCCACCCGTCGAGGGGGACTTCAACGCCTTGATCCAGGTTTTTCTTAACCTTTTTAAAAATGCTGTTGAAGCCATGCCCCACGGCGGTCGCCTGCGCGTTCAGACCGCCTGCCGCCGCGTGACCGAGCGCCATGAACGGCGTCAGATCATGGTCACCATCAGTGATACCGGCCCGGGACTGGACAGCACGGGGCCCCAAAGGCTATTCAAACCCGGGGTCAGCACGAAGAACCTGACCAGCAGCGGCTTGGGGCTGGCCATTGTCAAGGACATTGTTGAGCAGCACAACGGCACGGTCTTTTTTCAGGCGCAACGCGGCAAGGGAACCACCGTCGTTCTACTTCTGCCGATTAGCGCGGCCGGCAGCCAACGAAATTCTGGAGGTGAAGATGGAGGAGCGCCCCGCGATCTACATCGTGGATGACGAGCATCGCATGTGCCAGAGTTTAAAGGCGCTGCTGGAGCAGCGCGGGTTCGAAGCGGATTTCACGACTTCGGGAGCCCAGGCGCTCAGAGGCTTCCGTCAAAAGGCCTACGACCTTTTCCTGCTGGACATCGGGATTCCCGATTTCGACGGTTTCGAGCTGATGGATGCCATCCTGAAGCGGCTTCCCGACGCCGCCATCGTGATGATGACCGGTGCCGCCACTGTCGACACCGCTGTGCGGGCACTACGGCGCGGGGCCTATGATTACCTCAAAAAGCCCTTCAATCCGGCAGAGTTGGAAAAAACCGTACAACATGCACTGGATCGTCAACGTCTCATAAAGGAAAACCGGCGCATACACAGACGCTTGCGTCTTTCGGAAAACCGTTACCGTTTCCTGGTCCAGAAATCGCCGGATTTGATCTACACCCTCGATTCGAAAGGCCGCTTCACCTTTGTCAACCAGGCCGCCGAAACCGTTTTTGGCTACCGCATTGCCGATCTGCTCGGTCGGCCCTACCAGACGATTCTTTTCGACGAAGACCGGGAAAATGTGCGTTGGCATATCCATGAGCGTCGCACCGGCCTGCGCTCCACGGCCGGCTATGAGACCCGCTTCAAGGCCGGTCCGCAAAAGCCGGCGCAGGCCAGCGTTACGGACATGATCCCGGTCGAATTAAATGCCACCGGCATATACGCCCGTTCCAAGTCCGACCCGGCCTTTATCGGCACCTATGGCGTCGTGCGCGACATCAGCTACCGCAAAATGCTGGAAACCCAGCTGCTGCATGCCCGCAAAATGGAAGCCATCGGCAATCTGTCCGGAGGCATCGCTCACGATTTCAACAATCTGTTGATGGGCATCCAGGGCAATGTCTCCTTGATGCAAACGGATCTGCCAATTGACCACCCCCTTACGGACCGCCTCCGCCAGATCGAGCAGCACGTCCAGGCCGGAGCCGGCCTGACCCGGCAGCTCCTTGGATTCGTCAATGGCGGGGCGGTCGAAATCAAGCGTTTGGATATCAACACGATCATTCGCAAACAAAACCGTATGTTCGGCCGAACGCACCGGGAAATCACGATAGAGACAAACCTGACGGAAGAGGTCTGGGCCATCAAGGCGGACACCGTCCAGATCGAGCAGGTTCTTCTCAACCTCTACATCAATGCCTGGCATGCCATGCCGAAGGGCGGAACCCTTAAGATCACCACCGAAAATGCCATCCTCACCAAGGGCGACGCCCTGCAACGCTCCTCGCAATTGCCTGCCGGGCGCTATGTGGCCATAACGGTGACCGACAGCGGATGCGGTATGGACCGGCAAACCCTGCAAAAAATTTTTGATCCCTTTTTTACAACCAAACCCAAGGGTCGCGGAACGGGCCTTGGGCTGGCCACTGCCTATGCCATTCTCAAAAACCATGGAGGCCATATCAGCGCCGTTAGCCGTGAAGGGCACGGCAGCCGTTTTTCAATTCTGCTGCCGGCCCAGAACGGAAAAGTGCGTCCGCGCCATCCGCACAAACCCCTGAGTCTTGTACGCGGCAGCGAACATATCCTGATGATAGATGATGAGCGCACTGTCCTGCAGATTTGTCGTGAAAACCTCAAACGTCTGGGTTACGTCGTGGTCACCGCACAGAGCGGTGAAGAAGGCATTGAGCTATACGCCGAGCGCCCCTACCGATTCGATCTCGTTATTCTGGATATGATCATGCCCGGGTTGAGCGGTGCCGACACCTACCGGCGCCTCAAGGCGATTAACCCGTCCGTCAAAGTCCTTCTGGCAACGGGATACAGTGAAGGCGGCCAGGCTCGGGAGATATTGAACGATGGTTGTAAAGGCTTCATTCAAAAGCCATTCCGACTGGAACAACTATCGGCCATCATCAGGGATTTGCTGGATGGGGCCTGTCCTGACGCAGCGCAGCGGCCGCTGACCTGAGCCCTTGGCGTCGGGACAATGCGTTAAATATCGTTGAGGAAGTCCTGGATCAAAGTGTCGGCGTAGTTGAAATCGATTTCCGACTGCTTTTCATAGGCCAGTTCCTGGTTGGCCTTCTTTAGTTTTTTTAGCAGGCTGAGAATGATCATCATCAACACTTTGTTCCCGGATTTGGGATAATCTTTGATAAACCGCAGAAGATCGCTTTTGTGAATGCGCAGCACGATGGTTTCGTCGGCGCAGGTAACGCTGGCCGTGCGGGTTTCGGATGTAAAAAAGGCTGCTTCGCCGAACATGTCGCCCGGCTCGACGGACGATACGAACATCTCGTCGTCGTTGAGATCGCGAAAGCTCACGTCGGCTTTGCCGGTCACAATGGCGTAGAGAAAGTTGCCGCTGTCGCCCTGCGAGACGATTTTTTCGCTTTTGCTGTATAGCACCGCTTAGGATACGGTCAGGAAGCGTTGAAGTTCTTCTTCCTTGAGGTGATAGAGGATTTCGACTTCTCTGACAGGGTCTAAATAAAGTTGGATATCTACAGGTTCAGCCATTGATCACCCCTTTGCGGCGACGCGTCACCCCCGTTTGACCTTTTCCGTGGCGAAACATATAGAAATCACTGGGAGGTGTCAAGACGAACCCTCGCGTGCAGGTTACGGGGACCTTCGGTTGACAGTTGTCAAGGGACAACATATACTACCACATCGTGACTTTTTAACCCTTTGTAATATATATATTTTTATGAGATCCGACCTTCCGTGCAGTCTGGAGCCAAGCGGTCGGCACAACACATACGGGCCCCTTGGGCGGGGCATGCCGCAGACCGGGTAGGGCCCGGGACGCCCGCGCCGCGATCCTCGCTGGAACATGCCCTTTCAAACACGAACCGAGGCGTTGCGATCGTCCGAAGCCCCTCCGCATGGACTTTTCGCGCCAACAGTTGATCTTCGAGGCGGATAAAACCGGGGGAGTGCCCGCCAGGGATGAGGAGAAGCACGGCAATGATTGATGATGCCTTCCTTAAAGACAATGAAGCCATCATAAAAAAACTTCAGCAGATACCGGTGCTGCGCTCGATGGAAAAAGAGCATCTACAGAAACTTTTGGATTTAAGCGAAATCCGTGAATTCCGTCCGGGTGAGCAGATCCTTGAAGAGGGCCACTACGATCATTGGATTTATTACTTGGTATCGGGCAAAGCCAAAATCGTCAAAGACCATAAAGAGCTGGCGATTATCCGCCGCACCGGTGACGTGTTTGGCGAAATGGGGGTTATTGACGGTTCGGCGCGTTCGGCATCGGTTTTCGCCGTGGATAAGACCGTGTGCCTTTGCACGGATATGTCGCAGGTCGAAACACTCTACGGCGACAGCAAATTTGCTTTTCGCTATACCGTTTTCAGAGGCTTTGCCCAAATACTGGCGAACCGTCTGCGGATGACCACGGCAGAACTCATTCAGCTGCGCGAAGAAATGGCCGGCCAGAAGAAGGAGTAATGCATGCAAGATGACTGGAAAGAAAAATTGACCTGCGCCATCGTCTGCAGCGGCTGCAACAAAAGGCTGGACGCTCAGGATCTCCGGATTCTCTCCTCCTACACCCATGAGCCGATTTGCATGGACTGCAAGACTGAAGAAGAACAAAAGCCGGACTATGCCGAAGTCTCACAGCAGATGATCGGGCAATGCATGGCGGAAACGGAAATTCTGTACGGCGATCTGGGATCTTACTGCTACCATCACTTTTATGCCTACAAATGCTGATCCCTGGCGGGTGCCCTTGCATCTGCTAACCGGACCCGGTTGAATCACCGGCAGTCAACCGCGGCGCCATCCCGCCATCAAACATCATGCGCCGGATCATGGCCCCACCATCTCGTTCATCAACCGGCTTCCGTCGCCCTCCGGCAACCGGACAAGCTTTAGCCAACGCCATCGATCACCATCCATCCCGCTCTGCGCCTGTGAGTGTGCGCGCGGCATCAGGTCAGCGGCGAAGCCGGCGAAAATCAAACCGAACAGCAGCCCTAAAGGCGTGGCGGCCGCGAATATGCGCGTCGTCGTGGTCCGACGCGCATCGCACGCACCGCTCATTCCAACGGCTTAAACTGCTGAAGGGCATCTACAATCTCGGCCTCACGGCTTTCAGCCAGAAAGCGGACAGGGAACACGGCCTGCGTGTCGTCGTTGCGGACGACATAATACCAGACCCCATCATCCCATATGCGGACCAGCTCAGCCGGATCGCGGCCAATTCGATTCTGATAAATGGTTTTCAATTTCTGGCCCAGATCAAATACGCGTTTATTGTCCATTATAACCTCTCTGGCGGGGTTGGATTCAGATGTCGTAAAACCCTTTTAATGATGTTTTCCGAACCGCCGACGATATCGATATAATGATGTTGTCTGGTCGGAACGGGACACGCGAAATTGCCGCATTAGGCAATGCCGGCGCCAACGATTCATTGAGCGCCCGGACATACCTTGAAATGCCGGATCGCGTGCTTGGCAACAGCGCTGCATTAAGATTGGCAGCATATAGATGGGGGCCGATACGCTTAGCGTCAAGGGCGGCGGCCCGACCACCCGAGTGATACCGGGCCGTAAACGCTCCCCGCACGCGAGACCAGACTCGCCGAGCCCCTCGAAGAAGGTCGCGATACGTTTGCAACCCAGTGAGCAATAAATTTCCTTTCCGGTCCTCTACCGATCAGAAGCAGGGAAATCCTTTTCCCACACACACCATCCGCACAACCCGAGAAAATTAGTAACAATCATAAAATATTAATAAATTTTGCTATAAATGACTCTGTGCATAACTATTGCAAGCTATCCTGTGATAATCCTTTTCGACCGTAAGCGCTTCTCATATTCCTATCCTCGACCGATGATGCCAGAAAAGGAGGTCACCGTGGAAATAAGTTTACGGAAGGTTCCAAATGGAAGCCAAAGCCTTATCGGCAGCCTGTTGCCAGGTTCGGCATCACTTGCAACCATCGGCGTGTAGCGATTTCGATTGGCACTTCGACCTTCCATACTCAGTCACGTCAACACATCGGCACCTCTTCCCAGCCATCCTCACTACCTTTTAAAGCTTATTGAAATTGTTAAAAAAACATCGTCTCGCCGAGAGTTGACCCGCATCGTTCGGATGGATCCGGCCTTCTGCATACGCCTCTTCAGGCTTCAGTCCATTGAAAGCTGCCTGACCATCGATCCACAAAATATGGCTTCGATCCTGGACAGTATCGATGTGGAGACAATCCGGCACATGGCCCTGTGTGCGGCCATGCAGCAGGCGACCCGACCCGATGAGAGCCGGAGCCACCTCCGGTTCAACCGGTTCTGGCAGCATGCCCAGCGCTGTGGTGCACTTGCTCAGAAAATTGCGATGGGCATGGGCTATGCACATCCGGAAGAAGCTTTCATGGCAGGTCTGCTGCATGATATCGGCAAGTTGCTGATGTGGAGCAACTTCCCCCGGACCTATGGATTCTATTTCGATCACCGGACCAACGCCGTGCAAGTTCAACAACAGGAGCGGCGGCGGCTGGGGCCCACCCATTGCGAAATCGGGGCCGCTTATCTGGAGGAATTGAATCTGCCTTCGGTATTCACCGATGCCGTGCGCTTTCATCATCTCCGCCTTAAGGAGATCGTCAACAGCCTGCCGCTGGTTCGCATCGTCTATGCGGCCAACAAAATGGCGCATCATGACCTCTCCATGCAGGCCTTGGAGGGCCTGGCCGCCATCCTTTCCCCCCATTTAGACGCGTCAAAGCTGGCGGCCATGCGGCCCCAGGCGGAAATGACGTTCCAAGCCACCTGCCAATATCTGGGGCTGATGCCGACCGACTTCACCACCAATCATGTTTTCAATCGGCTTGAAAAATTCTATCCGGTCCGGACCATGCTCAGCGAAGTAGAGGAAATGTCGCTGGTGCCCGGATTGATGAACCGACTGTTGAAAGCCCGCGACCAGGAGGACGCCCGCCGTATCTTTCTTCTGGGGCTTCACATCCTGTTTGATATTCAAAAAGCCATGTTTTTCCGTTTCGATCCCGGTCAACGGATTCTGAGCATTAGTGCCGCCAACAACGGTATGAGCGGCGCCCGTGCGGCCGGTCTCGACATCCCGCTGCGGGAGGGCAGCAATCTGCCATCCCTTGCCCTGATCAACAACCGCATCCTGGATTCCTTCGGCTATTTCACCGAGCGCGACCTCTCCATCGTGGACAAGCAACTTGCGGCCGCCCTTGGTAGCGACGGGATCCTTTGTGTGCCGCTGCAGCGCAATCGCCGCTACATCGGTTTGATCGTCGGCGGGATCCGCGAAGTAGAGATCCCCCGCCTGGCCGCCCAGATCGAACGCGTTCGGGAATTTGCCGACCAGGCCGCCGTTTTCCTGGACAGCCGCCATTCCGAGGCCTTGAGTGCCGACACCGCCAAAGATCATTTGATCCCGAAGGATTCCGTCCGCCGGGTGGTTCACGAAGTCAACAACCAGCTGGGGGTCATCAGTAATTATCTGGGCACCCTCGGCAGCAAAGATGACCCTGACCCCTCGAACCAGGTGGAACTGAGCCTGATCCAGGATCAAATCGATCGCGTCGGTCAGCTCATCGAACGCCTGGGCCGCAAATCCGACAGTACCGCGTCGCTGCCCGCCGATGACCCGGTCGATCTCAACCGGATTATCACCGACCTGGATCGTCTTCTCGGCCCCTCGGTGTTCCGACCGGCCAACGTCAACGTCAAATACCACCTTGCCGCTGACCTGCCCCCTGTGAAAGGGGACTGCAACGCCCTGATCCAGGTATTCCTGAACCTGTTCAAAAATGCCATCGAAGCCATGCCCCGCGGGGGGAATTTAAGGGTTCATACGGCCTGCCGCCGCACGAGTGAAAATGGAAACCGCCGACAGATCCTCGTCACCGTGAGCGATACCGGGCCCGGTCTGGCCAGCACGATGCCCAAACGGTTTTTTGACCTCGGGGTGACGACAAAGAACCTTCCGAGCAGCGGATTGGGGTTGACGATCGTCAAGGAGATCATCGAGCAACACAGAGGAACGGTATTTTTCCAGACGCAACGAGGCAAAGGGACAACCGTCGTTATACTGCTGCCGAGCGGGCAAGCGGACGAGCATCTTGCCTCGAGCGGTCCGACGAGGCCCCTGTCTGCAATCGATGTCGCGGATGATCCGCCTCGCTGAG
>JASJCV010000257.1 GCA_030065275.1 Desulfobacterales bacterium | reverse complement strand
CGGATCGCCACCGGGGGCTGCATCTACTGCAATCCCCAAGGCTCCGGAACCGGGCAGCACGCCCGGGGGCTGTCGATCCGGGAACAGCTGGAGCGCAGCAAGGCGCCGGTGGCGCGCCGCTTCAAGGCCTACAAATACATCGCCTATTTTCAATCTTTCACCAATACCTATGCCCCCCTTTCGCGCCTTCGGGCGGCCTACGACGAGGCGCTTTCCGTGCCGGACATCGTGGGGCTGTCCATCGGAACGCGGCCGGATTGCATCAGCGATGACGTGTTGAGCCTGCTGTCTACATACGCCCGCCGCTGCCTCGTGTGGATCGAGTACGGGCTGCAGTCGGCCCACGACCGGACGCTGGCCGCCATCCGGCGGGGCCACGACGTGCGCTGTTTCGTCGATGCGGTCGAGCGCACCCGCAACCGGGGCATGGCCATCTGCGCACACGTCATCCTGGGGCTTCCGGGCGAGTCCCGGGGCGATATGCGGGAGACCGCCCGTTTTCTTGCCGACCTGGGGCTGGACGGCGTCAAGCTGCACCTGCTCTACGTCATCCGGGGAACACCGCTGGAAAAACAATACCGGCAGGGCGACTACCGCTGCCTGGAGCAGGCGGAATATGCGGACCTCGTCTGCGACGTCATCGAGCGTCTGCCGCCGCAGACGGTCATCCAGCGGGTCACGGGCGATCCCCACCCCCGCGAGCTCGTCGCCCCGCACTGGGCCCTGGCCAAGAAAGAGACCATCGCCATGATCCACGCGCGCTTCGAAGCGCGCCAGACCCGCCAGGGCCGCCTTTACCGTCCCAAAAAGCGCCGGGCTGCCCATGAAGTGCGCGAAGATGGCCTTTAACCGTCGTTGATTTTCAGGTGAGGGGATTGATTCGCTTGGCGATCGGATAGCGCCGGCCGGAGCCGAACGCCTTGGAGGTCACCTTGATGCCCGGGGCGGCCTGGTGGCGCTTGTATTCGTTGATCTCCACGCGGCGGAAAACATCCCTCACGACCGCGGGGTCATACCCCTCCCGGATCAGGGCCTCGGCACTCTTGAACTCCTCCACCATGCCCTTGAGAACGGCATCCAGCACCGCATAATCGGGCAGATCGTCCTGATCGGCCTGATCGGGCTTCAGCTCGGCGGAGGGGGCCTTCTCCAGAATCCGAACGGGAATGACCTCCCGCTCGGCGTTGAAGCAGGCCGACACCGCGTAGACCAGGGTCTTGGGCACGTCCGAAATCACGGCCAGGCCGCCGTTCATGTCCCCGTAGAGGGTGCAGTAGCCCACGGCCAGCTCGGATTTGTTGCCGGTGGAAAGCACCAGGGCGCCGGTCCGATTGGATAACCCCATCAAAAGCGTCCCCCGAATGCGGGCCTGGATGTTCTGCTCGACGATGCCCGGGGCGGCGGGGTCGAAATCCGGCGCCAGCTGGGTCAGAAAGGCCTTGAAAATAGCGTCGATCGGTATGGTCTCGTAGGCCACCCCCAGATTGCGGGCCAAACAGGCGGTGTCTTCGTAATTATCGGACGACGTATAGCCCGAGGGCATGAAGACCGTGGTCACGTTTTCAGGGCCCAGCGCCCGGGCCGCGACCGCCGCGGTGAGGGCCGAATCGATGCCGCCGCTCAGACCGATCACCGCGCGTTTGAAGCCGCACTTGTGGACATAGTCGCGCGTGCCCAGAACCAGGGCCGCCCGAATGGATTCCGCATCCGAGTCCGCGACCGCACGAATGGGGTCGGCCTGCGGTTGGGCGCTGGCATCCTGAAGGGCATCCATCACCACCAGGTCTTCATCAAAATCCCGGCAGCGGACCGCCAGCGCGCCGGTAGCGTCGAAGGCGGCGCTGGTGCCGTCGAAGACGAGGCTGTCGTTGCCGCCCACCTGATTGACGTGCACCACCGGAATCCCGTATTTGCGTGCCAGATCGGCCAGCATCCGGTGGCGGAAATCGCGTTTGCCGATGTGAAAAGGCGATGCGGAGATGTTCACCAGCAGATCGGCGCCCTGGGATGCCAGCCGCTCGACCGGATCGTCGGCATAGATCTGATGGGCAAACGTGTCGGGGTCGTTCCAGGCGTCCTCGCAAATGGTCAGGCCCAGCCGCAGGCCTTTGAAGTCGGCGAGTTCACAATCCCGTCCGGGCTCGAAATGCCGGTGTTCGTCGAAAACGTCGTAGGTCGGCAGAAGGCGTTTGAAGACCCGAAAAAGAATCCGGCCGTTTTCGAAAAGCGCCAGGGCGTTGAAAAGCCCTTTGCCGGCCTGACCCGGATTGCGCTCGACGTAACCGGTGATGACCCCGATGTCGCGTATATGTTCGACCAGATGATCCAGGCACTCCCGATTGGCATCGATAAAGGCGGGGCGCTCGAGCAGATCTCCCGGAGGATAGCCGCAGGTGGCCAGTTCGGGGAACACCACCAGATCGCAGCCCGCCTCCCGGGCCTGGGCCGCGAAGCGGCGCATTTTGGCGGCGTTGCCGCTGAAATCGCCCACCGTGGGATTGATCTGGGCCAATGCGATCTTCATCCCGCCATCCTTTCTGTACAGGGGCTTGGGGTTGCGCATCCGCGCGGGGTGCGTCCGGGCCGCCATCCTAAGCGAGGCCCGGACCCATCGAGGCCCACAGGCATACCAAGTTCCTCAACGGGCGTCAATTACGGCCGGCGGCGATCGGTGTCGCGAACTTGTGAGTTGCGCGGTTATCGGTTATAGACTGCGCGTAGAGCAAACAACCGATACCGGGTGGGTTTCGTTCCAACCCCAGGCGCCGGGCGCCGGTCAACCCAGGGGACGCTGAAACCGATGCCGTACCTATTCTCCAATCGCTCGGAAGTCTTCGACCTTTCCTTCAAAGTCTTCCACGAGCTCATGGCCCGCAAAGTCAGTCGGATCCTGCTGGTCTCCAGTCCCTACGAAGCCTACATCATGGAGGAGGAGGGCCGCCTGGCCCAGCGCATCATCCAGGAATACCGCGGCCTGAATCTCTCGCGGCCCCCGCTTTTAACCTGGGTGTCCTCGGCCCGCGAGGCCTTCGTCGAGCTGGACCAGCGCGCCTTCGACCTGGTCATCACCATGCCCCGGCTGGGCGATATGCCCGCCCACCGGCTGGGCCGGCGTATCAAGGAGCATCACAACGACCTCCCCGTCTTTCTGCTGACCCCCAACCCCAACTGGATGGCGCTCGACCGCCGGTGCTTCGACAAACGCTGCATCGACCGGGTCTTCATCTGGAGCGGCAACGCCGATCTGCTGTTGGCCATCATCAAATCGGTGGAAGACGGTCTCAACGTGGCCTTCGACACCAAGCGGGCCCGGGTGCGGGTCATCATTATGGTGGAGGATTCCCCTTTCTATGTTTCATCGCTTCTGCCCCTGCTCTACAAGGAAATCGTCAGTCAGACCCAGGCCGTCATGGAGGAGTCCCTCAACGAGGAACACCGCTTTTTCCGGATGCGGGCCCGCCCCAAGATCCTGGTGGCGGACACCTACGAGGACGCCCTGGCGCTTTACCGCCAGTTCCGGCCCTACCTTTTAGGGGTCATTTCGGACGTTCGTTTTCCACGTCAGGGCCGCATGGACCCGGATGCCGGCTACCGCCTGCTGAAGACCATCAAAACGGAGGCGACCGACATCCCGCTGCTCAACTTCAGCTCCGAGGAGTCCAACCGCCGGCGAGCCCTCGAGATTCCGGCCGTTTTTATCGACAAGAACAGCCCTGTGCTGCACGAGGGCATCCGGCACTTCTTTCAGGAGCACCTCGGTTTCGGCGATTTCGTCTTCCGCCTGCCAGACGGAAGCGAAGTGGGCCGCGCCGCCAACCTGCGGCAGCTGGAGGCCGTGCTGCCGGACATCCCCGACGAGGCCATCCACTACCATGCCGTACGCAATCATTTTTCCGGATGGCTCATGGCCCGTTCCGAAATTCTTCTGGCCTACCGGCTGCGGCCGGTAAAGGTCACGGATTTCGAGAGCACCGCCAAACTCAAGGACTACCTCGTGGCCTGTCTGGCCGAGCGCCGCCGCGGCCGCCAGCGCGGCGTGGTCACCGATTTCGATCCCGGCCATTTCGATCCGGATGCGGATTTCGTCAAAATCGGCAACGGGTCGATGGGGGGCAAGGCCCGCGGCCTGGCCTTCATGGCCAACCGGCTGAAAAAGCTGTCCGACGGCGACGCTGAACGGGAGGGTATCCGCATCGGCGTGCCCCAGACATTCGTGATCTCCACGGAGGCGTTTGACGCCTTCATCAACGAAAACGATCTGCGGGACATCGCCTCCTGTGAAAAGAGCGATGCACACATCGCGCGCGTCTTTCAGGAGGGGCACCTGCCCGCATTTCTGCAGCAGGCCATCGATCTCTTTCTCACCCATGCCGACCACCCCCTGGCGGTGCGGTCCTCGAGCCTCCTGGAGGACGCCCAGCATCAACCCTTCACCGGACTGTATGCCACCTTTCTGCTGCCCAACTGCCACCCGGACCGCAACGTGCGCCGGCGGCAGTTCGACTGGGCCGTCAAACAGGTTTACGCCTCGACATTTTGCGAAAAGGCCCGGCGCTATGCCCGCAGCACGGGCTACCGCCTCGAGCAGGAAAAAATGGCGGTTTTGGTCCAGCGTCTGACAGGCCGGGAGCACGAGGGTTTCTTCTGTCCGGATATTTGCGGCCAGGCCTTCTCCTTCAATTTCTACCCGGTGGCTCCGATGCAGGCCGACGACGGCATCGCCCTGGTGACGGCCGGCCTCGGCGCTCCGGACGACGACAAGATCCGGGCGCTACGCTTCTGTCCGCGCCATCCCCAGAAGCTGCCCCAGTTTTCGACGGTCGACGACATCCTTGCCAATGCCCAGCGCCATTTCATGGCCCTGGATCTCCTGACGGCCAGGCGGCGGGTGGACAGCCGCATCACCGGCGGGCTGCACAAACTGGATATCGACGACTTTCCGGAGCACCCGCTGATCAAGGCCCTGAGCAGCACCTTCGTGCCCGAGGAAAACCGGATCCGCGACTCGGCCCCCTCCCGCGGCGGCTATCCCGTGGTGACCTTTGCCCCCATTCTCAAACACCACACCTTCCCGCTGCCCGAGGTGATCATGGACCTGCTCGAATCCGGCCGACAGGGCATGGGGGGGCCCGTGGAAATCGAGTTCGCGGTGCAGCTGCCCCGCAACCGTGACGAAGAAGCGCTCTTCCACCTGCTGCAGATCCGCCCCATGCCCCAGTTCGAGCAGCAGGCCGGCGGCACCCTGACGGCCGAGGCCAAATCGGAGGCGCTCTGTTTTTCGCGTCTGGCCTTAGGCAACGGGCAGTACACCGACATCAGCGATATCGTCCTGGTGGATCCGGAGACTTTCGACCCGGCCCACACGGTGGCGATTGCCGCCGAAATCGGCCGCCTGAACACGGCCTTGGCCCAGGACGGACATCGCTATCTGTTGATCGGCCCCGGCCGATGGGGATCCGCCGACCGCTGGCTGGGAATTCCGGTCGCCTGGAACGACATCTCCCAGGTGGCGGCCATCGTCGAAACGGGCCACCCCCGCATCCAGGCCGATCCGTCCCAGGGTTCGCATTTTTTCCAGAATCTTACATCCCTGGGCATCGTCTACCTGACGCTGCAGAAACCCGAACACGGCCACCTGGAATGGGACTGGTTCGGGTTTCTGCAGCGTCAGGTAGACGATGCCCAGGGATGTAAGATTCTGGAAAAAATGCGAACCCTGGGACGGATCGGCCTGGATGCGGGGGTGGCCCGTTTCGACGATGGCC